>NZ_JBEAID010000017.1:0-349573 GCF_040064585.1 Klebsiella sp. CN_Kp113 | reverse complement strand
CCTGCGACCAATTGATTAAAAGTCAACTGCTCTACCAACTGAGCTAACGACCCGAGTGGTGGGTGATGACGGGATCGAACCGCCGACCCCCTCCTTGTAAGGGAGGTGCTCTCCCAGCTGAGCTAATCACCCGATACTACGCTGGATACATCTTTAACGGTGGGTCGTGCAGGATGACTCGGCTTCGCCTCGCCCTACGGGCCGTTGCTGACGCAACGTTATCCTTCACGTTTTACTATCGCGTTCCACCAGAACGATTGGTGGGTCGTGCAGGATTCGAACCTGCGACCAATTGATTAAAAGTCAACTGCTCTACCAACTGAGCTAACGACCCACTATTTTCGCCGCTTTGGGCTTGTTCGATATCCCTTGGCAACGGCGGCATATATTACTGATTTCAGAATTCAGCGCAACAACAATTTAGATAAAGATTGCTTAACTGCTTAGGATTCACGCGACAAGACCAGAAATGATGCGATTTCTGGTCATGCCATAATCATCCGAGTGCGTTAAGGCGTTTTTGCGCTTGTTTGGCCCCGTCGGTGCCAGGAAATTTACTGACCACCTGCTGGTAAACCGCCTTCGCTTTTGCGGTATCGCCTTTGTCCTGCATGATCACGCCGACTTTAAACATCGCGTCGGGCGCCTTCGGGGATTTAGGGTAGTTTTTCACCACGGAAGCGAAATAGTACGCCGCATCGTCCTTTTTACCCTTGTTGTAATTCAGCTGACCGAGCCAGTAGTTGGCGTTCGGCTGATACGTTGAATCGGGGTACTTTTTGACGAAGTTCTGGAAAGCCGCCATCGCATCGTCCTGGCGAGAGGGATCCTTCACCAGCGCGATAGCCGCGTTGTAATCGGTATTGGCATCACCGGTCTGCGCCGGGGCGCCTGACGAGGCCGCTGGCGCCGTCCCGCTAGCCGCAGCGCCCTGATCGCCCGCTGGCGTCTGGGTTTGCGCTCCCGCTGCGCCGCCACCGCTGCTCAGACCGTCGATCTGCAACAGGATCTGTTTCTGGCGCTCAACAACCTGATTCAGCTGATACTGGCTTTCCTGAATTTGACCGCGCAGGGAATCAATATCGGACTGATTATCGGAGAGTTGTTGCTGGAGTTGGGTTAAAAGCTGGCTGTGCGCATTGGAAATACGCTCGAGTTGAGTGACGCGGTCTTCGACCGAGCCTGAGCCGACACTACTGATTGGCGCCTGAGCAAAAGCGGCCCAGGGGGCCGCTATGCCAACCAGTAACGACAGACTCAATAGATGATGTCTGAAGTTACTGCTCATGCAATTCTCTTAGTAAACCAGTACGGCGCGACGGTTTTTGGCGTAAGCCGCTTCGTCGTGGCCCAGTACTGCAGGTTTTTCTTTACCGTAAGAAACGATGGAGATCTGGTCAGCAGAAACACCTTTGCCCTGCAGATACATCTTAACGGCGTTAGCACGACGCTCACCCAGAGCGATGTTGTATTCCGGCGTACCACGCTCATCCGCATGACCTTCTACGGTCACTTTGTAGGACGGGTTGCTGCGCAGGAAGTTTGCGTGCGCGTCCAGCATTGCAGCGAAGTCAGAACGGATATCGTATTTGTCCAGATCGAAGTAAACGATATTGTTCTGCTGCAGCTGTTGCATCTGCAGACGAGCCTGCTCTTCGGAAGACATGTTGCCGCCGTTAGCGTTACCGTCCATACCAGTGCCGGCACCCAGCATGCCTTCACCGCTCTGGTCGTTGCTGGCGTTCTTGTTAGAAGAACACGCCGCGATTGCCATAACCGGCAGAGCGATCAACAGCCCTTTCAGCACTTTGTTCAGTTGCATTTCTTTGATTCCTTTAATAATCAATTATTTATTATCACAGATACGGCGACCAGGCAGGTGATTTTACCTGTCCATCAGTTGCCGGAAGACGCGCTTTGAAACGCCCATCTGTAGAAACCAGATTCAGCACGGATCCCATCCCCTGAGAAGAGCTGTAGATTACCATAGTGCCGTTAGGTGCCAGACTTGGCGTTTCATCTAAAAACGTTGATGACAGAACCTGCACACCACCCGCTTCCAGATCTTGTTTGGCAATGTGCTGCTGACCACCGGCCGAGCTTACCATTACCATAGTTTTACCATCAGCGCTCACGTCAGCGTCCTGGTTTTGTGAACCTTCCCAGGTAATACGCTGCGGCGTGCCGCCATTAATATTGACTTTATACACCTGCGGACGACCGGCCTGGTCGGAAGTAAAGGCCAGGTTCTGGCTATCCGGGAACCAGCTTGGTTCGGTGTTATTGCTGCGACCGTTGGTCACCTGACGAATCTGGCCAGATCCCAGGTCCATCACGTACAGGTTCAGGCTACCGGTTTTCGACAGAGCGAAAGCCAGTTTGCTGCCGTCCGGCGAGAACGCCGGCGCGCCGTTATGCTGCGGGAACGAAGCAATCTGACGAACGGAGCCGTTAGCCAGCGTCTGCACAACCAGCGCAGAGCGTCCGCTTTCAAAGGTCACGTAGGCCAGCTTCGCGCCGTCCGGAGACCATGCCGGAGACATCAGCGGCTGGGTTGAACGGTGAACGAGGAACTGATTGTAGCCGTCGTAGTCGGACACGCGCAGCTCGTACGGGAACTGACCGCCGTTGGTCTGTACCACGTAGGCGATACGGGTACGGAAGGCGCCCTTAATACCGGTCAGCTTCTCAAATACGGCGTCGCTGGCAGCATGCGCGGCATAGCGCAGATACTGTTTCGTGACTTTAAAGGAGTTCTGCGCAAGCACGGTACCCGGCGCGCCGCCGGTATCAACCAGCTGATACGCCACGTTGTAGGAACCGTCAGGGTTTTGCGTCACCTGACCAACCACGACGGCGTCAACGCCCAGCGCAGACCATGCCGCCGGCTGTACTTCCTGAGCGCTACCCGGCTGCTGAGGCAGACGCGAGCGATCGAGCGGATTAAACTTGCCGCTGTTGCGCAGGTCAGCCGCCACGATACCGCCCACATCTTCCGGAGCAGCACCCTGCCCCGCCCACTGGAACGGCACAACGCCGATTGGGCGTGCCGAGTCGACCCCTTGGGTAATCTCGATGCGTACTTCTGCGTGCAGCACTGCCGCCCACAGCATTAAAAAACCAAATGCTACTCGTAATGCCTGCTTCATCATATCTCCCTTATCCAGGCGAAAAGCCCACGATAATTTAGCAGAATGTTAACAAACTCAAATACACAAAACTACCAAAACCCTGGGCCTACCGACGTTTGTTTTCCCCGTATAAACGGGGAAAACTATCACTGAGGTTTGAAGTCCAGTGGCGCATTTTTGAATGTTTCATAAACAGCCTGCGACGGCGGTTTAGGGAACTTCGTCATCCGGCTCGTTGCCGCCAGCATTTGCTGACAGAACGCCGGATCGCCGCCTTCCGATTTCACACTTAACAGCGTTCCATCCTGAGCCAGATTCACACGTAAAGTACAGGTTTTCCCCTTGTAGGTATCCCAGTCATAGAGATGACCTTTAATCGCAGCCTGCACCTGTGAAATATAGCTGTTAATCTCAGCCTGGGATGCACCACCCTGCCCCTGCTTACTTCCTTTAGCAGGAGATGAACCCCCAGCGCTACCGCTGGTATTACCTTTCGGCGCATTCTTACCGGAGCTCAGGTCGCCGAGCAGATCGTCCACGCCGTTGGCCTCTTTGGCCGCAGCGGCTTTCTTCGCGGCTGCTGCCTTAGCGGCGGCGGCTTTCGCCGCTTTGTCTGCGGCGGCCTTCTCTGCTGCTGCAGCTTTGGCTGCCGCGGCTTTCTCGGCGGCGGCTTTTTCCGCTGCGGCGGCTTTCTCGGCTGCCGCTTTCTCAGCAGCGGCTTTCTGCGCGGCGGCTTTTTCTGCCGCTTTTTCGGCGGCGGCTTTTTCAGCAGCGGCCTGTTTCGCCGCTTCCTGCTGCGCTTTTTTCTCTGCCTGCTGCTGCGCTTTCTTCTCGGCTTCCTGCTGAGCTTTCTTCGCTGCATCCGCTTCGGCTTTTTTCTGCGCGTCCGCGGCCGCTTTCGCGGCTTCTGCTTCCGCCTGTTTCTTCGCATCCGCCGCCGCTTTCGCCGCAGCGGCTTCGGCTGCTTTCGCCTGCGCATCGGCCTTCGCTTTCGCGTCAGCGGCGGCTTTGGCGGCAGCTTCCTGCGCCTCTTTCGCCTGTGCGTCCGCTTTGGCTTTGGCCGCTGCGGCGGCTTTCGCCGCGGCTTCTTCCGCCTGTTTCTGCTGTTCTTTCGCCTCTTTAGCCGCTTCCTGCGCCTGTAGACGATCCTGTTCCAGCTGTTTCAGCCGTTCCTGCTCGGCGGCCTGTTTTTCACGTAGCTCTTCCGCCTGCTGCTGAGCCTGCTTTTCACGCTGCTCGGCGGCGCGGCGGGCGCTGGCCTGCTGCTGCTGTTGGCGGTCATAATTCTTCACAACCGCCCCCGGATCGACCATTACCGCATCGATAGAGGAACCTCCGCCACCCCCGGCAGAAGCATCCAGATGCTCGTCAAACGAACTCCAGATCAGCAGCGCTATCAATACGATGTGCAGCGCGACTGATACTATGATCGCTCGTTTAAGCTTGTCGTTTTGTTCGGTTGCCTTTGACACTATCGGTTCCCAAAAACTGTTCGCCTGTTCCCGTTATATGACGTCGGCCACGAGACGCTGTTGTCCCAAAGCCGACGTGCTGGCGGGCGTGCATATTGCGAGCGATTAGATCGGCTTGGTCATCAAGCCAACCGATTTAACCCCTGCGCTGTGCAACAGGTTAAGCGCTTTAATAATCTCATCGTATGGCACCTCTTTAGCACCGCCGATCAGGAACACCGTTTTCTCATTCGCCTCAAGTCGACGCCTGGCTTCCGCAATAACCTGTTCCGGCGGCAGCTGCGATAACGTTTCCGGGCCAACTTTCACGCTGTACTGCCCGACGCCGGAGACTTCAACGATCACCGGCGGCTCATCGTTGCTTTTCACCGCCTGCGACTCCGTTGCGTCCGGTAGGTCGACCTCTACGCTCTGCGTAATGATCGGCGCTGTCGCCATAAAGATCAGCAACAGCACCAACAGGACATCCAGCAGCGGAACGATGTTGATCTCGGACTTCAGTTCGCGACGTCCGCGTCCACGTGCTCTGGCCATGGCTTACCCCTTATTGCTTTCGCTGCTGGTAAACGCCTGACGGTGCAGAATGGCGGTGAACTCTTCCATAAAGTTGTCGTAGTTCAGCTCAAGTTTGTTCACGCGCTGGTTCAGACGGTTATAGGCCATAACCGCCGGGATAGCGGCAAAAAGACCAATTGCCGTCGCGATGAGCGCTTCTGCGATACCCGGCGCAACCATTTGCAGCGTCGCCTGTTTTACCGCGCCCAGCGCGATAAAGGCATGCATGATCCCCCATACGGTACCAAACAGACCGATATATGGGCTGATAGAACCCACCGTACCGAGGAACGGGATGTGGGTTTCCAGGGTTTCCAGCTCGCGGTTCATCGAAATACGCATGGCGCGCGACGCCCCTTCGACAATCGCTTCCGGCGCATGGCTGTTCGCACGATGCAGACGCGCAAACTCTTTGAAGCCGCTGTAGAAGATTTGTTCCGAACCGGTCAGATTATCGCGACGACCCTGGCTTTCCTGGTACAAACGAGAAAGCTCGATACCGGACCAGAACTTATCTTCAAACGCTTCGGCCTCACGTGACGCCGAATTGAGGATACGCGTTCTCTGAATAATGATGGCCCAGGAGGCGATGGAAAAACAAACTAAAATCAACATGATAAGTTTAACCAGAAGGCTCGCCTTCAGGAACAAATCAAGGATATTCATCTCAGTCACTGCTTAAACTCCGCGACAATAGACTTGGGAAGCGCACGAGGCTTCATTAAGAGTGGATCAACGCACACGATAAGAACCTCAGCTTCATTCAAAACGACGTTCTCGGCGTTGACGATTCGCTGCGTGAAAACCAGGGTAGCTCCTCGCATTGAGGTTATCTCCGTCTGGATTTCGAGCATGTCGTCGAGTCTGGCGGGCGCAAAATACTCCAGCGTCATTTTGCGAACCACAAAGGCAACTCGTTCAGCCAGCAAAACCTGTTGGCTGAAGTGATGATGGCGCAGCATCTCTGTGCGTGCTCTTTCATAGAAAGCGACGTAGCTGGCGTGGTAAACCACACCACCGGCGTCGGTGTCTTCGTAATAGACCCGAACCGGCCATCGAAACAGCGTTGTATTCACTTTACATCCCGGTAATGCAACAAAAGGTTAGTGCTTTCAAACTTCGCTACTATACGCGCGGGAATCGTGGTTTGGAATGGGGGAAAGTAAACGAGGAGTAAATTTTTATGGGCTTATGCAAGCCCATATGGTTAACAGAGATTTCTTATTCAAAAGAAGAAAAAGAACAGGCCCAAAACGAGCACAATATCAGCGATAAGCGGACAAAAAATTCCCTGCCAGTGAATGGCGCGCGGGCGGAAGCCCACGCCGTGGATAACGCCGGTACAAACCGCCCACATCAGCAGGAAGCCGTGCCAGATTTCCAGCTCGCTGGTTTTGGCCGCAAAGCGCGACGGATCCCAGAAGATGCAGCCCGCTAGCGCCAGCGCCATCAATAAGGAAAGCGCCCTTAACGGGCGCTTGTCCATTATCGCGTAAAGAGTCGCGATAATACTCATCAGTGTTCTTCTTTACCTGCTTTGGTGGCTTCCACGTGCTCAAGCGCCAGCGCGGTAATCACCCCAAAAGCACAGGCAAGAAGCGTTCCCAAAATCCATGCGAAATACCACATATATAGCTCCTTACCTTAGTACAGCGAGTGGGTGTTCTTTTCGATGTCTTCGCGAGTGATGCGACCGAACATTTTCCAGTAACACCAGGCGGTGTAGGCCAGAATAATCGGTACGAAGACAATCGCCACGTAAGTCATCAGGTTCAGCGTCAGCTGGCTGGAGGTCGCATCCCACATGGTCAGGCTCGCGTTCATCGCCGTGCTTGATGGCATAATGAACGGGAACATGGCGATACCGGCAGTCAGAATGATGCACGCCAGCGTCAGCGAGGAGAACAGAAACGCCCATGCGCCTTTATCCGCTTTTGTCGAGATGACGGTCAGCAGCGGCAGCGCCACGCCCAGAGCAGGAATCGCCCACAGCGCCGGCATGTTATTAAAGTTCACCATCCACGCGCCGGCTTCACGCGCGACTTCTTTGGTCAGCGGGTTAGACGGGCCGGTATGATCCATCACCGATTTCACCACATAACCGTCGATACCGTAGTAGACCCAAACGCCCGCCAGCGCGAAGCAGACCAGCGTCACCAGCGCCGCCACCGTAGACACGGAGCGGGTGCGCAGGTGCAGTTCACCCACGGTACGCATCTGCAGATAGGTCGCGCCCTGCGTCAGGATCATCGCCACGCTAACAATACCGGCCAGCAGGCCAAACGGATTCAGCAGCTGGAAGAAGTTACCGGTGTAGTACAGGCGCAGATATTCATCAACGTGGAACGGAACGCCCTGCAGCAGGTTGCCGAACGCCACGCCAATCACCAGCGGCGGCACGAAGCTGCCGACGAAGATGCCCCAGTCCCACATGTTACGCCAGCGGTTATCCTCAATCTTCGAGCGGTAGTCGAAACCCACCGGACGGAAGAATAAAGAGGCCAGCACCAGGATCATGGCCACATAGAAGCCGGAAAACGCGGCGGCGTAGACCATCGGCCAGGCGGCAAACAGCGCGCCGCCGGCGGTGATCAGCCACACCTGGTTTCCGTCCCAGTGCGGGGCAATGGCGTTAATCATAATTCGACGCTCGGTGTCGTTACGACCGAGGAAACGGGTGAGCATCCCCACCCCCATGTCGAAGCCATCGGCGACGGCAAAACCAATAAGCAAAATGCCGATCAGCAGCCACCAGATAAAACGCAATACTTCATAATCGATCATTTGACGACTCCTGTCTTAGCGTGCCGACTGAATAGCCGCAGAGGACTGTTCAAAGTGATAGCGACCGGTTTTCAGGCTGCTTGGTCCTTTACGGGCAAACTTGAACATGAGGAACAGTTCAGCCACCAGGAACAGCGTGTACAGGCCACAAATCAGCACCATAGAGAAGATCAGGTCGCCCGCGGTCAGCGACGAGTTCGCGACGGCCGTCGGCAGCACCTCACCAATAGCCCACGGCTGACGGCCATATTCGGCGACAAACCAACCCGATTCAACGGCAATCCACGGCAGCGGCAGGCCATAGAACGCGGCGCGCAGCAGCCATTTTTTCTCACCGATGCGGTTGCGAATCACGCTCCAGAAGGAGGCGCCGATAATCAACAGCATCAGCACGCCGCACGCTACCATGATACGGAAGGCGAAGTAGAGCGGCGCCACGGCAGGAATAGAGTCCTTGGTCGCCAGAGCAATCTGCTCTTCCGTCGCGTCAGAGACGTTGTCGGTATAGCGTTTCAGCAGCAGACCGTAGCCCAGATCTTTCTTCACGTCGTTAAAGCGATCGCGCACGGCCTGGTCGGTTGAACCGGCACGCAGCTGTTCCAGCAGCGCGTAAGCTTTCATCCCGTTACGGATACGCTCTTCGTGCTGAACCATGAGGTCTTTCAGGCCGGTAACCTGTTTATCCACGGATCGAGTCGCAATGATGCCCAGCGCGTAAGGAATTTGAATCGCGAAGCGGTTCTCCTGCGCCTTCTGATCGGGAATACCAAACAGGGTAAAGGCCGCCGGAGCAGGCTGAGTTTCCCATTCAGCTTCGATAGCCGCCAGTTTGGTTTTCTGCACGTCGCCCATTTCGTAGCCGGATTCATCACCGAGAACGATAACGGAGAGAATCGCCGCCATACCGAAGCTGGCTGCGATAGCGAAGGAGCGCTTGGCAAAAGCGAAGTCGCGGCCTTTGAGCATATACCAGGAGCTGATGGCAAGAATGAACATCGCGCCGGTCACGTAGCCTGACGCCACGGTATGAACGAACTTAACCTGAGCAACCGGGTTCAGGACCAGCTCAGAGAAGCTGACCATCTCCATACGCATGGTTTCAAAGTTGAAGTCCGACGCAATCGGGTTCTGCATCCAGCCGTTAGCGACGAGGATCCACAGCGCCGACAGGTTGGAGCCCAGCGCCACCAGCCAGGTCACGGCCATGTGCTGAACTTTGCCCAGACGATCCCAACCGAAGAAGAACAGACCGACAAAGGTAGATTCGAGGAAGAAGGCCATCAAACCTTCAATGGCCAGCGGCGCACCGAAGATATCGCCCACATAGTGAGAGTAGTAAGACCAGTTAGTCCCGAACTGGAACTCCATGGTCAGACCGGTTGCCACACCCAGCGCGAAGTTGATACCAAACAACTTGCCCCAGAACTTGGTCATATCTTTATAAATCTGTTTGCCGGAAAGGACGTAGACCGTTTCCATGATGGCCAGCAGGAACGCCATACCTAGCGTCAGCGGCACAAACAGGAAGTGGTACATCGCGGTCAAGGCAAACTGTAAGCGCGACAGTTCGACTATATCTAACATCATGACTCCTTGCTCATCGCATGAAGACTCCGAGAGTGAACCCCGTTAGAAAGGGTCACACGCATGCCCCAATACAAATTTATTTGCTTCTTCTCGTCACGCCCGTTTTCTCATGCAAGAAAACGATAGTAATGAGAAGTTACAAACATGTTAACAAAACACCCAAATTGATCCCGTGATTATATTACGCTGCAAAACCCTTACAATAAATAGGTTTTTATTGTGATAAATTTGCAGTTTTCGACAGCGATCAATTTATAGCGAAAATACCAGATTTCGGTCAATTTGATCAGCGACAATTTAACTCCATTTCGCGACCTTTTCCAAGTTTTAAACATTGATTTAAATCAATTTTCATTTTAAATGTTAATTATGTATACCGTGTACCGTACAGGTAAACACTAGGTTAACAATATGTTTTTCAAGAGTATCAACGGTTACTGAAAATGATAGTCCATTTATTTCGCCGCGGAGGGGAATTTAATGGGATGAGCGCTGGGCGCATTAATCCGGGCATCAGCTGACAATGTCGTGTAGCTCACAGATTTTTTTTATCAAGTTAATGCCCTAAATTTTTTTGCTTATTACATTTATCATTGCGTTTACTTTCAATTAACACAGATGCGTAACTATCTCATTATCAAGTAAATGCGGCGTACATTCTCTTTCTCGTCGTTTTGTGACGCAACGCACCCTGCTCTTTATGCAGCAGACTTTCCCCCTTGCGCTTTTATCCACCCCGGACAGCTGCTCTCCTGCCCCACTCCGCCATTCAACAAAAATGAAATATTAAATAAACAAATCACCATTTTATATCTTTAATCTAACAAATTCGCCGTGACGCATATAAAAAACAGCACATAAATTCCGTTACTATGCTCACAGAAAAATTTAAAGAATTGTATTTACCGCTTATTATCAAAGGCAAAATAAACGCAAAATATAAAATAAGACCTTGCTCACAAACATCGCAATCTATTTATTAAAAAGATCTGAACAGAAATAACCCCAGACAATAAAAAAACTAACAACATCATGATACAAAAGGATTTTTTAAATAAAAATCAAAAACAAGATTTTTTTGAAAGATATTCTGAAAATAGATCAATTGCTTCCCCCCTTCGAACCACAGACACTCCAGCCCTATTAACAGGCGGCCATCATCAACGCTGCAAATATTAGAAAGTCGTTTTTATTTTTATACCATCAGCCTTACAGAGGATTACCCATGAAGAAATCAACACTTGTTATTGGCGTCATTGGTGCTGACTGCCATGCAGTAGGCAACAAAGTCCTGGACCGCGTTTTTACTGCCCATGATTTTCGCGTAATCAATCTGGGGGTGATGGTCAGTCAGGATGAATATATCGATGCCGCTATCGAAACCGGCGCGGACGCCATCGTTGTCTCGTCTATTTACGGCCACGGCGATATCGACTGCCTGGGCCTGCGCGAACGCTGCATCGAACGCGGTAACGGCGATATTCTTCTTTACGTTGGCGGCAACCTGGTGGTCGGTAAGCATGATTTTGCCGACGTCGAGGCCAAATTCAAAGAGATGGGCTTCAATCGCGTCTTTGCCCCAAGCCACGATCTGGAAGACGTCTGCAGGCTGATGGCGAACGATATCAACCAGCGCCACGGCGTTGAACAGCAGTGTCTGGAAGAGGCTATCTGATGCAAACCGTCTCTGTCGATATCGGCTCGACGTGGACCAAAGCGGCCCTCTTCGCACAGGAGGGGGATGAGCTGACGCTGGTAAACCACGTTCTGACCCCGACCACTACCCATCACCTGGCGGAAGGTTTTTTTGCCAGCCTGAACCGGGTGCTTAACGTTGCCGATGCGCGCCCGTTGCTGCACCGCGGTGACGTCACGCTGAAATACTCTTCATCGGCAAAAGGCGGTCTTGCCGTTGCCGCGATGGGTCTGGTGCCGTCCATCACCCTGGAATCAGCAAAAGTCACCGCCCACTCGGCGGGGGCCAAAATCGCCCAATACTACGCCTACAAACTCAACCGCCACGATATCCAGGCGCTGGAAGCCACGCCGCCGGATATCCTGCTGTTTACCGGCGGAACCGACGGCGGCGAGGAGAGCTACGGCCTGGCCAACGCCCATGCGCTGGCGGAGTCAACGCTCGACTGCGCCATTATCTATGCCGGAAACCGGGATATTCAGGACGAGGTTCAGGCCATCCTTGGCCACAAAGATTTGACCACGGTAGACAACATTCTGCCCGATCTCGATCACCCTAATCCCTACGCTGCCCGCAAGGCGATTTGCGATGTCTTCTTATCCCGAATCGTCAAAGGTAAAGGGCTGGACGTGATTGTCGCGGAAACCGGCGAAGAGCCGATGCCAACGCCGTGGACCGTCTACGAGCTGGTAAAAACCATCAGCCATTACGACAGCGCGTGGAAAGAGTTCATGCTGATCGATATGGGCGGCGCCACCACCGACGTCTACTCAGCCAGCGCCAACACGCTCTCTCCGGATACCGTTCTGCACGGGGTTCCGGAACCGTTTGTTAAACGTACGGTAGAAGGCGATCTCGGCATGCGCGTTTCAGCTGTCGTGGTCGGTGAAAGTACTCAGGAGCTGGTGAACGTGGTGTTTGCCCACCAGCCGCAGCGTCAGGAGGCCTTTTACCGCTACCTGCGCCATCTGGTCGCTCAGCCGGATTATCTGCCGCTCAATGAGGAAGAAAAATATTTCGACACCGTGCTGGCCGGGCTGTGCGTCGGCTACGCCAGCGAACGCCACGCGGGCACCAAAAAGCAGGTCTGCACCTGCGTGGGCAACGTCGATTTACAGATGGGCCGCGATCTGACCCCCGTGCGTAAAGTCGTCGGTTCCGGTGGATGGCTCTCCCGCGCCAGCGGCTTCGACATCCACCGCTGGCTGAAATACCGCGAACTGGATGACGACGGCAGACGCATTCTCCTGCCAACCCGGTTTGATTATTACCGCGATGCAAAAGGCCTGCTTCCGCTGCTGGCAAACGTTGCCAGGCTCTACCCCGAGCTCGCCGCTCGCACCAGCATTCACTGTTTAACCCTATAAATGAAGGCAGCTACGAATGGAACTTCGAAATAAAAAATTAACCCACGACGAATTCATGACCGAGCGGCATCAGGTATTGCAGACCTGGCATACCGGCAAGGACGTTGAGCACTTCGAAGATGGCGTGAAGTACCAGCAAACCATTCCTGAGAAAAAACGCTTTTCTCACGCTCTGCTTAAGGCCGACCAGGAGGGTAAAACCCTGAGCCAGCCGCGCGCGGGCGTGGCGCTGATGGATGAACATATTGCGCTGCTCAAAACCCTGCAGGAAGAGTGCGATCTGCTGCCCAGCACCATCGATGCCTATACCCGCCTCAACCGTTACGAAGAAGCGGCGGTCGGCATACAGAAATCCATCGAGGCGGGAACCTCCAAACTGAATGGTTTGCCGGTGGTTAACCACGGCGTCGCCGCCTGCCGCCGGATGACCGAAGCGCTGGAAAAACCGGTCCAGGTACGTCACGGTACGCCAGACGCGCGCCTGCTGGCGGAAATCTCCATGGCCAGCGGCTTTACCAGCTACGAAGGCGGCGGTATCTCCTACAACATTCCCTACGCCAAGCGCGTCACTCTGGAGAAGTCGATTCGCGACTGGCAGTACTGCGACCGCCTGATGGGCCTGTATGAAGAACACGGCATTCGTATTAACCGCGAACCGTTCGGCCCGCTGACCGGCACCCTGATCCCACCGTTTATGTCCCACGCGGTGGCCATTATCGAAGGTCTGCTGGCGCTGGAACAGGGCGTCAAGTCAATCACCGTCGGCTACGGCCAGGTCGGCAGCCTGACCCAGGACATCGCGGCGATTAAATCTCTTCGCGAACTCTCCCACGAATACTTTGGCAATTACGGATTCGACGATTATGAGCTGAGTACCGTCTTCCACCAGTGGATGGGCGGCTTTCCGGAAGATGAATCAAAAGCCTTTGCCATTATCTCCTGGGGCGCGGCGGTAGCCGGGATGTCCGGCGCCACCAAAGTGATCACCAAGAGCCCGCATGAAGCGTTCGGTATTCCCACCGCGGCGGCCAACGCGCAGGGGCTGAGGGCATCCCGCCAGATGCTCAATATGGTCAGCGATCAGAAGTTCCCGCCCTGCGCCGCGGTTGAGCAGGAAGTGGAGCTGATAAAAAGCGAGGTTCGCGCGGTGCTGAAGAAAGTGTTCGAGCTGGGCAACGGCGACATCGCCCGCGGTACGGTGCTGGCCTTTGAAGCGGGCGTCCTGGACGTGCCTTTTGCCCCCGCATCCTGCAACGCGGGCAAAATTTTGCCGGTTCGCGACAATGCCGGCGCCATTCGAGTGCTTGAAGCCGGCGCGGTTCCGCTGCCGAAGGACATCCTCGCCCTGCACCACGATTACGTCGCTGAACGTGCGCATTTTGAAGGACGCAAACCCTCATTCCAGATGGTTGTTGATGACATCAACGCGGTATCCCACAGTAAATTAATAGGAAGACCATAATGAAAATTAAACAGGCCCTTTTCACCGCTGGCTACTCTTCATTCTATTTTGACGATCAGCAGGCGATTAAAAACGGCGCGGGTCATGATGGGTTCATTTATACCGGTGCTCCGGTAACGCCAGGCTTCACCTCGGTACGCCAGGCGGGTGAATGCGTATCCGTCCAGCTGATTCTGGAAAACGGCGCGGTGGCGGTCGGTGACTGTGCCGCCGTACAGTACTCCGGCGCGGGAGGCCGCGACCCGCTGTTCCTGGCGGAGAACTTTATCCCGTTCCTCAACGATCATATCAAACCGCTGCTGGAGGGCCGCGATGTCGATACCTTCCTGCCGAACGCCCGCTTCTTCGACAAGCTGCGCATCGACGGTCATCTGCTGCATACCGCCGTCCGCTACGGTCTTTCCCAGGCGCTGCTCGACGCCACCGCGCTGGCCAGCGGCCGCCTGAAGGCGGAGGTGGTTTGCGACGAATGGCAGCTGCCCTGCATACCGGAAGCGATTCCGTTATTTGGTCAGAGCGGCGACGACCGCTACATCGCCGTGGACAAAATGATCCTCAAAGGCGTTGACGTCCTGCCGCATGCGCTGATTAACAACGTCGAAGAGAAGCTGGGTCTGAAAGGGGAAAAACTGCGTGAGTATGTCCGCTGGCTATCCGACCGCATCTTAAGCCTGCGCACCAGCCCCCGCTATCGCCCCACGCTGCATATCGACGTGTACGGCACCATCGGCCTGATTTTCGATATGGATCCGGTTCGCTGCGCCGACTATATCGCCAGCCTGGAGCAAGAGGCGCAGGGCCTGCCGCTCTACATAGAAGGCCCGGTGGATGCGGGTAATAAACCGGACCAGATCCGTATGCTCACGGCCATTACCAAAGAGCTGACCCGCCTCGGTTCCGGCGTAAAAATTGTCGCCGACGAGTGGTGTAACACCTACCAGGATATCGTTGACTTTACCGATGCCGGCAGCTGCCACATGGTGCAGATCAAAACTCCGGATCTCGGCGGCATTCATAACATCGTGGACGCGGTGCTGTACTGCAACAAACACGCGATGGAAGCCTATCAGGGCGGTACCTGTAACGAAACCGAGATCAGCGCCCGCACCTGCGTTCACGTCGCGCTGGCCGCGCGTCCGATGCGCATGCTGATCAAGCCGGGCATGGGCTTCGACGAAGGTCTTAACATCGTGTTTAACGAAATGAACCGCACCATCGCGCTGTTGCAGACTAAGGATTAAGAGATGGCTCGTACCTTTAAGATCTTATCGCCGACGGCAATCCTCGGCTATGGCTTCCCGGAAGAGAGCTTTCGTAAAGCTATGGAGGCATCGCCGGATCTGATTGCCGTTGACGCCGGTTCATCCGATCCCGGCCCCCACTATCTGGGGGCAGGCAAACCTTTTACCGACCGGGCCGGGGTGAAACGCGATCTGCGCTATATGATCGTCGCCGGGGTGAAGAACAACATTCCGGTGGTGATCGGCACCGCTGGAGGATCCGGCGCCGCGCCGCATCTGGAGTGGTGTCGGCAGATTATCCATGAGATTGCGCAGGAAGAAAAACTGTCGTTCTCCATGGCGCTGATCCCGTCTGATGTCGATAAAGCTATCGTTCATCAGGCGCTGGATAACGGCAAAATCACCGCCCTGGACTTTGTGCCTGAACTGACCCACGAGGCCATTGAAGAGAGTACCTATATCGTCGCCCAGATGGGGATCGAACCCTTTCAGCGGGCGCTCGCCGCCGGCGCCCAGGTGGTGCTTGGCGGCCGGGCGTACGATCCGGCCTGCTTCGCGGCGCTGCCGATTATGCAGGGCTTTGATGAGGGGCTCGCCCTGCACTGCGGCAAGATCCTCGAATGCGCGGCCATTGCCGCCACGCCAGGCTCCGGTTCCGACTGCGCCATGGGGATTATCGACGACAGCGGCTTTACGCTGAAAGCGTTTAATCCAAAGCGTAAGTTTACCGAAACCTCTGCGGCGGCGCATACGCTGTACGAGAAGTCCGATCCGTATTTCCTGCCCGGTCCGGGCGGCGTGCTGAACCTGAAAGGATGCACCTTCAAAGCCGTCAACGAAGGCGAGGTTTACGTCAGCGGTTCTCGTCATGAAGCGACGCCGTACGCGCTGAAGCTGGAAGGCGCGCGGCGGGTCGGCTTCCGCTGCCTGACCATTGCCGGAACGCGCGATCCGATCATGATTGCCGGAATCGATAATATTCTTGAAGAGGTACAGACCAGCGTCGCACGCAACCTCTCGCTGAACGATGACAGCATCCGCATGACCTTCCATCTGTATGGAAAGAACGGCGTGATGGGCAATCACGAACCGATGAAAACCGCCGGGCACGAACTGGGCATCCTGCTTGATGTCGTTGCGCCAACCCAGGATATCGCCAACAGCGTCTGTTCGCTGGTGCGCTCTACCCTGCTGCACTACGGCTATGAAAACCGCATTGCCACCGCGGGCAACCTCGCCTTCCCGTTCTCGCCTTCTGATATTCAGAGCGGTCCGGTGTATGAGTTCTCAATCTATCACCTGATCGAAGCCAGCGACGCGCTGCGCTTTGACTTCCATATCGAACAGGTGACGCCAGAAGGAGTTCAGGCATGAAACAATCCCTATGCTCACTGGCGCAGGTGATCCGCTCCAAAAACGCCGGACCGTATGAACTGGTTTTAGATATTTTATTTAAAACCCGGGAAGATTATCAGCGGGTCAAACGTTCTGAGCAATTAACCCCGCAGCTTATTGCCGGCTTATATAACGTAAAGCCTGATTTTATTCATCGCATAATCTGGTTCGATCCGGCCAACGCGGTAAAAATCGTCATGCCGCGGGATATTATTTCCGGCAACGTCGGAGACAATGATGTTTATGGCGCTCAGCAGCATGCGCCGTTATTAAGTATTGAGTTCGACCTGTAATTTCTAAAATACAACAACATCCATTGGGGTACAGAATTTCGCTGTATCACTGTATTCCAGACAATTTATGCGGTTGGTCACCACAGGCGTACGTCTGCGCTGCTACCTGGCGCAGGCGTACGCCGCCCTACACCACTTCACCGACTAACCCTGTTCCGATGGAGTAAATATGAAAAAAATAAGTTTAACCAAAATGATCATATTAGGCCTGATACTCGGCATGATTGCCGGGGTGATCATTAATAATATGGCATCAGCAGATACAGCAAAATCCTATGCGCAGGATATTTCCATTTTTACCACTATATTTTTACGCCTGGTAAAAATGATTATCGCCCCGCTGGTAATATCAACGCTGGTGGTCGGCATTGCCAAAATGGGCGATGCGAAAACGCTCGGGCGCATATTCTCTAAAACCTTTTTCCTGTTTATTTGCGCCTCGCTGCTGTCGATTGCGCTGGGTCTGGTGATCGTCAATCTGTTCCAGCCAGGCGCGGGCATCAACTTTGTCCCCCACGATGCCGGAGCCGTGGCCGCCGTTCAGTCCGAGCCCTTCACCCTGAAAGTGTTTATCTCGCACGCGGTACCCACCAGCATCGTTGATGCGATGGCGCGCAACGAAATTCTGCAGATCGTGGTGTTCTCTATTTTCCTCGGCTGCAGCCTGGCGGCGATCGGCGAAAAAGCCGAGCCCATCGTGAAGGTGCTCGATTCGCTGGTCCACGTGATGCTGAAGCTCACAGGGTACGTCATGCTGTTCGCGCCGCTGACCGTTTTCGCCGCCATCTCCGGGCTGATTGCCGAGCGCGGTCTGGGCGTGATGGTCAGCGCCGGGATCTTTATGGGTGAGTTCTACCTGACGCTGGGCATGCTGTGGGCAATCCTGATTGGCCTGTCGACGGTGATTGTCGGCCCTTGCATTGGCCGTCTGACCAAAGCGATCCTGGAGCCCGCGCTGCTGGCTTTCACCACATCCAGCTCAGAAGCCGCCTTCCCTGGCACCCTCGATAAGCTGGAAAAATTCGGCGTCTCTTCCAAAATAGCCAGCTTCGTCCTGCCCATCGGTTACTCCTTTAACCTGGTCGGCTCCATGGCCTACTGCTCGTTCGCCACGGTGTTTATCGCCCAGGCCTGTAACGTCCACCTCAGCATGGGCGAGCAGATCACCATGCTGCTGATCCTGATGCTGACCTCCAAAGGGATGGCGGGCGTGCCGCGCGCCTCAATGGTGGTTATCGCCGCGACGCTGAACCAGTTCAACATTCCGGAAGCGGGCCTGATCCTGCTGATGGGCGTCGACCCGTTCCTCGATATGGGTCGCTCCGCCAGCAACGTGATGAGTAACGCCATGGGCGCCGCCATCGTTGGCCGTTGGGAAGGCGAGCATTACGGAGAAGGCTGCCGCGGCACCGCCCCGGTCAAAAAACCGGAGCAGGAGCGCCCTGCCAGCGAAACGTCCGAAGTGGCGATGTCCTGACAGCAAAATGGCTATGAGCCCCAGGCCGGATACGTCCGGCCCGGTTCCCTCCAATCATCCCAACGGGACACACCATGAACGTGAAATTTCTTGGCACCTGCATCTTAACCGTCAGCTTACTGTTTAGCGCCGCCACGCAGGCGCAAAGCGCGCCGGACTACGCCAGCATCATCGAGCAGGCGCATCAGAAATATAAGAGTAACCACGACGGTAAAGTCGCCGACTATATCCCTGCCCTGGCGAGCTATAGCCCGAATAATTTCGCCATTACGCTCGCGACGGTCGAAGGCAAAATTTACCAGACCGGCGACGTGACAAAAACCTTTCCGATGGAATCATTAAGTAAAGTTTTCACCCTGGCGCTGGCGATGGAGCAGCGCGGGCCGCAGGAGGTGCTGGATAAACTCGGCGCGAACGCGACCGGCCTGCCCTTCAATTCCGGCTTAGCCGTGGAGCTCACGCAAGGCGCGCCGGAGAACCCGTTAGTCAACGCCGGCGCCATGAGCACCGTGAGCCTGATTGCGGCGAAAGACAAAACCGACCGCTGGAACAACATTCTCAACAACCTCAACGCCTGGGCCGACAGCTCCCTGAGAGTTAACGAGCCGGTATTTCAATCCGAAATGGAGACCAATCAGCATAACCAGGCGCTGGCGATGCTGATGAATTCATACCGCAGCTTCTATGGCGACCCTCAGGAAGCCGTCGAAATCTACACCCGTCAGTGTTCGGTGGATATCACCGTTGAGCAGCTCGCCAAAATGGGGGCCGTACTCGCCAACAATGGCAAATCACCGTTCAACGGCAAGCAGCTGCTCACCGCCAGCTATGTCCCGCAGGTGCTGGCGGAAATGGCGATCGCCGGGCTGTACGACGGCAGCGGCAAATGGCTGTACACCGTCGGTATCCCGGCAAAATCCGGCGTTGGCGGCGGGATGGTCGCCGTCGTTCCCGGGCAATACGCTATCGCCGTCTACTCTCCTCCGCTGGATGCAGCCGGCAACAGCGTCCGCGCCCAGCAGACCATCGAGTACGTCGCGAATGCGACGCGGGCCAATCTCTTTTTAGCGAAATAGTGAGAAGTAAAATGTCGAAACCCTTTGTCTGGCAGGAACTTTTTGTTCAGAGCAACGATAATACCGAATATGAACTGCTAACGAATCAACATGTTAAGGTGACAGAGTTAGATGGAGAAGAGGTCATCAAGGTTGCGCCGGAAGCGTTAACATTGCTGGCTCAGCAGGCATTTTATGAGGCGTCGTTTTTCCTGCGCGCCGGGCACTTAAAGCAGATCGCCAGCATCCTGCACGACCCGCAGGCCAGCGGCAACGATAAATACGTTGCGCTACAGCTGCTGCGCAACGCCGAAGTCTCGGCAAAAGGCGTGCTGCCAAACTGCCAGGATACCGGGACCGCCACCATCGTCGCGAGCAAAGGCCAGAACGTCTGGACCGGCGGCAACGACGCTGAAGCTCTGAGTCAGGGCATCTACACCACCTTTCAGGAAAACAATTTACGCTATTCGCAAAATGCCCCCCTTGATATGTATACCGAGGTCAACACCGAGACCAACCTGCCCGCGCAGATTGATATCAGCGCGGTGCCGGGCAGTGAATACCGCTTCCTCTTCGTCAATAAAGGCGGCGGTTCGGCGAACAAAGCCGCGCTATTTCAGGAAACAAAATCTATTCTGCAGCCGGAAAAACTCACCGCCTTCCTGATTGAAAAAATGAAGGCGCTGGGCACCGCCGCCTGCCCGCCGTACCACATCGCCTTTGTCGTGGGGGGCCTGTCGGCGGACCAGGCGTTGAAGGTGGCGAAGCTGGCTTCGACAAAATATTACGACAATCTGCCCACCAGCGGAAACGAACTGGGCCAGGCGTTTCGCGATACGTCGCTGGAAGCGGCGCTGCTCAAAGCCAGCCGCGAGTTCGGCATCGGCGCACAGTTCGGCGGCAAATACTTCGCCCACGACATTCGCGTGATTCGCCTGCCGCGGCACGGCGGCTCCTGCCCTATCGCCATGGCGCTTTCCTGCTCCGCCGACCGAAACATCAAAGCCAAAATCAACAAACACGGCATCTGGCTGGAGAAGCTGGAACATAACCCGGGCAAGTTTATCCCTGATTCTCAGCGCATAGAAAACGGGGCGCAGACCGTCCAGCTCGATCTGAACCGGCCGCTGCGCGACATCCTCCACGACCTGTCAGCCCTGCCCGTGGGCACCCGGCTATCGCTGAGCGGTCCGATTGTCGTCGCCCGCGACATCGCCCATGCCCAAATCAAAGCGCGTCTGGATAACGGCGAACCGATGCCGGAGTATATGCGCAAGCATATTGTCTACTACGCCGGCCCGGCGAAAACGCCGAATAATCTGGCCTGCGGCTCGCTGGGCCCCACCACCGGCGGACGCATGGATGGGTATGTTGACGCTTTCCAGGCGGCGGGCGGCAGTCTGATCATGCTTTCCAAAGGCAACCGCAGCCAGCAGGTGACCGAGGCCTGCCATAAACACGGCGGCTTTAATCTCGGCAGCATCGGCGGCGCGGCGGCCCTGCTGGCGCAGCAGTATGTTAAAAGTTTGCGCTGCCTGGAGTATCCGGAGCTGGGCATGGAAGCGGTATGGATGATGGAAGTCGAAAATCTGCCCGCGTTTGTGCTGGTTGACGACAAAGGCAACAACTTCTTTAGCCAGTTCGAGCAGCAGCACCGCTGCGCCACCTGTCCGGCAGGACACTAAGGAGCATTTATGCACGCGCGAGGCAATCCCGACCGCCATCGTCAGCGCCAGCAGAAGCTGAAAACGCAGGTGGCTACCCGCGTGGCGGCGGCAACGGAGCAAAAAGGCATTCTGATCGTCTTCACCGGCAACGGCAAAGGTAAATCCACCGCCGCCTTCGGCACGGCAACGCGCGCCGTCGGCCACGGTAAGCGCGTCGGTGCTGCCCAGTTCATTAAAGGCCAGTGGGATAATGGAGAGTACAACACGCTGCATCCGCTCGGCGTTGAGTTTCACATTATGGGCACCGGCTTTACCTGGGAAACGCAAAACCGGGAGGCAGATATCGAGGCGGCGTCGGCCGTATGGCAGGAGAGCAAGCGCATGCTGGCCGACCCGAGCTACGATCTGGTGGTGCTGGATGAACTTACCTATATGCTGGCGTATCACTATCTGGATACTCAGGAAGTGATCGCGGCGATAGAGAATCGTCCGCCGCGGCAGAACGTGATTGTCACCGGCCGCGGCTGCCACGCCCGGCTGCTGGAGCTTGCCGATACGGTTAGTGAGCTGCGTCCGGTGAAGCACGCCTTTGACAGCGGTATTCAGGCGCAGGTGGGAATCGACTGGTAGTTTTACCCGGCTCGCGCTGCGCTTAGCCGGGCTACGGGTTCACATTCGTCTGCGGGCCGGTAGCCCGGACAGATGCGCAGCATCGCCTCCGGGAAACTCAGCCACTCTGCGCTATGCTCCCGGGGGCGGCGCTCGACGCGCCTTGCCCGGGCTACGGGTTCACCGCCGTCTGCGGGCCGGTAGCCCGGACAGATGCGCAGCATCGCCTCCGGGAAATGATGCCGCTTTGCGCCCGGCACCGCCGTCTGCGGCGCTGACAACGCGCCGTCAGGCTGCCGAGACCACCGATTTTTGCAGCAGCCACTCGCGGAATACCTGTAAATGTCGGGATTCCGCTTTATCCTCCTGCCACGTCATAATGAAGCGGTTGCCGGTGCGAATCGGCACATCGCAGGGGATCACCATCTCACCGCTATCCAGGTCATGCTGAATGGCAAAACGCGGCAGCAGCGCCACCCCCAGGTTCGAACGCACCGCCGCAATCAGCATTGAGAGCAGGTCAAAACGCGGACCGATGTTGATCTGCGGGCTGGTGATATTCGACAACGCAAACCACTCCTGCCAGCCGTGAATTCGCGTGCTTTGATGCAGCAGCGGAAACTCACCCAGCAGCTCCTCGACCGCCAGCTTCTGCCCGGGCTCGGACAGCAGCCCGCAGCCGCACACCGGCAGAATTTCCTCTTCGAACAGATACTCAACCTCCGCCCACGGCGAGCAAAAATCCTCGCGCATAATGGCGGCATCGTACTCGCGGCTAAGAAAATCGCCAATATTAGCCAGCGAATGAATATTAACGATAATGCCCGGATGTAATTTATTAAACTCGCGCAGGTTGGGGATCAGCCAGTGGGTGCTAAAGGTAGGATTGACGGCCAGCTCAAGCACCTGCACCGTCGGTTGCCATGTCATAATGGAGTTGGTATCACGTTCCAGTTTGTTAAGCGTTTCCTTAACGATAGTCAAATAATGCTTGCCAGCCGCATTTAAAAAAATCCTTTTTTTAGCATGATTAAATAATGACGTATGGAGGAAATCCTCCAGCGCCGTGACCTGTCGGAACACGGCGCTTTGTGTTAAAGCCAACTCTTCCGCTGCTCGAGTATAACTTTCGTGGCGAGCCACAACCTCAAAGGTCACCAGTAATTCAGTTTTGGGGATTTTTCCTCTCATAACGTCTTCCATTTACGGCGTGCAAAAAATTGTTTAATAGATAAAAAAAGCGCGCAAGGACATCAGATTAGCCCCGGGTGTTATATTTTATTTTACCTTCAGATGTCATTGATCTATTCCATGATAAATGCACACTGTTATTGATCAAATAATAACCAATAATACCCAGGCACTACAATAAACACAATTTAAACAATGTGATTGCCATGCAAATAACAGCAATAAGTTGTCAATATTTTTTCACATTAACTTGTTTATTTGCGAAGTCAGTCGATGAGACTGATGAAATTTAATTGCCCGCTGGTGAGCATAAATGAAAATTTTTCCGCGATCGGCCACACATTATGAGCGCTCTAGGAAAAATCTGTATTAACGATAAAACGGCGGCTAATCGACTTACCGTGAAGCGGCTGCGAGATGCCGATCGCGGAACGACTGCGGGCTGGTGCGATGAGCGGCGCGAAACACCCGACAAAAGTAGCTGGTTTGCGCAAACTGAAGCTTACGCGCTACGCTGTCTACCGAATATGACGGATCGCCAAGCAGTTCTCCGGCACGCTGCATTTTGCGCTGATTAACCCAGACTTTAAAATTCATCCCCTGGCGTTTTTTAAAAAAACGACTAAAATAATTTGCGCTTAAACAAACGTGAGCGGCGACGGTCTCTAAAGACAGCTCACCATATAAATTCTCATCAATATAGCGTAATGCCGACAGCAGTTTTATTTCATGCGACGATTTTTGCGAATAATAAAACTCTCTCTTATGCCGCAACGGTTTCTCGTCCACTTCCCTGTTTTCTGCAATCGCAGACATATTATTAACGATAAAATGCAGTAATCTTATCGCCGCCGCCCGATGCTGGTTGTCGGTCGCGTTATGATGGTCGCAAATAATATAACCGGATAATGTATTGTCCTGAATCAGCGGTAAGGCAAAGAAATTTAACCCACCATAGCCAGCAGGTAATCGATTGTCATTTGCCTCAATCACCGTGGTCTCCAGCCCGGTAGCCCGCGAAAAAAGCGCTGCCAGCGAGCTAAAGCCCTCCCATTGTTCATGCCTTTTCTTTCGCACCACATTATTCCCCACCGCCTTTTGCAAGCACTTAATATGCAGAATAGCGCGGATAAAAAGGATGATGCCGGACGCAAAAAATAATCTCATTTGCGCAGATGAATATGATTAAACGGCATGAAATCGCGGGCGAAAACGGCGTAACGCCTGATGGCGCAACGGCAGGCAAAAAAAAGGCCATCATCAGATGGCCAACCATGTCGAAATTGGACCAGCCCTTAACCATGCAGAACGTCAGGGCTGTTTTTTTTACTTATTACTTAATTACGGTTTTCAGCGCTTCGCCGATATCGGCCAGGCTGCGAACGGTCTTCACGCCAGCGGCTTCCAGCGCGGCGAATTTCTCATCCGCCGTCCCTTTACCACCGGCAATGATGGCGCCCGCGTGTCCCATACGTTTGCCTTTCGGCGCGGTCACGCCGGCGATGTAGCCGACAACCGGTTTGGTCACGTGATCTTTGATGTAAGCGGCCGCTTCTTCTTCCGCGCTACCGCCGATCTCACCGATCATGACGATCGCTTCGGTCTGCGGATCTTCCTGGAACAGCTTCAGGATATCGATGAAGTTAGAGCCCGGGATCGGGTCGCCGCCGATGCCCACGCAGGTGGACTGGCCGAAGCCGTAATCAGTGGTCTGCTTAACCGCTTCATAGGTCAGGGTACCGGAACGGGAAACGATGCCCACTTTACCCGGCTGGTGAATGTGGCCCGGCATGATGCCGATTTTGCATTCGCCTGGGGTGATCACGCCCGGGCAGTTTGGCCCGATCATGCGCACGCCCGCTTCATCCAGCTTCACCTTCACGGTCAGCATATCCAGCGTCGGGATGCCTTCGGTGATGGTGATAATCAGCTTAATGCCTGCATCGATAGCTTCCAGGATGGAGTCTTTGCAGAACGGCGCCGGAACGTAGATAACGGATGCGGTTGCGCCGGTCGCTTCTACCGCTTCGCGCACGGTGTTGAACACCGGCAGGCCCAGATGGGTGGTGCCGCCTTTGCCCGGCGTTACGCCGCCAACCATTTGCGTACCGTAAGCGATGGCTTGTTCAGAGTGGAATGTACCCTGGCTACCGGTGAAGCCCTGGCAGATAACCTTGGTATCTTTATTAATTAAAACGGACATTATTTCCCCTCCACTGCGGCAACAACCTGCTGAGCTGCATCCGTCAGACTTTTCGCTGCAATAATATTCAGGCCGCTGTCAGCCAGTTTCTTCGCGCCCAGTTCGGCGTTGTTACCTTCCAGACGAACCACTACCGGGACGTTAACGCCCACTTCGGCTACCGCGCCGATGATGCCGTCGGCAATCAGATCGCAGCGTACGATACCGCCGAAAATGTTAACCAGAACCGCTTTTACGTTGTCGTCAGAGAGGATGATTTTAAACGCTTCGGTGACGCGCTCTTTGGTTGCGCCGCCGCCAACGTCGAGGAAGTTAGCCGGTTCGCCGCCGTGCAGCTTAACGATGTCCATGGTGCCCATGGCCAGGCCCGCGCCGTTCACCATGCAGCCGATGTTGCCGTCCAGCGCGACGTAGTTCAGCTCCCACTGCGCCGCCTGAGCTTCGCGCGGGTCTTCCTGCGACTGGTCGCGCATTTCGCGCAGATCCGGCTGGCGGAACAGCGCGTTGCCATCAGCGCCCAGTTTACCGTCGAGACAGATCAGGTCGCCCTGCTTAGTGATCACCAGCGGGTTGATTTCGATCAGCGCCAGGTCGCGCTCAAGGAAAATGGTCGCCAGGCCCATAAAGATTTTGGTGAACTGCTGAACCTGTTTACCTTCCAGACCCAGTTTGAACGCCAGTTCGCGGCCCTGGTAAGGCATCGGACCCGCCAGCGGATCGATGGCGATTTTGTGGATCAGGTGCGGGGTCTCTTCCGCTACTTTTTCGATTTCCACGCCGCCTTCGGTAGAGGCCATAAAGACCACGCGACGGGAGCTACGGTCAACAACCGCGCCCAGGTACAGCTCTTTATCAATATCGGTCGCCGCTTCAACAAGAATCTGGTTAACCGGCTGGCCGTTCGCATCTGTTTGATAGGTGACGAGGCGTTTGCCCAGCCAGTGTTCAGCAAATGCGCGAATGTCTTCTTTGCTCTTCACTACTTTCACACCGCCCGCTTTGCCGCGGCCACCAGCGTGAACCTGACATTTCACTACCCACGGACCCGCGCCGATTTTTGAAGCGGCTTCTTCTGCTTCACGCGGAGTAGTACAGGCATAACCCACCGGCGCCGGTAAGCCATAGCGGGCAAAGAGTTGTTTTGCCTGATATTCATGTAAGTTCATGTGTTCAGTCCATCCTTCAGGGAATAATTATAAACCTGTAGGCCTGATAACGGCGCTCGCGCGCTTTACCCGGCCTACGGTAGGTCATACTCTTGCTGACTACACGTCCAGCAGCAGACGAGTCGGGTCTTCCAGCAGCTCTTTAATCGCAACCAGGTAGCCAACCGACTCACGTCCGTCGATCAGACGATGGTCATAGGAGAGCGCCAGGTACATCATCGGCAGAATTTCCACCTTACCATTCACCGCCATCGGACGATCTTTAATGGCATGCATGCCCAGAATCGCGCTCTGCGGCGGGTTGATGATCGGCGTGGACATCAGAGAACCGAATACGCCGCCGTTGGTAATGGTGAAGTTACCGCCGGTCAGGTCGTCTACGGTCAGCTTGCCGTCGCGGCCTTTTACTGCCAGCTCTTTAATTTTCTTCTCGATATCCGCCATGCCCAGCAGATCGACGTCGCGCAGAACCGGGGTGACCAGGCCGCGAGGCGTGGAGACCGCCATGCTGACGTCGAAATAGTTGTGGTACACCACGTCGTCGCCATCGATAGAGGCGTTCACTTCCGGATAGCGTTTCAGCGCTTCCACGACCGCCTTCACGTAGAAGGACATGAAGCCCAGGCGGATACCGTGACGTTTTTCAAACGCGTCACCGTACTGCTTACGCAGATCCATAATCGGCTTCATGTTGACTTCGTTGAAGGTCGTCAGCATGGCGGTGGAGTTTTTCGCTTCCAGCAGACGCTCGGCAACGCGTTTGCGCAGACGGGTCATCGGCACGCGTTTTTCCGAGCGGTGGCCCAGCTGCGGAGCCGGAGCAGCTGCAGCGGGCGCAGCCGCCGGGGCTTGAGCTTTAGCCGGAGCGCTCGCCAGATGCTTCTCCACGTCTTCACGGGTCAGGCGGCCGCCAACGCCGGTGCCTTTAATGGCCGCCGCGTCGAGGCTGTGTTCCGCCAGAAGACGGCGAATCGCCGGGCTCAGCGCATCGTTGTTTTGTTCTTCCAGAGAAGCCTGCTGGCGCTGGGCCGGCGTCGACTCTTTGGCATCGGCTTTCGCACCGGACTCTTTGCCCGCGCTGTTGCCTTCACGCAGGCGGCCCAGGATCTGACGAGAGAGCACGGTAGCGCCTTCGTCTTCAATCACCGCGTCCAGAATGCCATCCGCTGAAGCCGGTACTTCCAGTACCACTTTGTCAGTTTCGATTTCTACCAGCACTTCGTCACGAACAACCGCATCGCCCGGTTTTTTATGCCAGGTGGCAACCGTTGCGTCAGCTACGGACTCAGGCAGGTCGGGAACCAGAATATCTACGCTACTCATTATGTATCCTTTAATTAATCGACGTTCAGCGCGTCATTGACCAGATCTTGTTGCTGTTTCTGGTGAACGGACAGGTATCCTACCGCCGGAGAGGCGGAGGCCGGGCGGCCTGCATAACGCAGAGAGGCCCCAAACGGAATCACTTCACGGAAGTGATGCTGGCTGCAGTACCACGCGCCCTGGTTGAGCGGTTCTTCCTGACACCAGACAAAATCATGCACGTGCGCATACGGTTTCAGCGCTTCCTGTACCGCCTGGTGCGGGAACGGGTAGAGCTGCTCTATGCGAACGATAGCGACATCTTTTTGCTCTTTCTTGCGGCGCTGTTCCAGCAGGTCGTAATAAACCTTACCAGAGCACAGCACAACACGCTTCACGGCTTTCGGGTCGAGATCGTCGATTTCACCGATTGCCGGCTGGAAGGTGCCGTTAGCCAGTTCGTCCATACTCGATACCGCCAGCGGGTGACGCAGCAGCGATTTCGGCGACATCACGATCAGCGGGCGACGCATACCGCGCAGCGCCTGACGACGCAGCATATGGTAAACCTGCGCCGGCGTGGACGGTACGCAAACCTGCATGTTCTGCTCGGCGCAGAGCTGCAGATAGCGTTCCAGACGCGCGGAGGAGTGCTCCGGCCCCTGGCCTTCGTAGCCGTGCGGCAGCAGCATCACCAGACCGCACATACGGCCCCACTTCTGCTCGCCGGAGCTGATGAACTGGTCGATAACCACCTGCGCGCCGTTGGCGAAGTCGCCGAACTGCGCTTCCCAGATGGTCAGAGTACGCGGCTCTGCGGTGGCATAGCCGTATTCAAACGCCAGGACCGCTTCTTCCGACAGCACGGAGTCCCAGACTTTAAAATGGCCCTGACCGTTGTGGACGTGCTGCAGCGGCGTATAGGTTGAACCATTTTTCTGGTTATGGATCACCGCGTGGCGGTGGAAGAAGGTCCCGCGCCCGGAGTCTTCGCCGGACAGACGCACCGAAATACCTTCATCGACCAGCGTGGCGTAGGCGAGGTTTTCCGCGCCGCCCCAGTCGAACAGCTTCTCGCCGGCGGCCATTGCCTGACGATCGCCATAGATTTTCGCGACGCGCGACTGCATCTCAACGGCTTCCGGCACCGTACTGATGCGTTTCGCCAGCTCCTGCAGACGCTTAGGTTCAACTTTGTCCGGATAGCTCTCATCCCACTCGTGGTTGAGGTACGGGGACCAGGTAAAGGAGTGCATGTTCATCGGACGCCACTCCTGCACCACGCATTCGCCGGCATCCAGCGCGTCGCGGTAGAGGTTAACCTGCTCGGTAGCGTCTTCCAGCGTCGCGACCTTATCGGCTTCCAGCTTGTCAGCGTAGATTTTGCGCGGGGTCGGATGCTTTTTGATTTTCTGGTACATCAGCGGCTGGGTTGCGCTCGGCTCGTCGGCTTCGTTGTGGCCGTGACGGCGGTAGCACACCAGGTCAATGAAGACATCGCGTTTGAAGGTATTACGGAAATCCAGCGCCAGGCGGGTCACGAAAGCGACCGCTTCCGGGTCATCGGCGTTGACGTGGAAAATCGGCGACTGCACCATCTTACCGATGTCGGTGCAGTACGGGGTAGAACGCGCATCCAGCGGGTTAGACGTGGTGAATCCCACCTGGTTGTTAATCACGATGCGTACGGTACCGCCCACTTCGTAACCGCGCGCTTTGGACATGTTCAGGGTTTCCTGAACCACGCCCTGGCCGGTGACCGCGGCGTCGCCGTGAATGGTGATCGGCAGAACTTTGTTGCTGCTCGGTTCGTCGAGACGATCGAGGCGAGCGCGTACGGAGCCGATAACCACCGGGCTGACGATTTCCAGGTGCGACGGGTTAAACGCCAGCGCCAGGTGCACCAGGCCGCCTTCGGTTTCCATGTCGGACGAGAAGCCCATGTGGTACTTCACGTCACCGGTACCGAGGTGTTCTTTATGTTTACCGGCAAATTCGTCGAACAGGTCCTGCGGTTTTTTACCCAGCACGTTGACCAGTACGTTCAGACGACCGCGGTGCGCCATGCCCAGCACCACTTCGCGGGTGCCGCTCTTACCCGCGTGGCGGATAATCTCTTTGAGCATCGGGATCAGCGCATCGCCGCCTTCCAGCGAGAAGCGTTTCGCGCCCGGGAATTTCGCCCCGAGGTAGCGTTCGAGGCCTTCCGCCGCGGTCAGCTCGCTCAGGAAGCGTTTTTTCTCTTCGGCGCTAAAGCTCGCTTTGCCCGCTACCGACTCGATACGCTGCTGGATCCAGCGTTTTTCTTCGGTAGAAGTAATGTGCATATATTCCGCGCCGATGGAGCCGCAATAGGTTTGCTTCAGGGCAGAGATCAGATCGCCCAGCTTCATCGTGTCTTTACCGATGGCAAAAGAACCTACGTTATAGATCTCCTGGAAATCGGCCTCGGTCAGATCGTGGTAAGCCGGATCGAGATCCGCCACTCTCTCTTGCTGCCACAGTCCCAGCGGATCGAGATTCGCATGCTGGTGACCACGGAAGCGGTATGCGTTGATGAGCTGCAGGACTTTAACCTGCTTCACATTGGTGTCAGGGTCGGAAATCGAAGAAGTGTAACGCGAGGCATCCTTCGCCAGGCGGCGGAAATAATCACGCGTTTTGGAATGAAATTGATCCGGTTTGACTCCGGTGCCAGGTAACTGCTGGAACATAGAACGCCAGTTGGCGTCAACAGAGTCAGGATCGGTTAAGAAGTCTTCATAGAGCTGTTCTATCCAGCTCTGGTTCGAACCAGAGAGGTAAGAAGAGTCCAGCCAGGCTTTCATTGCGCCGTTCTGCATCGTGATCCCTTAAGCATTTATATGCTTATTTCGCCGTAGAAACTACCACGCACAGAAGTTGTACGTGCCGGGGTTCACTTGTTGCGGATGAGTTGTGGTTTCGTCCGCTAAGGAACCTTTAAAAACTGTCTAATAATCTTCTTTGTTCAGGCTGCGACTGTGTTGCGACCCTCACTCACTCCGGTCACATAGTTCACTATGCTCCCGGAGATTCGTTCTGCTCGCGCCTTGTCTCGCACTGAACATCTCGATTATTACTATTAATGTGGCAGTTTTTAGAGGTTTCCTGCTATATCCCCGGCGGCGCGAACGCTGCCGGGGCGACTGCTTTTGGTAGCCCGGATAAGCGCTAGCGCCATCCGGGGCAGACCGGGTTACTTACGCACTGCGCTGCAGCAGCATCGACTTAATATGGCCGATGGCGCGCGTCGGGTTCAGCCCCTTAGGACACACACTGACGCAGTTCATAATGCTGTGACAGCGGAATACGCTGAAAGCATCGCTCAGCCCTTCGAGGCGCTCGCTGGTTTCGGTATCGCGACTGTCGATCAGGAAGCGATACGCGGCCAGCAGGCCGGCCGGGCCGATAAACTTGTCCGGGTTCCACCAGAACGACGGGCAAGACGTTGAACAACATGCGCAGAGAATACACTCGTACAAACCATCGAGTTTCTCACGCTGCTCTGGCGACTGCAGATGCTCGCGAGCCGGAGGATTTTGCCCATTATTCAACAAGTAAGGCTTAATCTTCTCATATTGTGCATAGAATTGCCCCATGTCTACCACCAAATCACGGATAACCGGTAATCCTGGCAGCGGACGGATAACAATTTTCTTACCCGGCTGATTCAGCGCGGAGATCGGCGTGATGCACGCCAGACCATTTTTCCCGTTCATGTTCAGACCGTCGGAGCCACAAACCCCTTCACGGCAGGAGCGGCGGAACGACAGCGACGGGTCTTTCTCTTTCAGCTGGATTAACGCGTCCAGCAGCATCATGTCGCGACCCTCTTCCGCTTCCAGGGTGTAATCCTGCATGCGCGGAGCATCGTCTACGTCCGGGTTATAACGATAAACTGAAAACTCGAGTTTCATATTCCTGTCTCCGCATTAATAAGTACGAATCTTCGGCGGGAATGCCGGACGCAGCTTCGGTTCCATATTGACGCTACGACGCGTCATGGATTCCGACTCTGGCAGATACAGGGAATGGCACAGCCAGTTTTCATCATCACGATCCGGGAAGTCGAAGCGGCTATGCGCGCCGCGGCTTTCGGTACGGTAGTTCGCAGACATCGCGGTGGCGTAAGCGGTTTCCATCAGGTTATCCAGCTCCAGGCACTCAACGCGCTGGGTGTTGAACTCGCTGGAAGTATCATCCAGGCGGGCGTTTTTCAGACGCTCGCGGATGGCTTTCAGCTGCTCAAGGCCCTTCGCCATTGCATCCCCTTCGCGGAAGACCGAGAAGTTATGCTGCATACACTCTTGCAGCGCTTTGCGGATTTCGACCGGGTCTTCACCATTCCGGTTGCCGTTCCAGCGGTTCAAACGTTCCAGAGAAGCGTCGATCTCTTCATCCGTCGCGTCGCGCAGTACGCCCTGCTCGGCGATAGACTCTTGCAGGTGCAGACCCACCGCGCGGCCAAAGACCACCAGGTCAAGCAGCGAGTTGCCGCCCAGACGGTTCGCGCCGTGTACCGATACGCAGGCGATTTCGCCTACCGCGAACAGTCCCGGAATAACCACATCTTCGCCCTGCTCGTTGACGGTCAGCGCCTGTCCGCTCACTTTGGTCGGAATACCGCCCATCATATAGTGGCAGGTTGGGATAACCGGAATCGGCTCTTTTACCGGGTCGACGTGGGCAAAGGTGCGGGAGAGCTCCAGGATACCCGGCAGGCGGGATTCCAGCACTTCTTTACCGAGGTGATCGAGCTTCAGCTTGGCGTGCGGGCCCCACGGACCATCGCAGCCGCGACCTTCACGGATTTCGATCATGATGGAACGCGCCACCACGTCGCGACCCGCCAGGTCTTTCGCATTCGGGGCATAACGTTCCATGAAACGTTCGCCGTGTTTGTTCAGCAGGTAGCCGCCTTCACCACGGCAGCCTTCTGTCACCAGAACGCCCGCCCCGGCGATACCGGTCGGGTGGAACTGCCACATTTCCATATCCTGCACCGGCACGCCGGCGCGGATCGCCATACCAACGCCGTCGCCGGTATTGATATGGGCATTGGTGGTGGACTGGTAGATACGACCGGCGCCGCCGGTAGCCAGCACGGTGGCGCGAGCCTTGAAGTAAACCACTTCACCGGTTTCGATACACAGGGCGGTACAACCGACCACCGCGCCATCGGCGTTTTTCACCAGATCCAGCGCGTACCACTCGGAGAAAATAGTGGTGTGATTCTTCAGGTTCTGCTGATAGAGGGTGTGCAGCAGGGCGTGACCGGTACGGTCAGCCGCCGCAGCGGTACGTGCCGCCTGCTCGCCGCCGAAGTTTTTCGACTGGCCGCCGAACGGACGCTGATAAATCGTGCCATTTTCGAGGCGCGAGAACGGCAGACCCATATGATCCAGCTCCAGAATCGCTTCCGGGCCGGTTTTACACATGTATTCGATGGCGTCCTGATCGCCAATGTAGTCCGACCCCTTAACGGTGTCGTACATATGCCATTCCCAGTTATCTTCATGGGTATTACCGAGCGCGACGGTGATACCACCCTGCGCGGAAACGGTATGGGAACGGGTCGGAAAAACTTTAGAGAGCAGCGCACAGGTCTGGCCGCTCTGGGAAATCTGCAGCGCCGCGCGCATACCTGCGCCGCCGGCACCAATGACAACAGCATCAAATTCTCTGACAGGCAATTTCATTACACACCCCACACCACAACAAATCCATAAAGAACGTAAGCCACCAGCGCAACAACGATCAGCAGTTGCAGAATTAAGCGCACGGCCAGTGGTTTAACGTAGTCCGTTAATACCTGCCACATCCCGATCCAGGCGTGGATCAGAATGGAAACGAGAGCCAGCAGGGTGAAGACTTTAGTGAACGCGGAGGAGAAAAAGCCCGTCCAGACTTCCCATGAAATTTCACCGGTGGTGGCAAAGAAGCCAACCATATAGATGATGTAGAGGGTCAGAACGATAGCGGTAGCACGGACCAGAATAAAGTCATGTACGCCGTTGCGTCCTAGTGCTGAGGCGTTGCTTACCATACGAGGACTCCTGCGAGAAGTGAAAGCACGACAGTAATAACAAAAGAAATTTTGGCGGAGCGTGTCCCTACTTCGAGGGTTTCTTCAAGGTAGCCAAAATCCATCAGCAGGTGGCGAATACCGACCACCGCGTGATACGCCAGCGCGGTCAGGATGCCCCACATGATGAACTTCACAAAGAAGCTATCCATAATGGATGCCGCAGTGAGAAAACCTTCGGGAGAGGAAAGGCTGGTGCCCAGCAGCCAAAGCAGAATCCCGATCGCCACGAAGGTGATCACTCCGGATACGCGATGGAGAATGGACGCTATCGCCGTGATTGGGAACCGGATCGTTTGCAGATCCAGATTGACAGGTCTTTGTTTTTTCACATTTCTTACCATGAATAACGCCCACATGCTGTTCTTATTGTTTCCTTCCTCCGGTCTGCTTGCGGGTCAGACAGCGTCCTTATCTATAACTAAAAGTCATGTTAAAACGCCTTTCCAGGAGTTAAAGCGTGACAAAATAACGCTGGGTGGCTCGGGATTGCAGGGTGTTCCGGAGACCTGGCGGCAGTATAGGCCGTTCACAAAATCATTACAATTAACTTACATATAGTTTGTCGGGTTTTCTCCCGAACAGTGATCCATGTCACGATAACAACATATTTTTAATTTTTAATCATCTGATTTGACAAATATTAAACATTATTGTTACAACCATTACCAGATAAATGCAATAATACGCAAAAGTTATGGGGTCACTCTTTTACCTGAGAATAAGTTATGCAACAGTGAGAGAGTATTGACCGATGTAATCAGGACAGTTATTAGTGGTATATAGTTTTATAATATTCGGGCTGCTAAAACGCTGATTTGCTGTTGTTTCGTCGTAGGCTGAAGACGTACCATCAAGCGCCCTTGCTCTGTACCCTGCCCTTTTCGCGACGCAGAGCGATGTGCAACATAACAAACTGGTAATGTCATCTGCTACGGGCTGAATGCAAATCCACCACCCGGCAGCCTTAAGCAATAAAGGCGCTAAGGAGACCATAAATGTCTGATGCTAAAGCAAAAATCACCCTGGGTGGTGATACTGCTATCGAACTGGATGTGCTAAAGGGCACGCTCGGTCAGGATGTTATTGATATTCGTAGTCTTGGTTCAAAAGGCGTGTTTACTTTTGACCCTGGTTTTACCTCCACCGCATCCTGCGAATCTAAAATCACCTTTATCGACGGTGATGAAGGTATCCTGCTGCACCGCGGTTTCCCGATCGATCAGTTAGCAACCGACTCCAACTATCTGGAAGTATGCTACATCCTGCTGAACGGTGAGAAGCCGACCCAGGCCCAGTACGACGAATTCAAAACCATCGTTACCCGCCACACCATGATTCACGAACAGATTACCCGTCTGTTCCACGCGTTCCGCCGCGATTCTCACCCGATGGCCGTCATGTGCGGTATCACCGGTGCGCTGGCCGCGTTCTATCACGATTCGCTGGATGTGAATAACCCACGCCACCGCGATATCGCCGCATTCCGCCTGCTCTCCAAAATGCCGACGATGGCGGCAATGTGTTACAAGTACTCTATCGGCCAGCCTTTCGTTTATCCGCGCAACGACCTCTCCTACGCGGGTAACTTCCTGAATATGATGTTCTCCACGCCGTGTGAAAAATATGAAGTGAATCCGATTCTGGAACGCGCCATGGACCGTATCCTGATCCTGCACGCCGACCACGAACAGAACGCTTCAACGTCCACCGTACGTACCGCCGGCTCTTCCGGCGCGAACCCGTTTGCCTGCATCGCTGCGGGTATTGCCTCCCTGTGGGGACCGGCACACGGCGGCGCCAACGAAGCGGCGCTGAAGATGCTCGAAGAGATCAGCTCCGTTGAACACATTCCGGAATTCGTCCGTCGCGCGAAAGACAAAAACGACTCTTTCCGCCTGATGGGCTTTGGCCACCGCGTGTACAAAAATTACGACCCGCGCGCCACCGTTATGCGTGAGACCTGCCACGAAGTGCTGAAAGAGCTCGGTACCAAAGACGATCTGCTGGAAGTGGCCATGGAGCTTGAGCACATCGCGCTCAACGACCCGTACTTCATCGAGAAGAAACTCTACCCGAACGTCGATTTCTACTCCGGTATCATCCTCAAAGCGATGGGCATTCCGTCTTCTATGTTTACCGTTATCTTCGCGATGGCGCGTACCGTGGGCTGGATTGCGCACTGGAACGAAATGCACAGCGACGGCATGAAAATCGCCCGTCCGCGCCAGCTGTATACCGGCTACGAAAAGCGCGATTTCAAAAACGATATCGCCCGTTAAGAGGGCTATCGCAGCGACAAAAAACGCGCCTGAAGGCGCGTTTTTTTATTGCTGACATCCCGGGCACCAGTAAAACGGCCGCGACGATAGCATCGTTCTCTCGATTATTCCGCCGCAGCGCTCGCAGGACTCCCCTTCGCGATGAAAAACCTTAAAGCGAAACAGCGCGCCGTGGTGCTTATTCTCGTCCACCAGACCGCGGGTGTTGTAGGACAAGCGCGGGATCTCCAGCAGCGCATGCGCCAGCGCATCGAGCTGTTTTTCATCCAGTTCAGAGGCTTTATGCCGCCCGGTCAGCCCCACCTGCCAGAGGATCTCCACGCGCAGATAGTTGCCTAATCCGGCAAGAAACGCCTGATCCAGCAGCAGACCGGAGAACTGGCGGTTGCGGAATTTCGCCGACAGCAGCCGCGCTTTGACCTGTTCAACGCTAAGGCGCATATCGAGCACATCCGGCCCGACCCGCAGCAAAAACGGATGGCGGGCGAGCTGCTCGGGCGTCAGCATCTCAATATCAGAGGCGCTGTAGAGCAAAATCGCCCTGCGCGCGGTCTGCAGCCGAACGCGCAGAACGCGCGTCGTTTCAGGCTGCTCCCCCGCGTCCACCACTCGCCAGACGCCGTACAGCTGATTGTGGCTATACAGCGTTAGCCCGCCGGAGAAGTGGGTCAGCAGCGCCTTACCGCGAGTTTCAATGTGCGTCACTCGCTGGCCGACCAGCTGAGATTGGTAATGTTGTAACTGCGGGAAGGCGAACCACGCCCCGGTCAGGGGTTCGCCTTTAATCGCCGCTTCCAGGCTATCCGCCGCGCGGCGAATTTCCGGACCTTCCGGCATAATCTTGTCCTTGTGTTAATGCGTTGCCCCACCGCCGACTTTCACATCGCCATCCTGCTGCAGGGCAACGGCGATGGCCGTTTCCAGCGCGGCCTGCACCGTCTCTACCGCCATACTGGCTTCGCCGGGGTGAGCCGCGGCCTGCTCCGGCAAATACGGAATATGGATAAACCCGCCCTTCGCGCCGCTGCGATGACGCAGGCTGTGCAGCAGGCCGTACATCACGTGATTACAGACAAACGTCCCCGCCGTCTGCGACACCGACGCCGGGATCCCCCGGCTGCGCAGGGCGGTTACGATCGCTTTGATCGGCAGCGTGCTGAAGTACGCCGCCGGCCCGCCGGCAGCGATCGGTACGTCGATCGGCTGCAGGCCTTTATTATCAGGGATCCGCGCATCATCGACGTTGATCGCCACCCGTTCAACGGTGATGTCGACGCGACCGCCCGCCTGGCCAATCGCCAGGGTCAGGACGGGATCCAGCTCATCCAGCGCGGCGTTCAGCGCCGTCAGGGCGTCGCCAAAGACGCACGGCAGCTGCCGCGCCGCCACCGGCTGTCCGCCGATAATAGCGCCATCCAGCCGCTTTACCACTTCCCACGAAGGGTTAACCGCTTCGCCGCCGAACGGCTCAAAACCGGTAATTAACACGCCAGCCATGATCCCTCCTTACAGGAACATCAGGAAATAGAGCAAAAATACGTTCACGATAAGCAGCATAACGCCGGTCGGCACCTGGGCTTTTATGACCGCGTTTTTATCCGGCAGCTCCAGCAGCGCAGCCGGCACGATATTGAAGTTCGCCGCCATGGGCGTCATCAGGGTACCGCAGTAGCCGGAGAACATGCCAATGGCCGCCATCACCGCCGGGTTCCCCCCGTGCTGCAGCACCAGAATCGGGATCCCGACTCCCGCCGTCACGATAGGAAACGCGGCGAAAGCGTTGCCCATCACCATCGTCAGCAGCGCCATTCCCAGGGTATAGACGGCAACGGCGATAAACCGGCTATCTACCGCCAGGTAGTGCTGCGTCAGCAGGGAGATGCTGTTGCCAACGCCGGCGGCGGTAAACAGCAGCCCGAGCACCGCGAGGATCTGCGGCAAAATAAACGCCCAGCCCACCGAATCCAGCAGGCGGCGGGCTTCCTGTAACGGCTGCGCCGCCGTTTCATGGGTCATGCGGATAGCCATCACCAGACCGAGCAGCGTGCCCGCGGTCATCGAAAATAGCGTGATCAGCGTGGCGTGATTGCCCGGGCCAAAGATAGCGACCTGCAGCGAGGGGAGATTATTAAACAGCAGCACGCCGATCACCGTCACCACCGGGATCGCCAGCGCCGGGAAAAACAGCCGGTTGCCAAGACGCGCGGCGCTGGCGGTACGTTCTTCCTGCGAGCGCTGATGATAGCGGCCGAGGCGCACGCCGCCAAAACCGGCGATCAGCGCCAGCACCACCACCACCACGCCAACGCCGATATTAACGGCCCGCTTGTCGCCGACCAGCTCATAGGTCCAGTCGCCAAACAGAAACACCAGGCCATACAGCCCCCAGAACAGGCCGGTTGTCAGCCTGCGCGGGTTGGCCTTATCGCGCCATGACATCACCGCCACCACCAGCAGAACCGCGCCCGCCAGCCAGTACAGCCAGGTTTGCTGAAAATTCATGCGGCACCGCCTTTCGCCTGCCCGGCGTTAACCTTGTCCAGCTCGCGCTGGAGATGGCGGTCGAGGCGCCACAGGCGGGCGGAGTGGATCAGGAAGGCGCAGACCGCCGTTGGGATCCCCCACAGGGCGATATGCAGCGGCTCGGTCTGAATGCCGCCCGACTCCAGCATAAAGTTATGCATAAAGATAATCGCCCCGAAGGCGACGAAAATATCTTCCCCGAAGAACAGGCCCACGTTGTCGGTCGCCGCCGACATCGCACGCAGACGATAGCGCACCTCGCCGGGCAAGGCGCCGAAGTTTTTCTCCGCCGCCCCTTCCGCCATCGGCGCCAGCAGCGGGCGCACCATCTGCGGATGACCACCCAGGCTAGTGAGGCCCATCGCCGCGGTCACTTCACGCACGAACAGATAGACGATAAGCAGACGACCGGCGGTGGCGCTGCGGATCTTCGCGATCCACGTCTGCGCGCGCTCTTTCAGACCGTGCCGCTCCAGCAGGCCAATCACCGCCAGCGGCAGCAGAAGAATAAACGGCAGGTTGCGGGTATTAAGAAATCCTTCTCCCAGCTTTTCCAGAATGGTCGCGATCGGCATATGCGCCGTCAGACCCGTGATGATCCCGGACACAATAACCACCAGTACCGGGTTAAAACGCAGAACAAATCCGACCACGATCGCAGCAATGCCGATCAGTGGCCAGAGAGATAATGACTCTCCCATAGTTACATCCTGTATGTTGTTGTGAATTGTTGTCTAATGTTAATTGCTTGATAATATTGTTTTTATTCTTCTACTTCCGCACTGACCTGTATATTGCGCCCGGCAAACGCCGCGCGCAAGCGGCGCGCAAAATCCAGCGCGTGCTCGCCGTCGCCATGCAGGCAGACGGTTTCCGCCACCACGTGCGCCCATTCGCCGGTGATGCTCCGCACCCGGCTGTGCTGCACCATTTCCAGGGTTTGCGCCAGCGACTGCTCTTCGCTCTCGATCAGCGCGCCGGGCTGGGTGCGCGGCACCAGGCTGCCGTCCGCCAGATAGCCGCGGTCGGCGAAGACCTCCTGGCGGGTGGTCAGCTGATAACGATGCCCGGCGCGAATCAGCTCGCTGCCCGCCAGGCCTACCAGCACCAGACCCGCGTCAACGTCATATACCGCTTTGGCGATAGCGTCAGCAAGCTGCGGATCTTTTGCCGCCTGGTTATAGAGCATGCCGTGCGGCTTGACGTGCTGCAGCTCGCCGCCCTGCGCGCGCACCAGCGCCGCCAGCGCGCCGACCTGATACAGCGTTTGCGCATAAACCGTTTCCGGCGGCAGCTGCATCGCCGTACGGCCAAAATTTTCCCGGTCAGGAAAGCTGGGATGCGCGCCCACCGCGACGCCATATTTCAGCGCTTCGCGGACGCACTGCAGCATCATCACCGCATCGCCCGCATGGAAACCGCAGGCGATATTGGCGGAAGAGACCAGCTGCAGCAGCGCGCTATCGTTGGCGCAGCCTTCGCCCAGGTCGGCGTTTAAATCAATCTTCATCGTTCAGTCTCCATGCCAGCTGTTCAAAATAACGTTGTCTGTCGGCGCGCGCCTTCAGCGCCTCCTCCAGGGAGCAGGGAACAAAGTGGATCGGCTGTCCCAGCGGGATCTGCGCCAGCTGGTACATATCAGCCTCGATAATGGTCGCAATCCGCGGATAGCCGCCGGTGGTCTGCGCGTCGTTCATCAGTACGATGGGCTGGCCATTATGCGGAACCTGTACCACGCCGGGCAGCAGGCCGTGCGAAAGCATCTCGCGGTCGGTCGTCCGCTTCAGCGGTTGCCCCTGCAGACGATAGCCCATACGATTGCTCTGCGGGCTAAGCTGCCACGGCGAGCGCCAGAACGTGTCCTGCGACACGCTATCAAACTCCTGGTACTCGGGCCCGGGCAGCGCGCGGATGCGGTTGCCGATGGGGAGCTGCTTCACGCCGCGCGGCCCGCGGAACTGCTTATCCGATTTCCCCAGCTTCAGCCGGTCTCCGTCCTGCAAACGTCGACCTTCCAGACCGCCAATCCCCACTTTCAGATCGGTGCTGCGCGAACCCAGCACCTTCGGCACCGCAATCCCCCCCGCCACCGCCAGGTAGCTGCGCACGCCGTGCTGCGGGTTCTTGAGCACCAGATGCTGCCCGGCCTTGACCGCCGTTCGCCAGCCCACCCATACCGGCTCGCCATCGAGCTTCGCCTCGCAGGCGGCGCCGGTCAGCGCAAACCAGCCGCTGCGTTCAAACTGAATATCTACCTGGCCCAGCGTTATCTCCAGCGCCGCGGCGTTAGCGCCGTTACCCACCAGCAGATTAGCGGTGACCAGCGCCGGCTTATCCATAGCGCCACAGCGGCTGATGCCCAGCTGACGCAGCCCTTCACGCCCGCCGTCCTGCACCGAGGTATACATTCCGGCGCGGATAATTTTTAACATACGCCCTCCTTTTGCGGCACGAAACGCACTCTGTCGCCGGAACGCAGCAGCACCGGCTCCTTGCGCTTCGGATCAAACAGCGCCAGCGGCGTACGCCCCAGCAGCTGCCATCCCCCCGGCGTCGCCAGCGGATAGATCCCGGTTTGCGCCCCGCCAATACCGACGGACCCGGCGGGAACCAGCAGGCGCGGCTCCGCCCGTCGCGGCATCGCCAGCTGATCCGGCAGGCCGCCGAAGTACGGGAACCCCGGCTGGAAGCCGAGGAACCACACCACGTACTCCACCGACGAATGCAGCTCAACCACCTGCTTTTCGCTCAGGCCGCTGTGGCGGGCAATTTCTCCCAGATCCGGTCCGTATTCGCCGCCATAAACTACCGGGACCGAGACCTCCCGCGATTCCGGTTCGAGCGTATCGCACTCCTCCCACCAGAGCTGCAGGCGCTCAATCGCGTCCCACGCCGTCTGCTGCGGGTTGCGCAATATCACGGTAATGTTGTTCATGCCCGGGATGGCTTCCACCACCTCGGTATGGCCTACCAGCCGCTGGGTTAACCGCCAGATCCGCTTCTGGCTTTCCAGCGTCACCGGAGGCTCAAGCTCCAGTACGACTGCCGTTTCACCTAATAAATAACAACGCGCTCGCTGCACTTTTGCCTCCGTTCATCAGGCCGGGTTCGGGATATCAATAAACGTGACGTCCAGTTCGGTATTTTCCGTCAGCCATTCGCTTAACGCGCGAATGCCGCCGCGCTCGGTGGCATGGTGCCCGGCGGCGTAGAAATGCAGCCCCTGCTCGCGCGCCGAGTGTATGGTTTGCTCTGAAACTTCACCGGTAATAAACGCATCGACGCCAAAGCGGGCCGCGCTGTCGATAAAGCTTTGCCCACCGCCGGTGCACCAGGCCACGCGGGCGACTTTATCCGGCCCGGTGTCGCCGCACCACAGCGGTTTGCGACCCAGCCGCGCTTCAATCCATGAAGCCAGCTCCAGGCCCGATACCGCCATCGACAGTTCGCCCCACGGTACCAGCGGTTCAATTTCCCCCATCACATTGATGCCGAGCAGCGACGCCAGCTGAGCGTTATTGCCCAGTTCCGGGTGAGCGTCGAGCGGCAGGTGCCAGCCATAGAGGTTAATGTCGTTAGCCAGCAGCGTTTTGAGGCGATTGCGCTTCATGCCGCGAATGACCGGCGATTCGCCTTTCCAGAAGTAGCCGTGATGGACGATCACCGCATCGGCCTCCAGGCGGACGGCTTCATCCAGCAGCGCCTGGCTGGCGGTCACGCCGGTGACGACTTTTTGTATCGTTTCGCGCCCTTCCACCTGGAGCCCGTTGGGGGCGTAATCACTGATGGCCGCGCTATTGAGTTTTTCATTAATCAGTTGTTCCAGTTCACTATTTTTCATTGCCGTTCCACCAGGTCATCGTTCTATGCAGAGGAATAACATAACGGTATCCGTCCGGTCAGTCGATAGTTCTGCCGCTTCGCCGTCCATTTTGACTTTTCGCGAAATCCCGCAATTTGTCTACTCCCTCGTTCGCGCATTCGTGTATATTTATGCACTATTACAGCATATTAAATAACCAGAAAGCCCATAAGGCCATGAATATCGCTAGTTAATGGCTATTCATGCAGAAAGATCGACTTTCTTTTTTACGGCAGGACAAGGCATTACATGAACACACAATCCTCACAGCCGCGGGCGATTTATTACGTCGTCGCGCTGCAAATCTGGGAATATTTCAGTTTTTACGGCATGCGCGCGCTGCTGATTCTTTATCTCACCAACCAGCTCAAGTATGACGATAATCATGCTTATGCGCTGTTCAGCGCCTACTGTTCTTTAGTCTACGTCACGCCGATTCTCGGCGGCTTCCTGGCCGATAAGCTGCTGGGCAACCGCATGGCGGTGATGCTCGGCGCGCTGCTGATGGCCATCGGCCATCTGGTGCTCGGCGCCAGCGAAATCGCCCCCACCTTCCTCTATCTGTCGCTGGCGATTATTGTCTGCGGCTACGGGCTGTTTAAATCCAACGTCAGCTGCCTGCTCGGCGAGCTGTATGAACCCACCGACCCGCGCCGCGACGGCGGTTTTTCGCTGATGTACGCGGCGGGTAACGTCGGGTCTATCGTTGCGCCAATCGCCTGCGGCTACGTGCAGGAAGAGTACAGCTGGGCGATGGGCTTCGCGCTGGCGGCCGTCGGCATGATCGCCGGGCTGGTGATTTTCCTCAGCGGCAATCACCATTTCCGCCACACCCGGGGCGTCAATCGCGAAGCGCTGCGGGCGCGGACTTTCGTCTTACCAAACTGGGGCTGGCTGCTGGTGCTGCTGATCGCCGCGCCGCTGCTGATCACCGTGCTGTTCTGGCAGGAGTGGTCGGTTTACGCGCTGATTGTGGCGACGGTTATCGGCCTGGCGGTACTGACGCGGATCTACCTGCGGGCGGAGACCGCCAGGCAGCGTAAAGAGCTGCGTCTGATTATGGTGCTCACCTGCTTCAGCCTGCTGTTCTGGGCCTTTGCGCAGCAGGGCGGCAGCTCCATCAGCCTCTATATCGACCGTTTTGTTAATCGTCATTTTATGGGCTATGAGATACCGACCGCGATGTTCCAGTCGGTGAACGCCTTTGCGGTGATGCTCTGTGGGGTGGTGCTGGCGTGGCTGGTGAAGGAGAATATTAACGGCAACCGTACCGTGCGCATCTGGGGCAAATTCGCGCTGGGCCTCGGCCTGATGAGCGCCGGTTTCTGTATCCTGACCCTCAGCGCACGCTGGTCGGCGGCTTACGGACAATCTTCAATGCCGCTGATGGTGCTGGGCCTGGCGGTGATGGGCTTCGCCGAGCTGTTTATCGACCCGGTGGCGATGTCGCAGATTACCCGTATTGAGATCCCCGGCGTGACCGGGGTGCTGACCGGTATTTATATGCTGCTCTCCGGCGCTATCGCTAACTATCTGGCAGGCGTGATTGCCGATCAAACCTCGCAGGGGTCGTTCGATGCCGCCGGGGCCGTCAACTACTCGATCAACGCCTACATTGAGGTATTCAGCCAGATAACCTGGGGCGCGCTGGCCTGCGTCGGCCTGGTGCTGGCTATCTGGCTGTATCACGCCGTTAAGATCCGGACTCGTCGCCTGGCGATGGAGTCTTAAGCTCTCTGGCGGCTTCCCAGGCCGCCAGCGTCGCCAGCCGCGCCTGCTTGTGGTCAACAATCGGGCGCGGATAATCCAGCGTTACGCCCTGTTTCTCCGCCCACAGCCACGGTTGATGCACCGCTTTTTCAGGTACCCCGGCCAGCTCCGGCAGCCATTGACGAATAAACTGCCCCGCTTTGTCGAAGCGCTCTCCCTGGGTCGTCGGGTTAAAAATACGAAAATAGGGCGCGGCATCGGTACCCGTTGAAGCCGCCCACTGCCAGCCGCCGTTATTCGCCGCCAGATCGCCATCAATAAGCTGTTCGATAAAGTAGCGCTCGCCCAGCCGCCAGTCGATGCGCAGGTCTTTCACCAGGAAACTGGCGACAATCATCCGCAGGCGGTTATGCATCCAGCCGGTCGCATTAAGCTGACGCATCGCGGCGTCGACAATCGGGAAGCCGGTTTGCCCGCGCTGCCAGGCCTGAAGCGCGGATTTATCGTCCAGCCACGCCACGTTATCGGTCCAGTCGATAAAAGGCCGCCCCTTACACAAGTTTGGGTAGTAAACCATCAGGTGACGATAAAACTCGCGCCAGATAAGCTCGTTGAGCCATACCGATCCGGCTTCGCCATCCAGCGCCCGCGGCTGCTCAACCCGCAAACGGTGCAGGCACTGGCGCGGTGAGAGCGCGCCCACCGCCAGGCACGGCGACAGTCGGCTGGTCCCCTCGATGGCGGGAAGATCGCGCTGCTGCTCATAGTCGGCGGCCTTTTGCTGGCAGAAGCCGCGAAGCCGGGCGATGGCGCTTTTTTCATCCGCGGCGAACAGCTCGCTATCAAATGGCGTCTGCGGATAATCTATTTTCACTTCAGTCGCCGCAGCGATGGGCCCGCCCGCGCGGACTTGCGGCGCGGCGACGCACTCCGGCAGCGCTTCCTGCAAACGGCGAATAAAGGCATTTTTAAACGGCGTGAAGACCTTATACATTTCACGACTGCCGGTCAGTACGCTGCCCGGCGGCAGCAGAACGCTGTCATCAAAGCCCTGACAGGTCACCTCCGCTAAGGTTTTCTCCACCGCCGCATCGCGCTGGCGTTCATTGATTTCGTACTGGTAGTTATAAAACAGATGGGTCACCTGCCGCTGCCGGCAAATGCTGGCGAGCAGCGCCACGCTGGCGGTGAAATCTTCGGCATGTTCAATCTGCAGCGGGATCCCCTTTTCGGCCAGCGCCGCTTGCAGGCTGTGAAGGTGGCTGACCATAAACGCCGCCTGGCGCGGCGCCATACCGTGCTGGCGCCATTGCCCTGGCGTGGCGATAAATAATCCCAGCACCTCGGCATGGGGATCGCGGCAGGCGGCGGCGAGCGCAAGGTTATCGTGGATGCGCAAATCCGCGCGAAACCAGACCAGATGGGTGGCCATAGCATTCCTTTCATCATGAAAATTGATAAGTTCGACTTATATTTAACCCTCCCGCAGGCTTAACCTTCGGGGAGTGAATAAGTGTAAGCCACTCATGGCAAAAAAAAACCGCCGGGTAAACCGGCGGCATGATGATAAGGCAATCTGTTGGCACGCTGTGCCGGGGAAGACAGGGTAAATAAGCCAGGATATCAATCCATTAGCCCGTTTCCGCAGCGCGCGCCCGCTGAGCCATAAACCGTTATTAATAAAAATCTGCGGAGACTTTTTCAGCCTGCGCCAGCCATACCGGCTGTTCGCTGGTTTTCGCCCACACGCGGTGCAGCCAGCTGTAAAAACGGGCGCGATCTTTCCAGAACAGCATTACCGGCAGCGCCAGCACGCCAGCCGCCACGGCGAAAGCGCGACGCGCAAAGATGATATGAGCAGGATAAGTTTTGTACAACGCCATAATTTCTCTCCCCTTTGTCAGGCCGGCAAGCAAAGCCGGTAAAGTTAATCTGTTTCTCTGCTTAAAATAGTACCGCTTTGGCTGTAATTTTACTACTCATCCGACCACTAAAAAGCACGTATTTAGCCTTTATTTACATTCACCCGGTAACTTAGTTACAAAAAAGTTAAATTAATACTAACCATTAGTTAAATTGTGGTCTTGGCGATTTTTATATTTTTTTTACACCCCCGCCGCTGATTTTTGCGAAATCTTTGCGCCCGACTGCCTATTCTCCTCGTAAATCAAAAAGACATCCGGAGGTGGATTGTGAGTGCAGGCGTAATCGCTGGCGTAGCGCTGGTGTTCCTGTTGCTGGTTTATCTGGTTTATGCCCTGATACACGCGGAGGCATTCTGATGGCCGCTCAAGGATTTTTACTCATCGCGAGCTTTATTCTGCTGCTGTTGATCCTGGCTCGTCCGCTGGGCACGGCGCTGGCGACGATGATCAATGATGCCCCGCTACCGGGCCTGGCCGGTATCGAACGCGGTTTATGGCGGGCGGCGGGCATTCGTTCGCAGGAGATGAACTGGTATCAATATTTATTCGCTATTCTGCTGTTTAACGCGCTGGGTCTGCTGGTCCTGTTCACGCTGCTGATGTTCCAGGGCTCGCTGCCGCTCAATCCGCAGCACCTGCCAGGCCTGTCGTGGGACCTGGCGCTGAATACGGCGGTGAGCTTTGTCAGCAACACCAACTGGCAGGCCTATGCCGGTGAAACCACCATGAGTAGCCTTAGCCAGATGGCCGGGCTGGCGGTGCAAAACTTCCTCTCCGCCGCCACCGGCATCGCGGTGATCTTTGCCCTTACCCGCGCTTACTCCCGGCAAAAAGTCAGCACCCTTGGCAACGCCTGGGTCGATCTGACCCGCATCACCCTCTGGCTGCTGCTGCCCATTTCGCTGCTCATCGCGCTGTTCTTTATTCAGCAGGGCGTGCCACAGAGTTTTTCCCCGAATCAGGGCTTTACCTCGCTTGAAGGGGTACGCCAGATGCTGCCGATGGGGCCGGTGGCTTCACAGGAGGCGATCAAAATGCTGGGTACTAACGGCGGCGGCTTCTTTAACGCCAACTCAGCGCATCCGTTTGAAAACCCGACCGCGCTGACCAACCTGGTGCAGATGCTGGCGATCTTTCTCATCCCGGCGGCGCTGTGCTTCGCTTTCGGCGAGGTGGTGGGCGATCGCCGTCAGGGACGGGCCATTCTATGGGCGATGACGCTCATCTTCATCGTCTGCGTGGCGGTAGTGATGTGGGCGGAAACCCGCGGTAACCCGCATCTGCTGAGCCTTGGCGCCGACAGCAGTATCAATATGGAAGGCAAAGAGAGCCGGTTCGGTATTCTCGCCAGCAGCCTGTTTGCCGTGGTCACCACCGCCGCGTCCTGCGGGGCGGTCAACGCCATGCACGACTCCTTTACCGCGCTGGGCGGAATGGTCCCCATGTGGCTGATGCAGATAGGCGAAGTGGTCTTCGGCGGCGTCGGCTCGGGTCTGTACGGCATGCTGCTGTTCGTGATGCTGGCGGTATTTATCGCCGGGCTGATGATTGGCCGCACCCCGGAGTACCTCGGGAAGAAAATTGACGTCCGCGAAATGAAAATGATTGCGCTGGCGATCCTCGTGACCCCGACGCTGGTGCTCCTCGGCACGGCGCTGGCGATGATGACCGAAGCCGGTCGCGCGGGCATGTTCAACCCCGGGCCGCACGGCTTCAGCGAAGTGCTGTACGCCGTCACCTCGGCGGCCAACAACAACGGCAGCGCCTTTGGCGGCCTCAGCGCGGCGACGCCGTTCTGGAACCTGCTGCTGGCGTTCTGCATGCTGGTTGGCCGCTTCGCGGTCATTATCCCGGTGATGGCGATTGCCGGTTCGCTGGTAACGAAGAAAATTCAGCCCGCCGGCAGCGGCACGCTAGCCACCCATGACGCGCTGTTTATCGGCCTGCTGATCGGCACCGTGCTGTTGGTTGGCGCCCTGACCTTTATTCCCGCGCTGGCGCTCGGCCCGCTGGCGGAACACTTTTCCTTACTTTAAGCGATTGCGGAGCAACCTGTTATGAGTCGCAAATCATTAGCCCTGCTGGAGCCGACGCTGGTGCGTCAGGCCCTGCTGGACGCCGTGAAAAAACTGAGCCCTGCCGTACAGTGGCGTAACCCGGTGATGTTTATCGTCTGGATTGGCAGTCTGCTCACCACCCTGCTGGCTCTTGCCATGGCAAGCGGGCAGATCGCCGGCAGCGCCGGATTTACCGCCGCCGTTAGTCTCTGGCTGTGGTTCACCGTCCTGTTCGCCAACTTCGCCGAAGCGATGGCGGAAGGCCGCAGTAAAGCGCAGGCTAACAGCCTCAAAGGGGTCAAAAAGACCGCCTTTGCCCGTAAGCTGCGCGCGCCGCAGCACGATGCGCAAATTGACCACGTCCCCGCCGAAGAGCTGCGTAAAGGCGACGTGGTGCTGGTCGAAGCGGGGGATATTATTCCCTGCGATGGCGAAGTTATCGAAGGCGGCGCGTCGGTGGATGAGAGCGCCATTACCGGTGAATCCGCGCCGGTTATCCGCGAGTCCGGCGGCGACTTCGCCTCGGTGACCGGCGGGACGCGTATTCTCTCCGACTGGCTGGTGATCCGCTGCAGCGTCAACCCCGGCGAAACCTTCCTTGACCGGATGATCGCCATGGTTGAAGGCGCCCAGCGCCGCAAGACGCCGAACGAAATCGCGCTGACTATCCTGCTTATCGCCCTGACCCTGGTGTTCCTGCTGGCCACCGCCACCATCTGGCCCTTCTCCGCCTGGAGCGGTAACGCGGTCAGCGTCACGGTGCTGGTGGCGCTGCTGGTGTGCCTGATCCCCACCACTATCGGCGGCCTGCTGTCGGCCATCGGCGTCGCCGGGATGAGCCGCATGCTCGGCGCGAACGTGATCGCCACCAGCGGCCGCGCGGTTGAAGCGGCGGGCGACGTCGACGTCCTGCTGCTGGACAAAACCGGCACCATTACCCTCGGCAACCGCCAGGCTTCGGCATTCCTGCCTGCGCAGGGCGTGGAAGAGAAAACCCTTGCCGATGCCGCCCAGCTGTCGTCGCTGGCCGACGAAACGCCGGAAGGCCGCAGCATCGTGGTGCTGGCAAAACAGCGCTTTAATCTGCGCGAGCGCGATCTGCAATCGCTGCATGCCACCTTCGTGCCGTTTACCGCCCAGACCCGGATGAGCGGCATCAACATCGACCAGCGGATGATCCGCAAAGGTTCCGTGGATGCCATTCGCCGCCACGTTGAGGCCAACGGCGGTCACTTCCCGGCCGACGTCGATAAACAGGTTGAAGACGTGGCGCGTCTTGGCGCTACGCCGCTGGTGGTCGCCGAAGGCGAACGCGTGTTGGGGATTATCTCGCTGAAAGATATCGTCAAAGGCGGCATCAAAGAGCGTTTTGCCCAACTGCGTAAAATGGGGATTAAGACGGTGATGATCACCGGCGATAACCGCCTGACCGCCGCCGCTATCGCCGCGGAAGCGGGCGTGGACGACTTTCTCGCCGAAGCGACGCCGGAGGCCAAGCTGGCGTTGATCCGCCAGTATCAAGCGGAAGGACGGCTGGTGGCGATGACCGGCGACGGTACCAACGACGCCCCGGCGCTGGCGCAGGCCGACGTGGCGGTTGCGATGAACTCCGGTACCCAGGCGGCGAAAGAGGCGGGCAATATGGTGGATCTCGACTCTAACCCCACCAAACTGATCGAGGTCGTACATATCGGTAAACAGATGCTGATGACCCGCGGTTCGTTAACCACTTTCAGTATCGCCAACGACGTGGCGAAGTATTTCGCCATCATTCCGGCCGCCTTTGCCGCCGTCTATCCGCCGCTGGCGATGCTTAACGTGATGCATCTGCACTCGCCTTCTTCGGCGATCCTGAGCGCGGTGATTTTTAATGCGCTGATTATCATCTTCCTGATCCCGCTGGCGCTGAAGGGCGTGAGCTATAAGCCGCTGACGGCCTCGGCGATGCTGCGCCGCAACCTTTGGGTCTACGGCCTGGGCGGACTGCTGGTGCCCTTTATCGGTATCAAAGCGATCGACCTGTTATTGACCCTGACCGGGCTGCTGTGAGGAAAAAACCATGTCATTCATTCGTCCTGCTGTTGTGCTGTTTATTCTGTTAACGCTGCTCACCGGCGGCGTCTATCCGCTGTTAACCACCGCGCTGGGACAGTGGTGGTTCCCGCAGCAGGCCAACGGCTCGCTGGTGCGGATTGACGGCGAAGTGCGCGGTTCCCGCCTTATCGGGCAGAACTTTACCGCGCCGGGCTACTTCCAGGGCCGCCCTTCCGCGACGGCGGAGATGCCGGATAACCCGCTGGCGTCCGGCGGCAGCAACCTCGCCGCCAGCAATCCAGCGCTGGACAAAGCCATCAGCGAACGGGTGCAGGCCCTGCGCGCCGCCAATCCGGACGCCAGCGCAACGGTTCCGGTGGAGCTGGTGGCCGCCTCGGCGAGCGGACTGGATTACAGTCTGACGCCTGCCGCCGCTCTGTGGCAGGCGCCGCGCGTCGCCAAAGCGCGCCAGCTTAGCGTGGAGCAGGTCACGCAGCTGGTGAACGAGGCAACGCAAAAACCGTTGCTCAGTTTTCTCGGCCAACCTGTGGTAAATATACTGCAGCTGAATATGTCGCTGGATGCCCTGAAGGATAAGTAAAAATGAGTGACGAGCCGCTGCGTCCGGACCCTGACCGCCTGCTGCAACACGCCGCCGCCCCGCATCGCGGTAAGCTAAAGATATTTTTTGGCGCCTGCGCCGGGGTCGGTAAAACCTGGGCGATGCTGGCGGAAGCGCAGCGGCTGCGCGCCCAGGGGCTGGATATTCTGATTGGCGTGGCGGAAACCCACGGACGCAAAGAGACGGCCGCAATGCTTGAGGGGCTCAGTACCCTGCCCCAGCGCCGCCTTTCCCACCGCGGGCGCTACGTAAAGGAGTTTGATCTTGACGGCGCGCTGGCCCGTCGCCCGGCGCTGATTCTGGTCGATGAGCTGGCGCACAGCAACGCGCCCGGCTCGCGTCATCCTAAACGCTGGCAGGACGTCGAAGAGCTGCTGGAAGCCGGCATTGACGTATTTACCACCGTTAACGTCCAGCACCTCGAGAGCCTGAACGATGTCGTCAGCGGCATCACCGGCGTGCAGGTTCGCGAAACCGTCCCGGATCCGTTTTTCGACGCCGCCGACGATGTGGTGCTGGTGGACCTGCCCCCCGACGATCTGCGTCAGCGGCTCAATGAGGGAAAAGTCTATATCGGCGGCCAGGCCGAGCGGGCCATCGAGAACTTCTTTCGCAAGGGCAACCTCATCGCCCTGCGCGAGCTGGCGCTGCGCCGTACCGCCGATCGGGTCGATGAGCAGATGCGCGCCTGGCGCGACCGTCAGGGCCAGGAAAAAGTCTGGCATACCCGCGACGCCATTTTGCTGTGCATCGGCCATAACACCGGCAGCGAAAAGCTGGTCCGCGCCGCCGCCCGGCTGGCGGCCCGGCTGGGGAGCGTCTGGCATGCGGTGTATGTTGAAACCCCCTCTCTGCACCGCCTGCCGGAGGCGAAACGGCGGGCGATTCTCGCCGCGCTCAGGCTGGCGCAGGAGCTGGGCGCGGAAACCGCCACCCTCGCCGATCCTTCTGAAGAGAAGGCCGTTCTCCACTACGCCCGCGAACATAATCTCGGCAAGATAGTGATTGGCCGCCAGCAGAAAAGGCGCTGGTGGGATCGCAGCGGCTTCGCCGATCGCCTGGCCCGTCACGCGCCGGATCTCGACCTGGTGGTGATCGCGCTGGATGAGAAGGCCGCCTCCCTGCCGGCGCGCGCCAGCGATAGCCGGACGGCGATGGAAAAATGGCGTTTGCAGCTCCAGGGGTGCGTCGTCGCCATCGCCCTGTGCGCGGTTATTACCGTCGTCGCCATGCAGTGGCTGATGGCCTTTGAGGCCGCCAACCTGGTGATGCTGTACCTGCTCGGCGTGGTAATTATCGCCCTCCTGTACGGCCGCTGGCCGTCGGTACTGGCGACGGTGATTAACGTGGTCAGCTTCGACCTGTTTTTTGTCGCGCCGCGCGGCACGCTGGCGGTTTCTGACGTGCAGTATCTGCTGACCTTTGGCGTGATGCTAACCGTCGGGCTGCTTATCGGCAACCTCACCGCCGGCGTACGCTACCAGGCGCGGGTGGCGCGCTACCGCGAACAGCGCACCCGGCATCTGTACGAAATGTCAAAAGCGCTGGCGGTGGGCCGCAGCCGTGAAGATATCGCCGCCACCAGCGAGCGGTTTATCGCCTCAACGTTTCAGGCGCGCAGCCAGCTGCTGCTGCCCGATGAAACATTAAGACTCACGCCGCTGACGCAGCCCGCGGCGGCAATCACCTGGGATGACGCGATTGCCCGCTGGAGCTTTGATAAAGGCCAACCCGCCGGCGCGGGCACCGATACGCTTCCCGGAGTGCCCTACCAGATCCTGCCGCTGAAAAGCGCCGCCCGCACCTGGGGGCTGCTGGTCGTGGAGCCGGCCAACCTGCGCCAGCTGATGATCCCCGAACAGCAGCGCCTGCTGGAAACCTTCACCCTGCTGGTCGCCAGCGCGCTGGAACGGCTGGCGCTCACCGCCAGCGAAGAGCAGGCCCGGCTGAACAGCGAACGGGAAAGCCTGCGCAACTCGCTGCTGGCGGCGCTGTCCCACGATCTACGGACTCCGCTTACGGTGCTGTTTGGCCAGGCGGAGATCCTGACGCTCGATCTCGCCAGCGAAGGATCGAAGCACGCGCCGCAGGCCAACGAGATACGCCAGCACGTGCTCAATACCACCCGCCTGGTGAATAATCTGCTGGATATGGCGCGGATCCAGTCCGGCGGCTTTAATTTGCATAAAGAGTGGCTAACCCTGGAAGAGGTCGTCGGCAGCGCGCTGCGTATGCTGGAGCCGGGGCTCGGCGGGCGGCATATTCAGCTTGCGCTGCCGGACCCGCTGCTGCTGGTTCACGTCGACGGTCCGCTTTTTGAGCGGGTACTGATTAATCTTCTGGAAAATGCGGTGAAATACGCGGGAGTACAGGCGCAAATCGGCATTACCGCGGACGTCGATCCGCACACTTTAGTGCTTGAGGTATGGGATAACGGACCGGGTATTCCCGCCGGGCAAGAACAGGCTATCTTTGATAAATTCGCTCGCGGCAATAAAGAGTCGGCGATCCCCGGCGTCGGGCTGGGGCTGGCCATTTGCCAGGCGATCGTTGAGGTGCACGGCGGGACCATTAGCGCCGCGACGCGCCCGCAGGGCGGCGCCTGCTTCCGTGTTACACTGCCGAGGGAAACGCCCCCTGAACTGGAAGAGTTAGCCGAGGAAATGTGATTAACGTTCTGATCGTTGAAGACGAAAATGCTATCCGCCGCTTTCTGCGCACCGCGCTGGAAGCCGACGGCATGCGCGTATTTGAAGCGGAGACCCTGCAGCGCGGGCTGATCGAAGCCGCGACCCGCAAGCCGGATTTAACCATTCTCGATCTTGGACTACCCGATGGTGACGGCAACGCGTTTATTCGCGAGGTTCGCCAGTGGAGCCAAATGCCGATTATCGTGCTGTCGGCGCGCACCGAGGAGCAGGACAAAATCGCCGCGCTTGACGCCGGTGCCGATGACTATCTCAGTAAACCCTTTGGTATTGGCGAGCTGCAGGCGCGGCTGAGGGTGGCGATGCGCCGCCATGCCGGCGCCCAGGCCGACGAACCGCGGGTGCGTTTTGCCGATATTGACGTTGATATCCCCGCCCGCCGCATCGTACGCGGCGATCAGGAGATCCACCTCACGCCGATTGAATTTCGCCTGCTGGCGGTACTGCTCAATAATCCCGGCAAGGTGCTGACCCAGCGGCAGCTGCTCAATCAGGTTTGGGGGCCGAATGCGGTGGAGCACAGCCACTATCTGCGCATTTATATGGGGCACCTGCGGCAAAAGCTGGAGGCCGATCCGGCGCGTCCGCAGCATTTGCTGACCGAAACGGGGATCGGCTATCGGTTTATGCCCTAGCCGTTGTCCCCGGCTCGCGCTTCGCTTAGCCGGGCTACAGTTCCGCCGTCGTCTGCCAGGCGGTAGCCCGGACAGGCGCGTCAAGCGCCGCCTCCGGGAAATGTGCCAGGCCTCATAAATCAACGCTGTTTCATCCCGGTGGCGCTGCGCTGACCGGGCTACGGGTTCACCGTCGACTGCGGGCCGGTAGCCCGGATAAGGCGTTTACGCCGCAATCCGGGGAAGGCAGGCGATTATTGTCCGTAGTAGGCCCCTGCCCCGTGTTTACGCAAATAGTGTTTATCCAGCAGCGTCGCAGAGACCGGCTGTTCGTCAATGCTCAGCTGACGGGTCCACATATTCATATAGGCAATCTCCTCCAGCACCACCGCATTATGCACCGCGTTCGCCAGATCTTTTCCCCATGCAAACGGGCCGTGGCCGTGGACCAGCGCGGCGGGCACGCTGAGCGGATCGGTATGCTGCGCGCCCAGCGTTTCAATAATCACGTGACCGGTATTGGTTTCATAATCACCGCGGATTTCATCATCGCTGAGCGGGCGGGTACAGGGGATCGGCCCATAAAAATAGTCGGCGTGGGTGGTGCCCATCGCCAGCAGCGGCCTGCCCGACTGCGCCCAAATCGTCGCGTGGCGCGAATGGGTGTGCACAATTCCGCCCACGCCGCTAAACGCCTTATACAGCTCCAGATGGGTCGGCGTATCCGACGAGGGCTTATAGCGCCCCTCCACCACCCTGCCGGTCGCCAGCTCCACCACCACCATATCCTCGGCCGTCATCACGGCGTATTCCACGCCGGAGGGTTTGATTACCACCAGCCCGGCCTCGCGATCGATACCGCTGACGTTGCCCCAGGTAAAGGTCACAAGATGAAATTTCGGCAGCGCCAGATTGGCGTCAAGAACCGCCTGCTTGAGGTTATCCAACATACTTCACTCCTGAATTCACAATGCCTTCATACTGAGGCGGGAGAAACGCCTGCTGGTATTTATCCGTTAGCCACGCTTTAGCGTCGGCGATTCTCTCGCTGTCCCGCCCGTCATTTTTGGCCCACATCTCAATCAGCCAGGCGCCGCGATAGTTCAGCGCCGAGAGCGTACGAAATATCTCGGTAAAATCGACGCAGCCGGTCCCGAATGGCACATCGCGGAACTGCCCCAGCGAAGCGTGCGAAACGGGCTGGGTATCCTTCAAATGAATGGCGGTGATTTTATGAATGCCCTTCCTCAACTCTTCGGGAACGTCGTTTTGCCAGGCGCTTAAGTTGCCAACGTCCGGGTAGACGCAAAACCACGGGCTGCAAACCTTCCGTTCAAGATCCAGCCAGCGGGAGATATTGCTCATAAAGGCGGTATCCATAATCTCCATTGACAGCATCACCTGCGCTTTCGCCGCTTCGGCCACCGCCCAGTTGATGCCCTCGATAAAGTATTCCCGGGTCTGCGCCGAAGAGGATTCGTAATAGACGTCATAGCCTGCCAGCTGGATGTTGCGAATGCCGACGTGGCTGGCAAAATCCAGCGCATCAAGCATCAGTTCCCGCGCCTTAAGCCGGGTATCGCGATTGACGCTACCAAAAGGATGGCTGCGGTGCGCGGAGAGGCACATGCTCGGCACATCAATGCCGCTGTTAATTTTGTCGGCCACGAACGCCAGCCGCTGCCCCCGGTTCCAGCGCAGCCTGGCCTGGCGCTCGGGGCTTTCGTCAACGGAGATTTCAATAAAATCAAACGCCAGGCCCGCCGCCATTTCAAAGCGTTTCGGCCAGTCCAGCGCCGCGGGGAGCGCTTTTTCGTAGATGCCAAGTCTGGGTTTCATTGCGCCGCTCCCGTCGCCCTGGAGAGGCTTTGCGCGACCGCTAAGTAACGGGCGTAGCCTTCACGCAGCTGCTGATGCCGATTGCTGTCGGGTTGATAGCAGACCACCTCGGGCTGCGTGGCGGCAATCGCTTCGCTGAAGTTAGCGTAGGCGCCGCTGCCGGCCGCGGCGCACAGCGCGGCGGCTCGACAGCCGGCCTGTTCGATATCCACCACTTCCAGCGGAAGATTGGCCGCATCGGCGTACATCTGCGTCCAGCCTCTCGACTGGCTCGGCCCGCCGGTAAAGCGAATTTTTTGAATATCCCGATTGAGTTCAATAATGCGGTCCTGATGCACCAGGTGAGAAAAAACGATGCCGCGATAGATAGCCGCAATAATATCCTTTTTCGTATGATGCCCCGCGAGGCCCACCAGCGCGCCGGGCAGATCCATCGCCAGATTGGAACCGAACAAATAGGGTAAAAAAATGAGGTTGCTGTCGGTATCTTGCGCGATCCAGCTTTCGAAATGGTCGTAGCAGCGGTCATCGTCAGGGAAAAACTGCTTCACAAACCAGGAGAGATTGCTCGCCGAAGTGGGGCTGCCCTCGTGAACGAAGTATTTGCCCGGAATGCAGTATTTCCCCCAGATGTAGGGAAAGTCGCTGGCAATAATGCTATCCGTCACCGAGGTGGCGATACTCCAGGTGCCGGCTACCGCGCTCAGGGTATCCGCCCGGTCAATCCCCGAGGAGACGGCGGAGGCCACCACGTCGAAAAAGCCGCCGAAAACCGGCGTCCCCGGGCACAAACCGCAATCCAGCGAGGCCTGCAGGGTAATGTGGCCCACGCAGTCCGTCGAGTTCACCACCGACGCGGTTTTATCCGCCACTTCCTCAATGCCAAACAGCGCCATCATGTCGCGGTCATAGCGGGAGGTAAACTGGTTATAAAAATTGCTGCCGGAAATATTGGTGATCTCCGCCGTCGCCTCGCCGGTCAGGCGGAAACGAACGTAGTCGTGCACCATTAAAACGGCGTCGATCCTGTCGTAATTGGCCGGCTCATGCGCTTTCAGCCACGCCAGTAGCGACACCGGATGTCCGGTCCACAGCTGCTGCAATCCTTTTGGGTATGCCAGCTTGTCTATACCTTCGCGATACCATTTTTTGACAAACGCCAGCGCCCGGGTATCGGATGAGATAATCCCGTTGCGCACCGGCTCGCCTTTTTTGTCAATCGCGTAGAGCCCTTTGCCGTGCGAGGAGAAACCGATCCCGCCGATGCTTAGCGGCGGCACCTGGCTTTCATACAGCGCTTTTTTTATCACGCTGCAAACGGTGTCCCATAGCTCATGCATGTTCCGCTCGGTAAAGCCCGGCTGTTCGGATAATACCTGCGCATATTGCGACGCCACGTGAATCTCTTGCCCTAACTCATTATATATACCGGCTTTGGTGACCGTACCACCGATATCAACCCCGATAAAATTCATATTCCTTCGCCTCATATTTAAAATAAGTTAACGTCTGGCTGAGCTAATAAAGGTGGCGCCCCAAATAATAAGCCCTTTCACCACGTACTGAACGTAAGGTGAGATCCCCAGAAGGTTTAAACCATTATTCAGTACGCCGAGCATCATGGCGCCAATCAGGGTGCCGATAATCATTCCGCGGCCGCCGGCAATGGATGCCCCGCCGAGCACCACGGCGGCAATGGCATCCAGTTCAAATCCGACGCCGGCATTCGGCTGGCCGCTCATCACCCGCGAGGTGAAAATAAGACCGGCAAAACTGGCGGTAAAACCGCTGATCACGTAAACCAGCAATTTATAATATTTCACCCGCAGACCGCTCAGGCGCGCCGCTTCTTCATTACCGCCGAGGGAATAAACATAGCGACCAAACGGCATATGATTCAGGACGATATAAAAGATGAGATATAAAACCACCATCAGAATAATAGGCACCTGAATACCGAACAGATATTCACGGCCCCAAAAAGCGAATGAATCCGGTAAGCCGGAGATGGGGTAGCCGCCGGTATAGATCAGCGCCAGCCCCTTCGCAATAATCATTGCCCCGAGGGTCACGATAATCGGCGGCATTTTACCGTAGGCGGTTAAAAAGCCGTTCAGCGCGCCAAAGGCGACGCCGGAGCACAGACCGATAAGAATGGCTAACCACGGATCTAAACCATAGTACTTCATTAATCCCGCCATCAGGGTACCGGCCAGGGCCATGACCGCGCCGACGGAGAGGTCGATCCCGCCGGTCAGGATGGCAAAGGTCATCCCGATGGCAATGATGGCATTAATCGAGACCTGACGGGCGACGGTCGATAAGTTATCGACCGTTAAAAAGTAGTCATTAAAAATAGCCATACAGGAGAACAGGAGTACCAGACCAACAAACGGCAGGAACGCGGGCATTTTTAATAAACCATGGAGCATCTTTTTATTTTTATCAGGAGATGCGGCGGGCGCTAATGACACGTTTTCATTACTCATTTAATACTCCCTAAATAATATTACCGGCAGCGTGCAGCATAATCACAGTGGAATTGATTTGGTCGTTCTCGAGTTCGGCAACAATATTACCGTCGCGAAAAACCATTACCCGGTCGCTAACGCCAATCACCTCTGGTAGCTCAGATGAAATCATAATTATTGAAATACCCTGGGCGGTGAGGTCGCGCATAATCTGATAGATTTCTGATTTCGCTCCGACATCAATACCGCGAGTCGGTTCGTCAAAAATAAGAATATTGACATCATGATTTAACCAACGGGAAATAACGACTTTCTGCTGGTTACCGCCGCTCAACGTCCCCACCGCGGTCCCGGCATCCGGCGTTTTCACGCCAACGTGATTAATTAAACGCTCGGCGGTCAGGCGCTCTTCGTTATCGCGGATAAGCGAGAACTGGCAGGCGTGTTTGTTAAGCCAGATATTATCTTTGACCGAAAAAGGCAGCACCAGTCCCTGCGTTTTGCGGCTTTCCGGCAACAGACCAATGCCCAAACGCAGAGCCCGGTCGGTGGATTTTATCGTCACCTCTTTTCCGGCCAGGCGGACGCGCTTTTTGAAGCATTTATCCGCGCCGGTCAGGGCCAGGATCGCTTCGGAACGCCCCGACCCCACCAGCCCGGCGAGGCCCAGGATCTCCCCTTTGCGCAGCGTCAGTCGATTGAGCTGGCTACTCTCGGTAAGCTGAATTTCGGCCTCCAGCAGTATCTCATCATGCGCCAGCGTCCGCCGCTCGGGATAGATATTCTCCACCTCACGGCCGACCATCATCTGGATCATCTCGGCGATATCGATATTGTCGACCTTTGCCGACCCGATATATTTGCCGTCGCGGAGAATGCTCAGGCTGTCGCAGATCTCATATATCTCCTCAAGATGGTGTGAGATAAAGAACATCCCGACGCCTTTGGCCTTTAAATCGCGCATCACGCGGAAAAGATGCTCCGCCTCGCTCGGGGTTAAGGTCGCGGTGGGTTCATCCAGAATGAGAATTCGCGCATCCAGCGACAGCGCTTTGGCAATTTCCACAAACTGCTGTTCGGCGACGCTGAGATGGCAAATTTGCTCATCGGGATCGAGGGTCACGCCAAGATCTTTAAAAATGCGTAACGCCTCGCGGCGCATCGCTTTACGATCTAGCAGGCCAAAACGATTTACCTTTTCGCGATTAAGGAAAATATTCTCATAAGCGTTCAGATAGGGAATAAGAGAAAACTCCTGAAAGATAATCCCTACGCCGCAGGCAATCGCGTCACGATAGTTATGAAAATGCTGCTGCTTACCGTCAATAAAAATATTACCAGCGTCAGGTTGATATATCCCGCAAAGGATTTTCATTAACGTCGATTTACCCGCGCCGTTTTCACCTAATAAAGCATGCACCTCCCCTCGGCCAAGGGTGATATTGACATTATCCAGCGCCTTGACCCCGGGGAAGCTTTTACTGACGTTTTTGACTTCCAGTAAGCTGGGCATAAACATCGCTCCATAATGGCTCGATAAAATAGCGAGCCATACTTTAAGAAGAATCCGGCACGGCTCACCTGAATAAGCGAGAGCCGCTGTGGCGTAATAATGCGATTACCAGTGGAAATCTTTGGCGTTGGTTTTATCGATAAGCTTCACATCAACAGGGATCTCTTTAGGAATATTCGCCCCCCAATGTTTGGCCAGGGCAATACCTAAACCAATACGCAGCTGATCGCGCGGGAACTGAGCGGCGGTGGCAATAAACGGCGTATTACCTTTAGCAATTTCAGCGACCGCTTCCGGGGAACCATCAACGCTCACTAGCTTCACATCGCGTCCTGATGCCTGAATCGCCGCCAGAGCGCCGAGTGAGCCAACATCATTCACGCTAAAAATACCGTTGAGCGTCGGGTTGGATTGCAGCATATTTTCCGTCACGCTCATGGAGGTATCGCGCTCTTGTTTACCATTCAGTTTGGTAATCACTTTAATATTGGGATGCTTTTTCATGGCATCTTCAAAGCCGCGCACGCGCTCCAGAATAGGTACCACCGGAATCCCGTCGAGAATCGCTACGTTGCCTTTATCACCCAGCGCTTTGGCTAAGTGTTCCCCGGCAATAAAGCCCGCATCATAGTTTTTTGAGCCGACAAAAGAATCTATCGGGCCATTAGCCTGAGCATCTATCGCCACCACCACCACGCCGGCTTTTTTAGCGGCCAGCACGGCGGTTTCCGCACCGACGCTATCAGCCGGGTTAATCAGCAAAATATCTATTTTCTTTTGCAGCATATCCTCAACGTCACTAATCTGCTTGGAGACATCATGCGCCGCATCCGCGGTATAGACGGTGGCGTTAATATCTTTTGCCGACTGCTCAAGCGACTCTTTCATGGTGACGAAATATTCGTTATTCAATTCCTGGAACGACATACCGATAGTCAAAGGTTTAGCATTAACGCAGGCAACCATGCTCATCGCAAGAAGTCCTGAGAGTATTGCTTTAGTCTTAAATTTTACAGGCATTCACTATCTCCTTATTGAGTAATGCGCTGAGAAATAAAATTTATTTATCAGCGTTTTCATGGTACGGATGCTGCCTGATATACTGAGCAATAAATACGCCGCAGGCAGATAGCCAGAAGCCACTGATATTGATCTCAGTTATCCCCATGATTGAAATCCAGTATTTAATGAACAGCCATCAGCGGTCATTTGCGTAATAATTAAAAATGGCGAACTTAACTAGTTAAAAAATTTATGGCTTAATGACGACCTTAATCGAATCGAGCGATTTAGCCATCTCAAAAGCGGCTTTCCACTCATCAATAGAATAGAAATGCGTCACCACGCCTTTGGCGGTCAGCAGACCGCGCGCAAAGAGATCGATGGCGATTTCATAGCTGTAAGGCCCCAGATGCGCGCCGCGGATATCCAGCTCTTTACGGTCGCCAATAATCGACCAGTCGGCGGTCGTTTCTTTACCAAACACGCTGAACTCAACGAAGCGTCCCAGCTTACGAATCATCTCCAGACCCTGGGTCACGCCGATAGGGGCGCCCGTCGCTTCGATATACACATCGCAGCCGTAGCCATCGGTCATGGATTTTACGATAGCGATGGCGTCCTCTTGCGCCGCATTGATGACCACGTCGGCGCCAAACGCTTTCGCCAGCGCCAGGCGGTCGTCCATCGTGTCGATGACCACCAGTTTCTTCGGCGTTTTCAGATGAGCGACCTGCACCATACACAGCCCCAGCGGCCCGGCGCCGGCGATAACAACCACATCATCCAGTTCGATATCTCCGCGGCGTACCGTGTGGATTGCGCAGGCCATAGGTTCGATCAGCGCGGCATCTTCTTCGCTTAATGATTCAGGAATTTTGTGAATAATCGCCCGTTCGGAAAAACGCATATATTCAGCCATACCGCCATCGGCGACATCCTTCTGGAAACCGTAAATATCATGGGTTTCGCACATCCAGTATTTGCCTGTTTTACAGAAACGGCACTCATGGCAGGGGACAATCTGTTCAGCCAGGATGCGATCGCCAATTTTTAATTGATATTTTTCAGCGGAGCCCGGGCCTAATTCGGCAACCCGACCGTAAAACTCATGGCCGGGCACCACCGGCGTTTTCACCCACGGATTATCGCCCCAGAACATCGGCGCGCCGTCCTGGGCCTTGCAGTCGCCGGCGCAGATTCCACACCCGTCAACCTTAATGACCACTTCCTTTTCTTTGGCGACCGGGCGGGGAATTTTCTCAAAGCGATAATCCTGGGGACCATGGCAGACAACCGCTTTCATATCTTCAGGTAATTGTTCCATCGTAAACCTCTTTTTCGGATAAATAATGAAGAGGGATGGTATTGCTGGCGCAATACCCCTCCATCGGGCACAAGGGCTATTCAATAATAATGCCGGTAGAATATCTGGCAGAGCGGCTATTTAGTCTCGACAATATGTACCTGGTGCTGGCGATAGGTATCAGCTGGTAATTCGTTAGTGATCAACACATCAATATCCGCCAGATCGCATATTTTATAGAGTGAATAGCGTTCAAACTTACTGCTATCGACCATCAGGATTTTTTGATCGGCAACTTTCAGCATCTCCTGCTTCAGCCGGACGTTGACTTCATTGCTGTCTTTTATTTCCAGCCCGACGTCGAGACCCTGGCAAGAAAAAAACAGCTTATTGACCTTAAAGTTGTTGATAATGAACTCGGCGACCGGACCGTGAAAATCACCGTGGCGCTCAGAATATTCACCCCCAACGCTGACTATTCTTATTTTCTTACGACAGGCTAAGGTTTGAATAATATTCAAAGAATTGGTAATCACGGTCAGCTCGATGTCAGGCAGCTGGCGCGCTAAAAACCAGCAGGAGCTGCTATTATCCATGATAATGCACTCATGCTCATGAATAAACTGCAGCGCGCCTTTAGCAATACGCATCTTACGTTCCGGCTGCTCTTTGGTGCGCTTAATAAAGGCCTCGGCTTTATCGACAAAGTTCCCGTGATTTGTCGGCGTATCGGCAGCTAAAAATGATGCATTATTTTCAGAAATCATTGCACCGCCAAAGCTGCGAACTATTTTTTTATTTCTCGCCAGCGCGGTTAAATCCCGGCGAATGGTTTCTGGAGATACACCGAATATCTGTGAGAGCTCATTAACTCTGGCGCATCCTTTTTCTACGACATATTCCACAATTAATGAATGACGTTTAACTTGTAACATAGACGTTCTCAAGAAAGCATTCAGGATTTAATGACATAAATATAACAAAATCGTCCATATCAGTAAGTGACATAAATCATACAAAATCAAAACAAGTTTTTAGCTTTTTTTAGTTTGAAGTTGATCATATATATGAGGCAACTTTCATTTTGGATGGAATAAATTTGTGATTAAAATCGCAGAATTAGCCGTGATTGTTCGTTTGCTTTAGCCGTATATTCGCTAAAACGGGCAAACCCGGTCAAAGCAATAATACCCGTTTATGCCCGATTCAGTCAGCGTAATATCCGCCAGGCCTGTGCCGTCTGGATAACACATAACGTCAAACCTTGCGGCATCGCCATAGTGTCACGACTTTTGCCGCCTCTGAGACCAGCAGCAGAGCAATAAAGAAGGCCGCGCTTTTCAACGCCACCGCCTGCGCCAGCCAGACCACCAGCGAAAGCGACGGGAGCATAAAGGCCAGACGCAGCGGCGTCTGCGCATAGGCCAGCCACGGCGCATAGCGGCTCTGGTGCCAGAAGAGAATCATCGACGCGGGAATGCTGATAGTCAGAATAAAATGAAGGGTAAACAGCCAGGCGGCCGCGGAGCCCCAGGTTTGCAGCAGCGGTAAAAATGAGAGGATATCGTCGTAAAGCGGTACTCGCCGGTGGTAGATGTTCCAGCCAATAAACTGCAAGAGATAAAAGAGATCCATCCCACCCCAAAACCAAAAAACCTTCTTTCGTTCCAGATTCATCGCTATCCCTGCGAAAAAAAACAGGCCCTGAAAAGGGCCTGTTTATCGTGCGGTCAATTACGCGTTTTTCAACACTTCGCTGACAATCTCTACCGCTTCCTTCTCAATCTGCTGACGATGTTCAGCGCCGAGGAAGCTTTCGCAGTAGATTTTATAGGCATCTTCGGTACCTGACGGACGCGCGGCGAACCAGCCGTTGTCGGTCATCACCTTCAGACCGCCAATCGCCGCCCCGTTGCCCGGCGCCGCGGTCAGACGCGCGGTAATCGGATCGCCTGCCAGGGTACTGGCGCTCACCATTTCCGGGGAGAGCTTAGACAGCGCCGCTTTCTGGGCAGACGTCGCGGAAGCCTGCAGACGGTTGTAGCTTGGCGCACCAAAGCGCTCTGCCAGTTCGTCGTAGTGCTGCTGCGGGTTTTTGCCGGTGACTGCGGTGATTTCCGCCGCCAGCAGGCACATGATGATGCCGTCTTTGTCGGTAGACCACGGCGTGCCGTCAAAGCGCAGGAACGACGCTCCCGCGCTCTCTTCGCCGCCGAAGCCGAAGCTGCCGTCAAACAGGCCGTCAACGAACCACTTAAAGCCAACCGGTACTTCCACCAGTTTGCGCCCCAGATCGTTGACTACGCGGTCAATCATCGCCGAGGAGACCAGGGTTTTACCGACGGCCACATCTTTGCCCCACTGCGGGCGATGCTGGAACAGGTAGTTAATCGCCACCGCCAGGTAGTGGTTCGGGTTCATTAACCCGGCCGGCGTGACGATACCGTGACGGTCGTAATCCGGGTCATTGGCGAAGGCCAGGTCAAACTTGTCGCGCAGCGCCAGCAGGCCCGCCATCGCGCACTCGGAGGAGCAGTCCATGCGGATTGCGCCGTCTTTATCGAGGTGCATAAAGCGGAAGGTCTGATCGACGTGGTCGTTAACGATGGTCAGGTTGAGATTGTAATGCTCAGCGATACGCTTCCAGTATTCGATACCGGAGCCGCCCAGCGGATCGACGCCCAGCGTCAGTCCGGCTTTCTGGATCGCCGCCATATCGACGATATCCGCCAGCCCTTCAATAAACGGCTGCACCAGATCCTGCTCTGTGACGTGGCCGGAGGCCAGCGCCGCATCAAGAGAAATACGCTTCACGCCCTGCAGACCGGCAGCCAGCAGTTCGTTGGCGCGATTCTCTACCACCTTAGTCACGTTGGTATCCGCCGGGCCGCCGTTAGGCGGGTTGTACTTGATACCACCGTCTTCCGGCGGGTTGTGGGACGGCGTGATAACAATACCGTCAGCCAGCGGGCCGCCCTTCTTGTTGTGCACCAGAATCGCATTGGAAATCGCCGGCGTCGGGGTGAAGCCGTTGTTTTCCTGAACGATGACGTCAACGCCGTTCGCCGCCAGCACTTCCAGTACGGAAATGAAAGCCGGTTCGGAGAGTGCGTGAGTGTCCTTACCGACATAGCATGGGCCGGTGATCCCGTTCTTCGCGCGATCTTCAGCAATTGCCTGAGCAATCGCCAGAATATGCTGCTCGTTGAAGTTGTGGCGCGCCGCGCTGCCGCGGTGACCGGAGGTGCCAAACTTCACTGCATGTTCCGCGTTGCCAACTTCCGGCTTCAGCACATAGTACTGGGCAGTCAGTTGGGCGACGTTAATCAAATCACTCTGTTGCGCAGGTTGACCCGCGCGCTTATCGATTGCCATTGCCTGATCCTTCTGGTGCAAAGTTAACTAACTAGATCGTACCGCAAACCTTTTCGATCAATTCCGCAGGGAACTGCATTGACTGCATGATATGTTCGATCATGCTGCATTTGCGACCGGTATTGGTATTTGTAATGACCCACCACGGCGTTCCCGGTACCTGCTTAGGTTTCGTCTGATTACCGTTTTTCTGCAGCGTGCGTTCATCCTCAGCGAAATAAACGCGGGTGCGCCCGTGCAGGGACTCGGTCGCCTCGGCAAACGCTTTGCTGTCTAAGGCGTAGAGGGTGGTCAGAACCAGCATGAAACGGTTTACCGCGCGCTTTTGTTCGGCGTACTCATCAGATAACAGCAGCTCACGCATGGCGCGAACTTTATCTTTCAGAGGATTAGCGGGTTTCACTTCAGCGACAGGCGTTGGCGCAGGGACCGGAGCGGCTTTCGCTACCGGTGCGACAGGCTGGGAAACGGCGGAAAACTTCAACATGCGCCGTAAAATGTCGGATGCGCTCTCGCCAATATGCTTGGTGTGGCTGGCAATATAGCTATAGAGTTCATCATCAACTTCAATTGTTTTCATCTTAATCCAGTGCGATATCTTTTTCTGAATACAAGTTGTCGGGATTATAGGGACAAATCCCAACCGCGGATAGCGTCAAACCAGGATGGCGGTAAAACTCGGATATCTTCCGGGTCTTGCAGCCGGATGGCAGAATGTCCAACATAATACCCTAACCCGACGGAGCGAAAAAAAGAACTTTGCCATGAAATTAAATAGCCGAGCGCAATCTGCACAGAATCCGCACAATAATCCCCCTATCGTCCTGGTCCACGGCCTTTTTGGCAGCCTGGATAATCTTGGGATCCTCGCCCGCGATCTGGTTCTCGATCGCGATATTATCCAGGTCGACATGCGAAACCACGGCCTTTCGCCGCGCTCGCCTGACATGACCTATCCCGCGATGGCCCAGGATCTGCTTGATATTCTCAATGAATCACAGATTGAGAAAGCCACCTTTATTGGTCACTCAATGGGCGGTAAAGCGGTGATGGCGCTGAGCGCGCTGGCCCCGGAGCGCATCGCGGGCCTGGTCGCCATTGATATCGCCCCGGTGGATTATCACGTCCGCCGCCATGATGAAATCTTCGCCGCCATCAATGCCGTCACCGACGCGGGGGCCGCTACGCGTCAGCAGGCGGCGACGGTCATGCGCCAGCACCTTAACGAAGAGGGCGTGATTCAGTTTCTGTTAAAATCTTTCGTGGACGGCCAGTGGCGGTTTAACGTACCGGTGCTGTGGGAGCAGTACGATAATATCGTCGGCTGGCAAACCGTTCCGCCCTGGCCGCATCCGGCGCTGTTTATTCCGGGCGGCAACTCCCCCTACGTCACCGATGCCTACCGCGAGACTTTATTAGCTCAGTTTCCCCAGGCGCGCGCGCACGTTATCGCCGGCGCCGGGCACTGGGTGCATGCAGAAAAACCGGAGGCCGTTATCCGCGCGATCCGTCGTTATTTGACCTCTATCGCCGCGTAACTGCCTAAAATATACTCGACCGCGCGGCTTAATGCCCGCGGCCGTTGGCGCAGCCCGTCGCCTGATGTATTATGGCGCGCTGTCTGCATCGGCTATGCCCGATAGCTTGTTTCCCCCGAAGTCACTCTGAATCATGGCAAAAGAACAAACGGACCGTACGACATTAGATTTGTTCGCAACTGAGCGTCGGCCGGGTAGACCGAAAACGAATCCGCTTTCGCGCGATGAACAGCTGCGCATCAACAAACGCAATCAGCTTAAACGCGATAAGAGTCGCGGTCTGAAGCGCGTGGAGCTAAAGCTCAATGCCGATGCTGTCGATGCGCTTAATGAGCTGGCCGAAGCCCGTAACATGAACCGCAGCGATCTCATCGAAGAGATGCTGATGAACCAGCTGGCAGCCCTGCGCGACCAGGATAAAGCCTAAAACCCTCAAAAAATAAGCTTTCGTGTAGCAGAGTGTGCAGTTGGGCGTGATTGCTGTTTCCGCGCCCTTCTCAGTTCTGCTATCATTGCCCCTATCTGCGGGCATTACGCCACTACCACATCATTAAGTTTCAAGAGGTTATTTTACTCATGGCAATCATCGGCATCTTTTTTGGCAGCGACACCGGCAACACCGAAAATATTGCAAAAATGATCCAAAAGCAGCTTGGTAAAGACGTTGCTGATGTTCACGACATTGCCAAAAGCAGCAAAGAGGATCTGGAGGCTCACGATATCCTGCTGCTCGGCATTCCCACCTGGTACTACGGCGAAGCCCAGTGCGACTGGGACGATTTTTTCCCGACGCTGGAAGAGATCGATTTCAATGGCAAACTGGTGGCTCTGTTTGGCTGTGGCGATCAGGAGGACTATGCTGAATACTTCTGTGATGCGCTGGGGACTATCCGCGATATCATCGAACCGCGCGGCGCAACTATCGTTGGCCATTGGCCGACCGCCGGCTACCATTTTGAAGCCTCTAAAGGCCTGGCCGATGACGATCACTTTGTTGGCCTGGCCATTGACGAAGACCGTCAGCCTGAGCTGACTAACGAACGCGTGGAAAAATGGGTAAAACAGATTTCTGAAGAGCTGCACCTCGAAGAAATCAAGAATGCCTGAGTCTGAACGGCGTAATCCTCAGGTTTCGCCGAATTGATAGATAAAAGCAATCAAAGTTATAGCTACAAGTTTTTAACTTTTAATCACATATCTGTACAATGTCCTCTGATTTAACGGGGTCGCGTGAAGCACTTTGTAGCGAGTGCCTCGTTTTTGACAGCATACAAGGCCCGATGCTTGCAGTTTTCATTTCACCATGGCAGTTCTATAATGAGACGCATTACATCGGGTGATTCTCTGTATTACTTCCGCTGATGGAAGTAGATCGTTTAGCAACAGGACAGATTCCGCATGACTGACAACAATACCGCATTAAAGAAAGCTGGCCTGAAAGTGACGCTTCCGAGATTAAAAATCCTGGAAGTGCTGCAAGGACCGGATAACCATCATGTCAGTGCGGAAGACTTATACAAACGCCTGATTGATATGGGTGAAGAGATTGGCCTGGCCACCGTCTACCGCGTACTGAACCAGTTCGACGACGCCGGCATCGTCACCCGTCATAATTTCGAAGGCGGTAAATCCGTTTTTGAACTGACGCAGCAGCATCATCACGATCACCTGATTTGCCTCGACTGCGGCAAAGTGATCGAATTTAGCGATGATTCCATTGAAGCGCGCCAGCGTGAAATTGCCGCAAGGCACGGTATTCGCCTGACTAACCACAGCCTGTACCTGTACGGCCACTGCGCAGAAGGCGACTGCCGCGAAGATGAACATGCCCACGACGCGGCAGAAAAATAATCACCGCATCGTATACCGCCCAAAGCCAGCCTGAAGGTTGGCTTTTTTTTGCCCGGAATCTGCCGCCTCTTTCTCTCGCGCTGCAATACGTTTACTGTCAGTGCATCCTGACGTGTACGGAGAGTCGACATGGAGCTTCGCCAGCTACGCTATTTTGTGCGCATTATTGAAACCGGCAGTATGGGCCGCGCCGCGCTTGACCTGGATATCGGCGTCTCCGCGCTTAGCCAACAGATGGCGCGCCTGGAGAATGAACTCGCCATCCGTCTGCTGCAGCGGACGTCTCGCGGCGTCATGCCGACCAGCGCCGGCCTCGCCTTCTACTCCCAGGCGCAGCTCGCGCTGCGTCACGCCGATGATGCGGTTCTCGCCGCGCGCGAGGCGCGCCTTTCCGGCCACGTCAGCGTCGGTATGGCCCCCAGCACCGCCTCCGTTCTCGGGGTGCCTTTTATTCACGCGATGCGCGAAAGCTATGCCGACGTCCGCCTGCATTTGGTCGAGAGCCTCTCCGGTAACCTGGAACGCATGATCAACACCCGCCAGCTTGACTTAGCTATCGTGTTCCAGAAGGAGAAGCTTGTGCGCTGGAGCGCCAGGCCCATCCTTGAAGAGCGTCTGTTTCTGATTGGCACCCATGACGTCCTGTCCCCCCTTCCCGAAGCGAGCATCTCGCCTGGCCAGCTGGCCGCTATCCCGCTGATTATGCCAAGCCTGGGGCATGGACTGCGCGGCAGGCTGGAAGCGATCTGCCAGGAGCATGCCCTGAGCGTCAATGTGGTGGCTGAAATCGACGGCCTGGCCCTGCTGATGCGCGCCGTCCGCGACGGGCTCGGCGCCACTTTGCAGCCGGGGGCGGCAATTTCCCATCTCGACAGCGAGTCCCTGAGAGTGATCGGCGTCGACAATCCGATACTCAGTCGACCTAATTTTCTCGTCAGCCTTTCCGATGATGAGCTGACTCCGGCAGGCCTTGCGGCCCGCGTAATACTGGCGAAAGTCATGCGTCAGCTGGTTGAGTCGGGTCGCTGGCCCGGCGCCAGCCTTTACGCAAACTAAACCCCCCTTTAGCAATACGCCATAGCGTCCAGCCGGCCGTAACGCATACATTTCCATTACAAATTTAACAATCAAGCAAAGCGTAATGGAGCCATAAATGGTGGATGTACTGGTCATTGGCGGCGGCAATGCCGCGCTATGCGCCGCCTTAACCGCCCGGGAAGCTGGTGCGTCCGTGCTGCTGCTGGAGGCCGCGCCGCGGGAATGGCGAGGCGGCAACTCTCAGCACACGCGGAATCTTCGCTGTATGCACGATGCTCCGCAGGATGTTTTGGTCGACAGCTATCCGGAAGAAGAGTACTGGCAGGACCTGCTGCGCGTCACCGAGGGCAACACCAACGAAGCGCTGGCGCGCCTGGTGATCCGCACCTCATCGCAGTGCCGGGACTGGATGCGCCAGCACGGGGTTAACTTTCAGCCGCCGCTCTCCGGCGCCCTGCACGTGGCCCGCACCAACGCCTTTTTTATGGGCGGCGGCAAGGCTCTTATAAATGCCTATTACCGCAGCGCGGAGCAGATGGGCGTAAAGATCCGCTACAACACGCCGGTACAGGCGCTCGAATTAGATAACGGCGAATTCGTCGCCGCGCTGGCGGGCGAAGAGAGGATCGTCGCCAAAACCTGCGTCCTCGCCGCCGGCGGATTTGAATCTAACCGCGAGTGGCTGCGTGAAGCATGGGGACAGAACGAGCGCGGTGAATGGCCAGCCGATAACTTTCTCATCCGCGGCACCCGCTTCAATCAGGGCGTGCTGCTCAAGTTTATGATTGACGCCGGGGCTGACATTATTGGCGACCCCTCGCAATCCCACTGCGTCGCCATTGACGCCAGGGCGCCGCTCTACGATGGCGGGATCTGCACGCGCGTGGACTGCGTGTCGCTGGGGGTGGTCGTCAACCGCGATGCCGGGCGCTTTTATGATGAAGGGGAAGATTTCTGGCCCAAACGCTATGCCATCTGGGGCAGGCTGGTCGCCCACCAGCCGGGGCAAATCGGCTACTCGATCATCGACAGCAAAGCGATCGGCCACTTTATGCCGCCCGTTTTCCCCGGCGCCCGGGCCAATACCATTGAAGAGCTGGCTCGCCAGCTGGGGCTGGACGCGGAACGCCTGGCGCAAACCATCGCCCGCTACAATGCCGCCTGTACGCCGGGCCAGTTCGATCATACCCGGCTTGATAACTGCGCGACATCCGGCCTGACGCCGCCGAAAACCCACTGGGCGCGGCCCATCGATACCCCGCCCTACTACGGCTATGCCCTACGGCCGGGGATCACCTTTACCTACCTTGGGCTGTATGTTAATGAACGCGCCGCCGTCCATTTTGCGGGCAAGCCGAGCCGCAACCTGTTCGTCGCCGGCGAAATGATGGCCGGCAACGTGCTGGGCAAGGGGTATACCGCCGGCGTGGGCATGTCCATCGGTACGACGTTCGGCCGCATTGCCGGCCAGCAGGCCGCCCGCGCGGCACAGCAGGAGACACACCATGAAATCGCTTGAAATGCTGATCATTGACGCGCAAATCATCACCGAGTCGGAAGCGGAAGTTGAACGGGTGATGCAGGTCTGTAACGCCTGTCGCTATTGCGAAGGGTTTTGCGCCGTGTTTCCGGCCATGACCCAGCGCCTGGCTTTTGGCAAAGCGGATATAAACTACCTGGCCAACCTGTGCCATAACTGCGGCGCCTGCCTGCATGCCTGCCAGTACGCGCCGCCGCACGAGTTTGCCATTAATGTCCCGAAGGCGATGGCGGAAGTGCGCCTGGAGACCTATCAACACTATGCTCAGCCCGCGGCTTTCGGCAGCCTGTATCGTCGGGCCGGCGTAACCACGGTACTGGCGCTGGTCGGCGGGCTGATCCTCTTTCTGCTGCTGGCGATGGGGCTCAAAGGCTCCCTGCTTCATCCACCGCTGGCCGGCGATTTCTACCAGATTTTTCCCCATAACCTGCTGGCGTGGATGTTTGGCACGGTCTTCATACTGGCCATGGGGTTACTGATGGCCGGGGTGATCCGCTTCTGGCGCGAGATCTCGCCGGGTCAGCCTCAGGCCATCGACATCGCTAAAGCCTCGCATAATGCGCTCACGCTGAAGTATCTCGACGGCGGGCACGGTAAGGGCTGCAACGAGGCCGATGACGCGTTTACCCTGCTGCGCCGCCGTTTCCATCACTTTACCTTCTACGGGTTTCTGCTCTGTTTCGCCGCCACAGTGGTAGCCACGGGTTATCACTATATCGCCGGCTGGGAGGCCCCCTACCCGTTCTTCAGCGTACCGGTTGTGCTGGGCACGCTCGGCGGCATCGGCCTGCTGGTGGGCCCGGCGGGTTTGCTATGGCTGAACCTGCGCCGCTCGCCGCTGCACGGCGACCCGCGGCAAAAACCGATGGATCGCGGCTTTATTCTGCTGCTGCTGCTGACCAGCTTCACCGGCCTCGCCCTGCTGGCGGGACGAGACACCTCGTGGATGGGCATTCTGCTTGCCATTCACCTCGGCGTGGTGATGGCGCTGTTTTTGACCCTGCCATACGGAAAATTCGCCCACGGATTTTATCGCTGTGCGGCGTTACTCAAGTGGGCGATTGAGAAACGACGCGGAAAACAGGCGGCAGTCGCAGGCGACTAGTCCGCTCCTCTTACCTCTATAAAAACAAGATAAAGACAATGGAGAGCAACCCCTATGACGCAACCCTCATCGCGCGCCGGTACCTTTGGCGCCATTCTCCGCGTGACCAGCGGTAATTTTCTCGAACAATTCGACTTTTTTCTGTTTGGCTTTTACGCCACCTATATCGCCAGAACGTTCTTTCCGGCGGAGAGCGAGTTTGCGGCGTTAATGCTTACCTTCGCCGTGTTTGGTTCGGGCTTTCTGATGCGCCCCATCGGCGCGATAGTGCTGGGGGCCTATATTGACAGAATCGGGCGGCGTAAAGGGCTGATGGTGACGCTGGCAATTATGGGCTGCGGGACGCTGCTGATAGCGCTGGTTCCCGGCTATCAAACCATCGGCGTTCTCGCCCCCGTTCTGGTATTAGTGGGTCGCCTGCTGCAGGGATTCTCGGCGGGCGTCGAGCTCGGCGGCGTGTCGGTCTATCTGTCGGAAATCGCCACGCCGGGGAAAAAAGGGTTCTATACCAGCTGGCAATCCGCCAGCCAGCAGGTGGCTATCGTCGTCGCGGCGCTGATTGGCTACGCGCTGAATGAAACGCTCGGCCACGATGAGATTGCCGAATGGGGCTGGCGTATTCCCTTCTTTATTGGCTGTATGATTATTCCGCTGATTTTTGTGCTGCGGCGTTCGTTGCAGGAAACCGAAGCCTTCCTGCAGCGCAAGCATCGCCCTGACACGCGGGAGATCCTGAGCACGATTGCCAAAAACTGGCGCATCATCACGGCGGGGACCTTGCTGGTGGCGATGACCACCACCACCTTTTATTTTATTACCGTCTATACGCCGACCTACGGTAGAGCCTTTCTGCATCTGAGCGCCCGCGACAGTCTGCTGGTGACCATGCTGGTCGGCATCTCTAACTTTATCTGGTTACCGATTGGCGGGGCAATTTCTGACAGAATAGGCCGTCGGCCGGTGCTGATGGGCATAACCCTGCTGGCGCTGCTCACTACCTGGCCGGTCATGCACTGGCTCACCGCCGCGCCGGATTTCACCCGCATGACGCTGGTCCTGCTCTGGTTCTCGTTCTTCTTTGGGATGTATAACGGCGCGATGGTGGCCGCCCTGACGGAAGTGATGCCGGTCTACGTCCGCACCGTGGGCTTTTCACTGGCCTTTAGCCTCGCCACCGCGATCTTCGGCGGCCTGACGCCGGCCATTTCCACCGCGCTGGTCGAGATAACGGGCGACAAAAGCTCGCCGGGCTGGTGGCTGATGTGCGCCGCGCTATGCGGCCTGGCCGCTACCGCGATGCTCTTCGTACGCCTGGGCTGCGGCTACCAGCCGGCAGAAATACCCCGCTAAAATAGCAACGGGCGGAGTTGACGCTCCGCCCGTTTGCTTGCCGCCGTCTGGCTTAACGCGGCGTATTGTTGCTGTGGATCTCTTTCCAGATCTGGTCGCAGCGCGCCTCTACAGCCTGATCGTTCCCGGTTTTGCGCGCCTGGATGCACTGCTGATAATCCAGCACCCGCACGCTTTCCTGGGTCGCGAACTGCTGATGCTGTTTCTCCTGCTTCAGCACGTTCAGTACGCTCTGACAGGCTTCAACTTTATCCGGATTGCCCTCTGCGGTATTAATGCAGGCGCTGTAGGCATCTTTTAACTTTGAGTCTTCCTTAGGCGCTGGCGACTGAGTACAGGCAACCAGACCTGCTGCCATAATGGCGACAAGTATTAACTTTTTCATCATGAACCTCGGGAAATTGCGGCGGGTTTCCCCCGCCGCAGTGGCATCAGAAAATGGTGAACGGAGCAATAACCATGAACTTCACGTCGCGCTCATCCTGGAAGATGTTGCCGTAACCACCGCTCCAGCTTGGGATATCGGAGTGGTTGTCGTATTGCGTAAAGTGGAGTTTGAACAGCGTGCCCTTAGCGCGTCCTTCCTGAACGGTGTACATGGCATCCAGGCTATAGGCGGACTCTTCCAGGCGTTTATCCGGGTTGTAGTACGCATCAGGCGAGGACATTCTCCCCGGCTTCGCATCCCAGGCATAAACGTAGGAGGCGCCGAAGGCCCAGCCCGGCATGTTCCAGTTCTTCATGTCATACATCGCGCCGAAGAACACCGCTTTTTCACCGTTGGCGTTGAAGTCCGAACGGTTATCCCACCAGATATCCAGTCGCCCGTTAGACGATGCGTAAGTTGGCGTCATACGCTGCAGGAAGTAGCCCTGCTGACCATCAGCTTTAACCCAGGTTCCTTCCAGACGCAGGTCCAGAACGTCGGCAACCTTATAGCCAAAGGTCAATGCCTGCAGCCACGCGGTACCGTCATAGATATCGTTAACCCCGCCGTTGCTGACCTTATCGCGGGTGCCGTAGAACTGATAGCTGGTGGTTAACGGCGTGCCTGCAACATCAAACTTATAGCTGGCCTTGGCAAAATACTGGTCGATATAACCCTGTGCCTGACCAAACGCCGCTTCCAGCACAAGGTCGTTTTTAAAATCATATTTGGCGCCAAGAGAGTGAAGGTAATCCACCTTGGTTTTCTTGTCGTTCTGGTAGAACTCATCCATCTCAATGTGCCACGGCGCTTTATATTCGTTCGTCCACATATAGGAGAAACTCAGCGCGCCCGCATCGCCGTAGTCAAAGTTCGCACCGGCTTCAGCCCCCTGATAGGTACCCGGCATAAAGCTCCAGTGCGGTGCCAGCAGCGTCTGGCCGGTTGGCTGAATATAGCCCGCGCGCGCCCAGGTCGGGCCAAATTTAAATTTTGCGGCTGCTTTATACAGGCTGATCCCGCTCTTATCGCCGGAATAGTCTTCATCGTAGGTTTTATTGCGCGAGGAGAAAGCGATTTCGTTCGGGTGACCGCTCTCGCTGCTTTCGCCCATTTCGATGGCGGTAAAGGCAGCAACGTCAATACCGAACATATCGGCGGCATAGCCGGACTGGAAGTCGAGGTTGGCGTTCCAGGTGGAGTGCGACAGGTTAGTTTTATATTTATCGCCGTCGGTCACATCTTTACGGTCGCGCTCACGCTGCCAGTAATAGATGCCGCCGGTTAACGTTGAATCATCAATGAACCCTTCTGCTTTTGCATCCGGCACCATTGCAAATCCTGACAGGGCTGTGACACCGGCAATAGCCAGCGCCAGCGTACTACGTTTGCCACTAAACGTACGCATATGCATATCCTCTTTGACGTTTTAAAGTGCGGTTACCAATGGCAACGCGCAAAAAAATAAAATAAGACTGCTTAAAAAGTGGTGCGGTAAAAATTCGCATAACCACTAGGTATAGACTATTTTTCGTGACGCGAATTATCAATCTCTTTCGCCGACCAAAGATGAAGATTATGACAAAGCGCACATAATTTATGTCTTTTTGTTTCAGTCGTAGATGTCACACTTTTTTCGGGTGAAGTGCTTGCAAAAAAAGAGAAAATTAGGGGAAATGAAAGCGATTACATATTTATATGCAATAGATGGAAAGGGTTAAAAAAAGCGGTTATTACAATCTGTAAACAAGATTAATTCGCATCGCAAAAATATGAGGATTTAATTCTCTGATTCTGAATAAAAAAAACGCCGCAGTAAGCGGCGTTCTCAATAACGGCGGGTAGCTACGCGCCGACTTTCGCCCATGTGTCGCGCAGACCGACGGTGCGGTTAAACACCAGCTGGGTTGCGGTTGCATAGCGGCTATCCAGGCAGAAATAACCTTCGCGCTCGAACTGATACGCTTTTTCCGGCTGCGCCTGCGCCAGGCTCGGCTCGGCAAAACCCTGCTTGATCACCAGCGACTCCGGATTCATCACCGAGAGGAAGTCCTCCGCCGCGCCCGGGTTCGGTACGCTGAACAGGCGATCGTACAGGCGGATTTCTACCGGCAGCGCGTGCGCCGCGCTCACCCAGTGAATCACGCCCTTCACCTTGCGGCCGTCGGCCGGATCTTTGCTCAGGGTATCGTCATCGTAGGTGCAGAAGATAGTGGTGATGTTGCCTTCCGCATCTTTCTCCACGCGCTCCGCTTTGATCACGTAAGCGTTACGCAGGCGAACTTCTTTGCCCAGCACCAGACGCTTGTACTGCTTGTTCGCTTCTTCGCGGAAGTCGGCGCGATCGATCCAGATTTCGCCGCTGAACGGCACCTCGCGGCTGCCCATCTCCGGTTTATTCGGATGATTCGGCATGGTCACGATTTCGCTGCCGCCCTGCGGATAGTTTTCGATAACCAGCTTAACCGGGTCGATAACGGCCATCGCGCGCGGGGCGTTTTCGTTCAGATCTTCACGGATGCAGGATTCCAGCGAAGCGATTTCGATGGTGTTGTCCTGCTTGGTCACGCCGATGCGTTTGCAGAACTCGCGGATGGATTCAGCGGTATAGCCGCGACGGCGCAGACCGGAAATGGTCGGCATACGCGGGTCATCCCAGCCCTCAACGTGCTTCTCGGTCACCAGCTGATTCAGCTTACGCTTGGACATCACGGTGTATTCGAGGTTGAGGCGCGAGAATTCATACTGGCGCGGATGCACGGGGATGCTGATGTTATCCAGCACCCAATCGTACAGGCGGCGGTTATCCTGGAACTCGAGAGTACACAGCGAGTGGGTAATCCCTTCCAGCGCATCGCTGATGCAGTGGGTAAAGTCGTACATCGGGTAGATGCACCACTTGCTTCCGGTCTGGTGATGGTCGGCAAACTTAATGCGGTACAGCACCGGATCGCGCATCACGATAAACGGAGAGGCCATGTCGATTTTCGCGCGCAGGCAGGCTTTACCTTCGGCAAATCCACCGCTGCGCATTTTTTCAAACAGCGCCAGGTTCTCTTCCACGCTGCGATCGCGGTACGGGCTATTTTTACCCGGCTCTTTCAGCGTGCCGCGGTACTCACGGATCTCTTCCGCTGACAGTTCGTCAACGTAGGCCAGACCTTTATTGATCAGTTCAACCGCATACTGGTGCAGCTGATCGAAATAATCAGACGAGTAGCAAACATCCCCGGACCAGTGGAAACCTAACCACTGCACGTCGTTTTTAATCGACTCAACGTATTCGATATCTTCCTTCACCGGGTTGGTGTCATCGAAACGCAGGTTGCATTGGCCCTGGTAATCCTGAGCGATACCAAAGTTCAGGCAAATAGACTTCGCGTGGCCAATGTGCAGATAGCCGTTCGGTTCCGGTGGAAAACGGGTATGAACGGTGGTGTGCTTACCAGTAGCCAGATCTTCATCAATGATCTGACGAATAAAGTTAGTCGGGCGGGCTTCTGCCTCACTCATCGTGGGTTCCTCAAAGCGTAAACAACGTATAACGGCACATGATCTTACAAGCAGGGCGTAGAGACAACTATTAGTTACGCAAAATAGCGATCGGAAGGAGATTATGGGGGTGTTTGCGGTAAAAAAAAGCGGCGCAGGTTTCGCTGCGCCGCTGAGGCATAAACGCCACTCAGGAGTCTTATTTGCCTTTAATTTCGTATAGCGGCGTCTGGCCTGCAACCACTTTACCGGTTGCCTGAATAACCAGCGCGCTGTAGTCGTCGCTATTGCTGCATACGACCGGGCTAATCATCGAGCGCGCGTTAGCGTTCAGGAACTCAAGATCCAGTTCCAGAATCGGCTGACCCGCTTTCACTTCCGCGCCCTCTTCCACCAGACGTTTAAAGCCCTGGCCGTTAAGCGCGACGGTATCGATACCCATATGGACGACGATTTCCGCACCGTTTTCAGTTTCCAGACAGAAAGCATGGTTGGTGTTGAAAATCTTCACCACGGTGCCTGCCGCCGGCGCAACAACAATCTTATCGGTCGGTTTCACCGCCACGCCGTCGCCGACGGCTTTGCTGGCGAACGCTTCATCCGGTACCTGCTCCAGCGCTACAATGTCGCCGGTAATCGGCGAAACCAGCGCTTCGACGGTTTTCGCGTTAGCGACAGCCTGCGGTTTAGCAGCCTGAGCGGCTACGGGTGCGCTGTGAGACGCTGCAGCCGCCGCGGCAACCGGGCCACGGGCAACCACTTTCTTCATTTCATCGCCGACGGATTCGGCTTTCGCACCCACGATAACCTGGATGGTCTGCTTGTTCAGTTTAACCACACCGGAAGCGCCGAGGCGCTTACAGGCCGCGTCGTTAACCAGCGCAGAGTCCGCCACGGTCAGACGCAGACGGGTAATACAGGCATCAATCGCTTTCAGGTTATCCGTACCGCCGACCGCCGCGATGTAGTTGGTCGCCAGCTGGGTTAAACCTTCTTCGGTATTGCTGTTGGCCTCTTCAGTGACCACGTCATCCACTTTATCTTCACGACCCGGCGTTTTCAGATTGAACATGCGGATTACCGCGCTGAACAACAGGAAGTAGATAACGAAGAACACAACGCCCATCACAATCAGCATCCAGACGTTTTTACTGGCTGCCGGCAGGCTGTACATCAGCACATAGTCGATAGCGCCTGCGGAGAAAGAGAAGCCCGCGTGGATACCCAGCGCCGTCGCAACGAACAGGCTGATACCGGTCAGGATGGCGTGCAGGAGATACAGCAGCGGCGCCAGGAACATGAACAGGAATTCCAGCGGCTCAGTCACACCGGTCAGGAACGCGGTGATGGCAACCGACAGCAGCATACCGCCGACCATCGGACGACGCTCTTTCGGGGCCGCGAAATACATCGCCAGCGCCGCACCCGGCAGACCGAACATCATGATCGGGAAGAAGCCGGACATGAACATCCCCGCGGTGCCGTCACCCGCATAGAAGCGGTTGATATCACCGTGGAACACGGCGCCAGCAGCGTTGGTGAATTCACCAATCTGGAACCAGGCGATGGTGTTCAGCACCTGATGCAGACCCGTCGGGATCAGCAGACGGTTGATGAAACCAAAGATACCGGAGCCGAGCGCGCCCGCGCCCACAATCCATTCACCACCTGCATGGATGGCGTTCTGCACCGGCGGCCAGACGTAGCCGAAGATGGCTGCCAGCACCAGGCAGAAGAAGCCGGTTGCGATAGGTACAAAGCGTTTGCCGCCGAAGAAGCTCAGGAAGTCAGGCAGTTTGATACCCGACCAGCGGTTATAGACGGCACCGCCAACCAGACCGGTAATGATACCCGCCAGGACGCCCATGTTGATGGCCGGGTTGATGGTGACCATCGCTTTCGTCAACACGAAGTAACCAACCGCCCCCGCCAGCGCTGCGGCACCGGCGCTGTCTTTCGACCAGCTGGATGCGACGCCGATAGCGAAAATCAGCGCCAGGTTGTCAAAGATTGCCCCGCCCGCCTGGGCGATAAACGAAATGTTAAGCAGATCCGGTTGACCGAATCGCAGCAGCAGCGCCGCGACCGGCAGCACTGCGATAGGGAGCTGTAACGCCCTACCGAGTCGCTGAAAAAAACCTAAAATATTCATCTTATTCCCCCTATGAGACCCCGATAAGGCTCATTAAAGCCACTTTATTATTGTGTAACCTGGTTAAATTTTTAACTTACCTGCAAAGTGTCTGAAAAATTAATTCGTCTCGCAAATTAAATGGGTATTTTTTGTGACAATAGTCACCAAATATCGTATTCACCTCCGCCTTTGACTGGCTAACAACGAAAACTTATTTTATCATTCAAAAAATCAACACGGATTGACCCCGCTCGGCGCAGTTGCTGCGATACTCTTAATAGTATGCTGGCGCCAATCCGCCAGGTTCTAATTTAACTATAGAGGTGAACAATGAGACTGATCCCCCTGGTAACAGCTGAACAAGTCGGTAAATGGGCTGCCCGGCATATCGTTAACCGCATCAATGCGTTCAAACCGACTGCGGACCGTCCGTTTGTCCTGGGCCTGCCTACCGGCGGTACGCCTCTGACCGCTTATAAAGCCCTGGTTGAGATGCACAAAGCAGGCCAGGTTAGCTTTAAGCATGTTGTCACCTTCAACATGGATGAGTACGTTGGCCTGCCGAAAGAGCATCCGGAAAGCTATCATAGCTTTATGCATCGCAACTTCTTTGATCACGTTGATATCCCGGCGGAAAATATTAACCTGCTGAATGGTAACGCGCCGGATATTGATGCAGAATGCCGTCGCTATGAAGAAAAAATTCGTTCTTACGGTAAAATCCACCTGTTTATGGGCGGCGTGGGTAACGATGGCCACATCGCTTTTAACGAACCAGCCTCTTCTTTGGCTTCACGCACACGCATCAAAACCCTGACCCATGATACTCGCGTAGCGAATTCCCGTTTCTTCGACGGTGACGTTGACCAGGTGCCTAAGTACGCGCTGACCGTTGGCGTGGGCACGCTGCTGGACGCGGAGGAAGTGATGATTCTGGTGCTGGGTCATCAGAAAGCGCTGGCGCTGCAGGCGGCGGTGGAAGGCAACGTAAACCATATGTGGACCATTACCTGTCTGCAGCTGCACCCGAAAGCGGTGGTGGTCTGCGATGAGCCGTCCACCATGGAACTGAAAGTTAAGACACTGAAATATTTCAACGAGTTAGAAGCCGAAAATATCAAAGGTCTGTAATGTAGTCTCGTCCCGCGGCTGCCCCCGCGGGACAACCATTTTTGACAACCGGGGGTCGTAATGTATGCATTAACCCAAGGCCGGATTTATACCGGTCATGAAATTCTGGATGACCATGCGATTGTTATCGCCAATGGCCTTATCGAACGTATCTGTCCTCAGACTGAACTGCCCACCGGGATCGAACAGCGCTCGGTTGATGGCGCGATCCTTGCCCCCGGTTTTATCGACGTCCAGCTTAACGGCTGCGGCGGCGTGCAGTTCAACGACACGGCGGACGCGGTCACCGTTGAAACGCTGGAGATTATGCAGAAGGCCAATGAACGCTCAGGCTGCACCAGCTATCTGCCCACGCTGATCACCTCCAGCGACGACCTGATGAAACAGGGCGTACGCGTGATGCGCGAATACCTGCAAAAACATCCTAACCAGGCGCTGGGTCTGCATCTTGAAGGCCCGTGGCTGAATATTGTTAAAAAAGGCACCCACAACCCGGACTACGTACGCAAACCGGATGCCGCGCTGGTGGATTTCCTGTGCGAAAACGCGGACGTGATAACCAAAATCACGCTTGCGCCGGAACGGGTGGAACCGGAGGTTATCCGCAAACTGGTGGCCGCCGGCATCATCGTCTCCGCCGGTCACTCCAACGCGACGCTTAAAGAAGCGAAAATCGGTTTCCGCGCCGGGATTACCTTTGCTACCCATCTGTTTAACGCCATGCCGTATATTACCGGCCGTGAGCCGGGCCTGGCTGGCGCGATTTTCGACGAGCCGGATGTCTACTGCGGCATCATCGTCGATGGTATGCACGTCGATTTCGCTAACGTGCGCCTCGCTAAACGCTTGAAAGGCGACAAGCTGTGTCTGGTTACCGACGCGACGGCGCCGGCGGGTGCCAATATTGAGCAGTTCATTTTTGCCGGTAAAACAATATACTACCGGAACGGCCTGTGCGTAGATGAGAACGGTACCCTCAGCGGCTCTTCATTGACCATGATTGAAGGGGTGCGTAACCTCGTTGAGCATTGCGGCATCGCGCTGGATGAAGTGTTGCGTATGGCGACGCTCTACCCTTCCCGCGCCATTGGCGTAGACAAACAGTTAGGCAGCATTGCCCCGGGGATGGTCGCTAACCTGACCGCATTCACCCGTGATTATAAAATCACCAAGACCATCGTTAATGGTAACGAGGTCGTCACTGAGTAAGTAAAAGTATGACAGCAGGCGGACAGGCTCAAATTGGTAACGTCGATCTCGTAAAACAGCTGAACAGCGCGGCCGTCTATCGGCTCATCGATCAGCACGGCCCCATCTCGCGTATCCAGATTGCGGAACAAAGCCAGCTTGCCCCTGCCAGCGTAACCAAAATTACGCGTCAGCTTATTGAACGCGGACTGATCAAAGAAGTCGATCAGCAGGCCTCCACCGGGGGCCGCCGCGCCATCTCCATTGTTGCCGAAACCCGCGGCTTCCACGCCATCGGCGTACGCCTTGGCCGCTACGACGCCACCCTGACCCTCTATGATTTAAGCAGCAAGACTCTTGAAGAAGAGCACTACCCGCTGCCGGAAAGAACTCAGGAAACGCTGGAACACGCCCTGCTTAACATCATCGCCACCTTTATGGAGAGCTGTCAGCGTAAAATCCGCGAGCTGATCGCCATTTCGGTGATCCTGCCGGGGCTGGTCGATCCGGAAAGCGGCGTCATTCGCTATATGCCGCATATTCAGGTGGAAAACTGGGGGCTGGTTGAAGCGCTGGAAAAACGCTTTAAAGTTACCTGCTACGTCGGCCACGATATTCGTAGCCTCGCGCTGGCGGAGCACTACTTTGGTGCGAGCCACGACTGTGAAGACTCCATTCTGGTGCGCGTACATCGCGGAACCGGCGCAGGGATCATCTCCAACGGGCGGATTTTTATTGGCCGTAACGGTAACGTCGGGGAAATCGGCCATATCCAGGTCGACCCGTTAGGCGAGCGCTGCCACTGCGGTAACTTCGGCTGTCTGGAAACCGTCGCCGCCAATGCCGCTATTGAACATCGCGTTCGTCATCTGCTGGAACAGGGTTATCAGAGCAAAATCTCCCTCGATGACTGTTCGATCAAAACGATCTGCAAAGCCGCGAATAAAGGCGATGCGCTGGCCTGTGAGGTGATCGAGCACGTTGGCCGCCATCTGGGTAAAACCATCGCTATCGCCATTAACCTGTTTAATCCGCAAAAAGTGGTGATTGCCGGGGAGATCGTGGAAGCGGAAAAAGTCCTTCTGCCGGCAATCGAAGGCTGTATTAATACCCAGGCGCTGAAGGCGTTTCGCAAAAACCTGCCGGTAGTGCGATCCACGCTCGATCATCGCTCAGCCATTGGCGCTTTTGCCCTGGTAAAGCGTGCGATGCTCAACGGGACTCTGCTCCAGCGTTTGCTGGAAAGCTAAAGCCGCTTTATAGTTTCGCCTTTCTCCAACGATGTCGGACAGTTCATGACCATTCAAAACGTAATTTGTGATATTGACGGCGTGCTGATGCACGACAATGTGGCCGTGCCGGGCGCCGCTGAATTCATCAAACGCATACTCGAGAAAGAGATGCCGCTGGTGATGCTGACCAACTACCCTTCTCAAACCGGTCAGGATCTGGCAAACCGCTTTGCGACGGCGGGAATCGATGTTCCTGATACCGCCTTTTATACCTCAGCAATGGCCACGGCGGATTTTCTGCGTCGCCAGGAAGGCAAAAAAGCCTATGTGGTCGGGGAAGGCGCGCTGATTCACGAACTGTACAAAGCCGGCTTTACCATCACCGACGTCAATCCGGATTTTGTTATCGTCGGTGAGACGCGCTCCTTTAACTGGGAGATGATGCATAAGGCCGCTTTTTTTGTCGCCAACGGCGCGCGCTTTATCGCCACTAACCCGGATACCCACGGTCGCGGCTACTACCCGGCCTGCGGGGCGCTGTGCGCCGGTATAGAAAAAATCTCCGGTCGTAAGCCGTTCTACGTGGGGAAACCGAGCCCGTGGATTATCCGCTCCGCGCTCAATAAAATGCAGGCGCATTCGGAACAGACGGTGATCGTCGGCGATAACCTGCGAACGGATATTCTGGCAGGCTTCCAGGCCGGTCTGGAAACCATTCTGGTACTTTCCGGGGTTGCCACGCTCGATGATATCGACAGCATGCCGTTCCGCCCTTCCTGGATTTATCCCTCCGTTGCGGAAATCGATATCTTCTAAATAAAACCACGTCCTGCGACGTGGTTTCTTATTTCTAAGCCTCTCCTGAACGCTTTTATCTAAAAAAAAAGCGCTATTACTAAATATTCAGCAACAAAAGCGCTCAAAACATACTCTTTTTTCACTATTCGACAATCACAATTGCATTATTTCCTTTTCCTGCCGTAAACCCCTTGCGCCCTCCGCGCCTTTGCGGCATTTTCTAAAGCATGCACTGAGGCTTCGCAATAAGACGAAGTCTGCACAACATCAAACAAGACAGGGTAACGGAGAAGGCTATGTGTTCGATTTTTGGCGTACTGGATATTAAAACTGACGCGGGTGAGCTGCGTAAAAAGGCACTGGAGCTTTCCCGACTGATGCGCCACCGTGGTCCGGACTGGTCCGGCGTCTATGCCTGTGATAAAGCCATCCTGGCGCATGAACGCCTGTCGATCGTCGACGTCAACGCCGGCGCGCAGCCGCTGTATAACGCCGCTAAAACTCACGCTCTCGCCGTCAACGGTGAAATCTACAACCACCAGGCGCTGCGCGCGGAATACGGCGACCGCTATGCGTTCCAGACCGGTTCCGACTGCGAAGTTATCCTCGCGCTGTATCAGGAAAAAGGCCCGGACTTCCTCGACGATTTGCAGGGGATGTTTGCTTTCGCTCTCTACGACAGCGAAAAAGACGCGTATCTGATTGGTCGCGACCACATCGGCATCATCCCGCTGTATATGGGTCACGACGAACACGGTAACTTCTACGTTGCCTCTGAAATGAAAGCGCTGGTTCCGGTTTGCCGCACGATTAAAGAGTTCCCGGCAGGCAGCTACCTGTGGAGCAAAGATGGCGAAATCCGCGAGTACTACCAGCGCGACTGGTTCGACTACGACGCGGTCAAAGACAACGTCACGGACAAAAACGAACTGCGTCAGGCGCTGGAAGAGTCGGTGAAAAGCCACCTGATGTCCGATGTTCCGTACGGCGTACTGCTCTCCGGCGGCCTGGATTCATCGGTGATTTCCGCCATCACCAAAAAATATGCCGCGCGCCGCGTCGAAGATCAGGAAAAATCAGAAGCCTGGTGGCCGCAGCTGCACTCCTTCGCCGTCGGCCTGGAGGGCGCCCCCGACCTGAAAGCCGCGCAGGAAGTGGCTAACCATCTGGGTACCGTGCACCACGAGATCCACTTTACGGTGCAGGAAGGCCTGGACGCCATCCGCGATGTTATCTATCACATTGAAACCTACGACGTGACGACGATTCGCGCGTCAACGCCAATGTATCTGATGTCGCGTAAAATCAAAGCCATGGGCATCAAAATGGTGCTGTCCGGCGAAGGTTCTGACGAAGTATTTGGCGGCTACCTCTATTTCCATAAAGCGCCCAACGCCAAAGAGCTGCACGAAGAGACCGTGCGCAAACTGCAGGCGCTGCATATGTTTGACTGCGCTCGCGCCAACAAAGCGATGTCCGCCTGGGGCGTTGAAGCGCGCGTCCCATTCCTGGATAAGAAATTCCTCGACGTGGCAATGCGTATTAACCCGCAGGATAAAATGTGCGGCAACGGTAAAATGGAAAAACATGTCCTGCGTGAATGTTTTGAATCTTACCTGCCGGCGAGCGTCGCCTGGCGCCAGAAAGAACAGTTCTCTGATGGCGTTGGTTACAGCTGGATCGATACCTTAAAAGAAGTGGCCGCTGAACAGATTTCCGATCGGCAGCTGGAAACCGCCAGCTTCCGCTTCCCGTACAACACGCCTTCCTCGAAAGAAGCGTATCTGTACCGTGAGATTTTCGAAGAGCTGTTCCCGGTACCGAGTGCGGCCGAATGCGTTCCTGGCGGCCCTTCCGTCGCATGCTCTTCAGCAAAAGCGATTGAGTGGGACGAATCTTTCAAAAAAATGAACGATCCGTCGGGACGCGCGGTTGGCGTACACCAGTCGGCCTACTAACCGACGCTGTTTTCAAAACGGACTCTTCGGGGTCCGTTTTTGTTTTGTGCCTTATTTAAGCCGTTAAAAACGATAAATAACCAATAATTGCCGATTATTGCACCACGCTGTTCGCAACCTAACCAAACAGTTACGTTCAGTCCATTTTCGATGAAAAAGGGGTTGACGCTTCAAGGCTCAATACGCATAATGCGCCCCGCAACGCCGATAAGGTAACGCGCAAAAAGATGGCTACGTAGCTCAGCTGGTTAGAGCACATCACTCATAATGATGGGGTCACAGGTTCAAATCCCGTCGTAGCCACCATCTTTTTTGCGGGAGTGGCGAAATTGGTAGACGCACCAGATTTAGGTTCTGGCGCCGCAAGGTGTGCGAGTTCAAGTCTCGCCTCCCGCACCATTTACTCGTTCGCGTTGCGGTAAAATATTTTTGTTGGGGTATCGCCAAGCGGTAAGGCACCGGTTTTTGATACCGGCATTCCCTGGTTCGAATCCAGGTACCCCAGCCATATTTTCGATGTTTGCGGTTCACCGCGACGGTATTGGGGTATCGCCAAGCGGTAAGGCACCGGTTTTTGATACCGGCATTCCCTGGTTCGAATCCAGGTACCCCAGCCATCGAAAATAGAGTAAGATTTTGGCTACGTAGCTCAGCTGGTTAGAGCACATCACTCATAATGATGGGGTCACAGGTTCGAATCCCGTCGTAGCCACCATACAAAGGAATTATTGATTCAGTTCGATAAATCCAAAAGAATTGTTGGGGTATCGCCAAGCGGTAAGGCTCTGGTTTCTGATACCAGCATTCCGAGGTTCGAATCCTCGTACCCCAGCCAATTTTAAAAGTCGCCCACGCTGTGCGCGCACCCGTTGGAGTATCTCCAGGCGCTAAGCCACCGGTTTGACCCCGGTACGAAATGGTCAACGTAAAATTGGGGTATCGCCAAGCGGTAAGGCACCGGATTCTGATTCCGGCATTCCGAGGTTCGAATCCTCGTACCCCAGCCAACAAAAAGCAAAAAGCTCGCTTCGGCGGGCTTTTTGCTTTATGAATTCCGAAAAAAGCTGACCTGAAGTGTACCTCGTTCTCAGCTCTGATAAATTACAGAGTCAATGAGTAAAAGGATTTACGATGAACTATCAGGTTTTCCCTCTCTTTACCCGCACCATAACCTTGCTCTTTTTTCTGATCGGCTTCGCTTTCTGCCTGTTCGGGATTTCAGCCTTACTAACCTACAGCATCGTGGTTGGTTTGTTTTTTCCCGTCGGCATATCCATGCGCCTGCATCGGCTCAACGAAACGGGCCTCGCGCTAACGCTCACCGAGGATACCCGCTGGATAACCTACATTCATGGCTTCCCGGCTAAGGAGCAGAGAGACGTCATTAAGAATCCCTGTTTTTGGTCAACAGAAAGAACGCGGCAATTTTTTCTTCGCTGCTTTGCGAGCAAGATGATTCTTCAGGCAGCATGTATCGCCATCCTTGCCTGTGACGTTCTGTCTTCCGAAGGCGACGCGGTAACTGCCATCCTTGCGCTGCTGGCGCTGCTGTTCCTGCTCTATATGTCAGGTAAAAGCGCCTATTCCTTCTATTTGCTCGCCACGAATCAGTGGCAGTGCGAATCCCTGACAACCTCTGGCGGCAGTATCTGGTATCAGGGATTCTTGCCCAAAAAAGAGGGTAAAGACACGCTGTTTGCGCGATTATTTTGAATGCGGATTATAGCCCCAACGCGTATTTCAACGCCTGACGCTTCAGTCCGCCGGCGCGCTCGGCCGCCATCAGCCCAATGTTTCTCAGCATACGCACCGGGGGCAGATCGTTGCTAAACCCGGCGTAAAACAGATCCATCCCAGACTGCATAATAAAGTTGTCCGCCTGACGGCGCGTCTGGTAGCGCTTAAGTACCGGCAGGCTGGCCCACTCTTCGCCGTGGGCTTTTGCTCTGCCAAGAATATCGAGCAGCGCATCGACATCGCGATAGCCGAGGTTAACTCCCTGCCCCGCCAGCGGATGAATGGTGTGCGCAGCATCGCCCACCAGCGCCAGCCCCGGCTTAACATACTGCAATGCGTGGCGGCGGGTGAGCGGGAAGGCGCCCGCGCTCAGCGGCGTAATCTCTCCCAGCCGCGACGGGAAGTGGCGAGTAATTTCCTGCTGTAGCTGAGCCATGCTCATGCCCTGCAGCTGGCGGATCCGCGCCGGCGCGTCGTACCACACCAGCGAGGCCCAATGATCGAACAGCGGTAAAAACGCGCGCGGCCCCGCCGGAGTGAACTGCTGCCAGGTGCTGTCGCCGGGATCGTCCGCACACTGTACGCTGATCAACATACAGGATTGCTGATACTGCCACGCGTGGATGCCGATTCCGGCCAGCTGACGCACCTGCGAACTGGCGCCGTCCGCGCCCACCACCAGCCGCGCATCAAGCTGGCTGCCGTCGGTCAGCGTTAAGGAGGCGTACGTTTCTTCCCGACGCATCTCCTGGAGCGATGTCCCCACCTGCAGCGATATGCGCTCATGGGCTTCCAGCGCCTGCCACAGGGCTCGCTGCAGGACGTTATTCTCCACCATATAGCCCAGTTCCGGCAGCTTCAGCTCCGCGGCATTGAAGACAACATGGGCGCTTTCCCACTCCCAGGTTTCTAGCTGGCGGTACGCATGGGCGCGCATGGACCGCACGCTGTCCCAGACGCCGAGGCCTCTCAGCAGCCCTACCGATGACGCGCTGATTGCCGAAATACGCACGTCAGGCGGTGAAGACGCATCAAAAACCGGTGGCGCGTTTTTTTCAATGACCGTCACCGTAAAGCCCAGCTGCGCCAGGCCAAGCGCGAGGGCGCCGCCAACCATCCCGCCGCCGACGATAACGACATCTGTTGCATGAATTGTCATGGCTATTATCCTTAAACCCGAATCCCCTCAGTTTACCGGATTTTTATTCGGCTTGTGGTGATTACGGTCGTACTGGTCAGGGCGCGGTCAAAGCATTACAATACGCGCCCTGCAATCCTGGCTTTATATCCGTCACCCTTCACATTGCAGAGCAACATCCGGTGAAGACGCTGACTTTGGGTATACCTAATTAAGCATGAGCAAGTCGATGACAAAAAAACTCCATATTAAAACCTGGGGCTGTCAGATGAACGAATACGATTCATCAAAGATGGCCGATCTGCTGGATGCCACCCACGGGTATCAACTCACTGAAGTGGCGGAAGAAGCGGATGTGCTGCTGCTCAATACCTGCTCAATCCGTGAGAAGGCTCAGGAAAAAGTATTCCATCAGCTAGGACGCTGGAAGCTGCTGAAAGAGAAGAATCCCAACCTGATCATCGGCGTTGGCGGCTGCGTGGCCTCTCAGGAAGGCGACCATATTCGCCAGCGCGCCCACTACGTCGATATTATTTTTGGGCCGCAGACCCTGCACCGTCTGCCGGAAATGATCAACTCGGTACGAGGCAACCGCAGCCCGGTCGTCGATATCAGCTTCCCGGAAATCGAAAAATTCGACCGCCTGCCGGAACCGCGCGCCGAAGGCCCAAGCGCCTTTGTTTCCATCATGGAAGGCTGCAACAAGTACTGCACCTACTGCGTGGTGCCCTACACCCGCGGTGAGGAAGTGAGCCGCCCAAGCGACGATATCCTGTTTGAAATCGCCCAGCTTGCGGCTCAGGGCGTGCGTGAAGTCAACCTGCTCGGGCAGAACGTAAACGCCTGGCGCGGGGAAAACTATGACGGCACCACCGGTAGCTTTGCCGATCTCCTGCGTCTGGTTGCGGCGATCGACGGTATCGACCGGATCCGCTTTACCACCAGCCATCCCATCGAGTTCACCGACGATATCATTGAGGTTTACCGCGATACGCCGGAGCTGGTCAGCTTCCTGCACCTGCCGGTACAGAGCGGTTCCGACCGCGTGCTGAACCTGATGGGCCGAACCCACACGGCGCTGGAATATAAAGCGATTATCCGCAAACTGCGCGCGGCGCGTCCGGATATTCAGATCAGCTCCGACTTCATCGTCGGCTTCCCTGGCGAAACCACTCAGGATTTCGAGCAGACCATGAAGCTGATTGCCGATGTGAATTTCGATATGAGCTACAGCTTCATCTTCTCCGCGCGTCCGGGAACGCCGGCGGCCGATATGGTCGACGACGTACCGGAAGAGGACAAGAAGCAGCGTCTGTATATTCTGCAGGAGCGCATCAACCAGCAGGCGATGGCCTGGAGCCGCCGTATGCTCGGCACCGTGCAGCGCATTCTGGTGGAAGGCACCTCACGTAAGAGCATCATGGAGCTGTCTGGCCGCACCGAAAATAACCGCGTGGTGAACTTCGAAGGCTCGCCTGAGATGATCGGCAAGTTTGTCGATGTCGAGATCACCGACGTCTGGACAAACTCCCTGCGCGGTAAAGTGGTGCGCACCGAGGACGAAATGGGTCTGCGCATCGCGGAAACCCCGGAGTCGGTGATTGCCCGCACCCGTAAAGAAAACGATCTTGGCGTCGGTATCTACCAGCCATAATCCGTTCAGGCCTGCCGGCTCCGGCAGGCCTTGTATTTCCTCTCCTGAACCCAATATCTAAAGCGATGCTTGCGCCATATTCCGATGACGTGAATAATTTCCTGACCGGCTACCTTCCGGCTATCTATGTATAAGAGGAACAGCTTGAATACAGACACTCGCGAAATCACCCTTGAGCCCGCGGACAACGCCCGTCTGCTGAGCCTGTGCGGCCCGTTTGATGACAACATTAAACAGCTGGAACGCCGCCTCGGCATCGAGATTAACCGTCGAGACAACCACTTTAAACTGACCGGTCGGCCGATTTGCGTCACCGCTGCGGCGGATATCCTGCGCAGTCTGTACGTCGATACCGCGCCGATGCGCGGCGAAATCCAGGATATTGAACCGGAACAAATTCATCTGGCGATCAAAGAAGCCCGCGTGCTGGAGCAGAGCGCCGAAAGCGTGCCGGACTACGGTAAGGCCATCAATATCAAAACCAAGCGCGGCGTGATTAAGCCGCGTACGCCGAATCAGGCGCAGTACATCGCCAATATTCTCGACCACGACATTACCTTCGGCGTCGGCCCTGCCGGGACCGGGAAAACCTACCTGGCGGTCGCCGCCGCGGTAGACGCGCTGGAGCGCCAGGAGATCCGCCGTATTCTTCTGACCCGTCCGGCGGTTGAGGCCGGCGAAAAACTGGGCTTCCTGCCCGGCGATTTGAGCCAGAAAGTCGACCCGTACCTGCGGCCCCTTTACGACGCGCTGTTCGAGATGCTCGGCTTCGAGAAAGTCGAAAAGTTGATTGAGCGCAACGTGATTGAAGTCGCGCCGCTGGCCTATATGCGCGGCCGTACGCTGAACGATGCGTTTATCATTCTCGACGAAAGCCAGAACACGACCATTGAACAGATGAAAATGTTCCTGACCCGTATCGGCTTTAACTCTAAAGCGGTCATTACCGGCGACGTCACGCAGATTGACCTGCCGCGCAGCACCAAATCGGGCCTGCGCCACGCGATTGAAGTGCTGGCGGAAGTCGATGAGATCAGCTTCAACTTCTTCCATAGCGAAGACGTCGTGCGCCACCCGGTGGTCGCCCGCATCGTTAACGCCTATGAAGCCTGGGAAGAAGCAGACCAGAAACGTAAAGCAGAACTGGCCGCCGAGCGCAAACGCGAAGCCCAGGAACAGGAGCATAAATGAGTCAGGTCATTCTCGATTTACAGCTGGCTTGCGAAGATAACAGCGGAATGCCGGATGAAGCCCTGTTTCAGCGCTGGGTCGATAGCGTTATCCCGCAGTTTCAGGAAGAGTCGGAGCTGACGATTCGCCTGGTTGATGAAGCGGAAAGCCACGAGCTGAACCTGACCTATCGCGGGAAGGACAAACCGACTAACGTGCTCTCTTTCCCGTTCGAAGCCCCGCCGGGTATCGAAATGCCGCTGCTTGGCGACCTGGTCATCTGCCGTCAGGTGGTTGAACAGGAAGCGAAAGAGCAAGGTAAACCGCTGGAAGCGCACTGGGCGCATATGGTGGTCCACGGTAGCCTGCATCTTTTGGGCTATGACCACATCATTGATGAAGAAGCGGAAGAGATGGAATCCCTCGAAACAGAGATAATGCTTGCTCTGGGCTATGAGGATCCGTACATTGCCGAGAAGGAATAACCCGTTGCCGGCTTTGCCGGCGACTGGCCGCTATGCCGGGCGCTGAGTATACGCGTGACGAGCGACTATTTAACTAACATGAGAACCCATACGACGCCATGAGCGACGACAATTCACACAGTAGCGACACAGTAAACAGCAAAAAGGGATTCTTCTCCCTGTTACTCAGCCAGCTCTTTCACGGTGAACCCAAGAATCGTGACGAACTGCTGGCGCTGATCCGTGATTCCGGGCAAAACGACCTTATCGACGAAGATACGCGCGATATGCTCGAAGGGGTAATGGATATCGCCGACCAGCGCGTCCGCGACATCATGATCCCCCGCTCGCAGATGATTACCCTGAAACGCAACCAGACGCTGGACGAGTGCCTCGATGTGATCATCGAATCGGCCCACTCGCGTTTCCCGGTGATCAGCGAAGATAAAGATCACATCGAAGGGATTCTGATGGCCAAAGATCTGCTGCCGTTTATGCGCAGCGATGCCGAAGCCTTCAGCATGGAAAAAGTGTTGCGTCCGGCGGTTGTCGTGCCCGAGAGCAAGCGGGTTGACCGCATGCTGAAGGAGTTTCGCTCCCAACGTTATCATATGGCTATCGTTATCGATGAGTTTGGCGGCGTCTCAGGTCTGGTGACCATTGAAGACATCCTTGAGCTCATCGTCGGTGAAATAGAAGACGAATACGACGAAGAAGAAGATATCGATTTCCGTCAGCTGAGCCGCCACACGTGGACGGTGCGCGCGCTGGCCTCAATCGAAGATTTCAACGAAGCGTATGGCACCCACTTCAGCGATGAAGAGGTCGACACCATCGGTGGTCTGGTCATGCAGGCGTTTGGTCATCTGCCTGCCCGCGGCGAGTCTATCGACATTGATGGTTACCAATTCAAGGTCGCAATGGCTGACAGTCGACGTATTATTCAGGTACATGTAAAGCTTCCTGATGATGCCCCGCAGCCGAAGCTGGAAGACTAATCCAACGGGACGATTAACCTAAATGGTATTTGCCTCTCTTATTGAACGCCAGCGCGTACGTTTGCTGCTGGCGCTGTTATTCGGAGCCAGCGGAACGCTGGCTTTTTCACCTTATGACTTCTGGCCCGCAGCCCTTATTTCGTTAATTGGCCTGCAAGGTTTAACCCTCAACCGACGTCCCCTGCAAAGCGCCGCGATTGGCTATTTCTGGGGATTAGGGCTGTTCGGCTCCGGTATTAACTGGGTCTACGTGAGCATCGCGCAGTTCGGCGGTATGCCCGGTCCGGTCAACGTTTTCCTGGTGGTTCTGCTGGCGGCCTATCTGTCGCTCTATACCGGATTATTTGCCGGCATTCTTTCGCGCCTGTGGCCGAAAACCAGCTGGATACGCGTTGCCATCGCCGCCCCGGTGATATGGCAGGTTACCGAGTTTCTGCGCGGCTGGGTGCTGACCGGCTTCCCGTGGCTACAGTTCGGCTACAGTCAGATTGACGGCCCGCTCAAAGGCCTGGCGCCCGTGATGGGCGTTGAGGCGATTAACTTCCTGCTGATGCTCGTCAGCGGCCTGCTGGTATTGGCTATCGCGCAGCGTAACTGGAAGCCGCTGATTGCCGCCGTCGTGCTGTTCGCCCTGCCCTTCCCGCTTCGCTACATTCAGTGGTATCAACCGCTGCCGGCGCGCGCGACCACGGTTTCGCTGGTACAGGGCGATATCCCCCAGGCGATGAAATGGGACCAGAATCAGCTACTCAACACCCTGAAAACCTATCTGGATCTCACCCAGCCGCATATGGGTAAATCGCAGCTGATCGTCTGGCCGGAGTCCGCGATTCCGGATCTGGAAATTAACCAGCAGCGCTTCCTCAGCATGATGGACGACCTGATGCGGTCGAAAAATAGCTCGCTGATCACCGGCATCGTCGATGCGCGTCTGAACGCGCGGAATCGCTACGATACGTACAACACCATTATTACGCTGGGCAAAGATAACCCATACAGCTACGACTCAAAGAATCGCTACAACAAGAATCATCTGGTGCCGTTTGGTGAGTTTGTGCCGCTGGAATCGATTCTGCGTCCGCTGGCGCCGTTCTTCGACCTGCCAATGTCCTCTTTCAGCCGCGGGCCGTACGTGCAGCCGCAGCTGGTGGCGCATAATATGCGTCTGACGGCGGCTATCTGCTACGAGATCATTCTTGGCGAGCAGGTGCGGGATAACTTCCGCCCGGATACGGATTTTCTGTTAACCATTTCGAATGACGCATGGTTCGGCAAATCTATCGGCCCCTGGCAGCACTTCCAGATGGCGCGAATGCGCGCGCTGGAGCTGGCCCGTCCGCTGCTGCGCACCACCAATAACGGCATTACCGCGGTCATCGGCCCACGCGGTGAAATACAGGAGATGATCCCGCAGTTCACCCGCGCCGTATTAACCACCAAAGTGACCCCAACGGCAGGACTGACGCCGTACGCGCGTACGGGGAACTGGCCGCTGTGGGCGTTAACCGCCTTGTTTGGCTTTGCTGCGCTGCTGATGAGCCTGCGCCAGCGCCGTCAATAATTGCTTCTCCCGCGGCGGCACTCGTCGCCGCGGTCATCTCCCTTCTTATCCATTCTGGCACGACCATTGCTTAATAAATACATGTCGCAACGCGATCCTCGGGGGTACAACCCGGTTGCACCACCATCGATCGTCAGGCGGCGCTATTTTGGTGCAATGGGGGATTTTTGCCTTTAAATGGTGCGGTGCGCTTCGCAAAAATCAACAATATAAGAGCAAAATCTTTACATTAAGCCAAACTAAATGCTAACAAACACATACAAATGCTGCACGCAAAGACGGCAGCGATAAAAAAGCACACACATTCACAATGGGTATCAATAGCGTCTGACGGCGCTGAGGATAAGGAGTCGGATATGCAATTACGTAAACTGGCCGCAGCAATGCTGGTCATGGGCCTCACCGCTGGGGTGGCGCATGCAGAAGATGCGGCATCCACCGCTGGCCAGAGCACTCTGGATAAAATTGCCAAAAACGGCGTTATCGTCGTTGGTCACCGTGAATCATCCGTTCCGTTCTCTTACTATGACAACAAGCAGCAGGTCGTTGGCTACTCTCAGGACTACTCGAATGCGATCGTTGATGCCATCAAGAAGAAGCTGAACAAACCGGATCTGCAGGTCAAACTGATCCCTGTCACCTCACAAAACCGTATTCCGCTGCTGCAAAACGGCACGTATGATTTCGAATGCGGCTCCACCACCAACAACCTTGAACGCCAGAAACAGGCGGCCTTCTCCGATACGATTTTCGTCGTCGGTACCCGTCTGCTGGTGAAAAAAGGCGGCGCGATTAAAGATTTCCCGGACCTGAAGGATAAAGCCGTCGTCGTCACCTCCGGCACCACCTCCGAAATTCTGCTGCACAAGCTGAACGACGAGAAAAAAATGAATATGCGTATTATCAGCGCAAAAGATCACGGTGACTCTTTCCGTACTCTGGAAAGCGGTCGCGCGGTGGCCTTTATGATGGATGACGCGCTGCTGGCGGGCGAACGTGCGAAAGCGAAAAAACCGGATAACTGGGAGATTGTCGGTACCGCTCAGTCTCAGGAAGCCTACGGCTGCATGCTGCGCAAAGATGACCCGCAGTTCAAAACGCTGGTCGATGAGACGGTCGCCCAGGTTCAGACCTCCGGTGAAGCCGAAAAATGGTTCGATAAGTGGTTTAAAAATCCTATTCCGCCAAAGAACCTGAATATGAACTTTGAACTCTCTGACGAGATGAAAGCGCTGTTCAAATCACCTAACGATAAAGCTCTTAACTAATTAAAAAAACAAAGGGCGGGGAATCCTGCCCTCCCGATTGTTGCTACGGCGCGGACAGACTATACGGCGGCTGGTCGTTCCCCAGCGGCCGCGAATACCGAAACAGGCTGAGCAACAATCTTCGAGGGTAGCGCTGCTACCCTTTTTTTTCCAGGAGTCATTTATGTCAATAGACTGGAACTGGGGAATATTCCTGCAACAGGCCCCGTTCGGCAACACCACCTATTTAGGCTGGCTGTGGAGTGGTTTTCAGATCACCGTCACCCTGTCGGTAACGGCCTGGATTATCGCATTCTTTGTAGGTTCGCTCTTCGGTATTCTCCGTACGGTCCCGAACCGTCTGCTGTCGACTATCGGCACCTGCTACGTTGAACTTTTTCGTAACGTTCCGCTTATCGTTCAATTTTTCACCTGGTATCTGGTGGTGCCTGAACTGCTGCCGGAAAACATCGGCATGTGGTTTAAGTCCGAGCTGGATCCGAATATTCAGTTTTTCGTTTCTTCGATGCTGTGTCTGGGATTGTTTACCGCCGCGCGCGTCTGCGAGCAGGTTCGTTCCGGTATTCAATCCCTGCCGCGCGGCCAGAAAAACGCCGGGCTGGCGATGGGGCTAACGCTCCCGCAAACTTACCGTTACGTTCTGCTGCCCAACGCCTATCGCGTTATCGTGCCGCCAATGACCTCTGAAATGATGAACCTGGTGAAAAACTCGGCCATCGCTTCCACCATTGGTCTTGCCGATATGGCCGCGCAGGCGGGCAAGCTGCTGGACTACTCGGCCCATGCCTGGGAATCGTTTACCGCTATCACCCTCGCCTACGTGTTTATCAACGCCGTTATTATGCTGATCATGTACGTGGTCGAACGTAAAGTCCGCCTGCCGGGCAATATGGGGGGTAAATAATGTACGATTTTGACTGGAGCTCCATTATTCCTTCCATGCCATACCTGCTGGCAGGGCTGGTGATTACCTTAAAAATTACCGTGACCGCGATTGTTGTCGGAATTGTGTGGGGGACGATCCTGGCCGTGATGCGCCTGTCGAGCTTCCTGCCGCTGGCGTGGTTCGCCAAAACCTACGTTAACGTTTTCCGCTCCATTCCGCTGGTGATGGTACTGCTGTGGTTTTATCTGATTGTTCCCGGGTTCCTGCAGAACGTGCTTGGCCTGTCGCCGAAAACCGATATCCGCCTGATTTCGGCGATGATCGCCTTCTCCATGTTTGAAGCGGCCTATTACTCGGAAATTATCCGTGCCGGCATTCAGAGTATCTCGCGCGGCCAGTCCAGCGCCGCGCTGGCGCTGGGCATGACCCACTGGCAATCCATGAAGCTGGTGATTCTGCCGCAGGCCTTCCGCGCCATGGTACCGCTGCTGCTGACGCAGGGCATCGTCCTGTTCCAGGATACCTCGCTGGTTTATGTTCTGAGCCTGGCCGACTTTTTCCGCACCGCCTCAACTATCGGCGAGCGTGATGGAACCCAGGTAGAAATGATCCTGTTCGCAGGCGCCGTATATTTTGTGTTTAGTCTCAGCGCATCGCTGTTGGTCAGCTGGTTGAAGAAAAGGACTGTGTAATGATTACCCTGAAAAATGTTTCAAAATGGTATGGTCACTTTCAGGTGCTGACCGATTGCTCCACGGAAGTGAAAAAAGGCGAAGTGGTGGTGGTCTGCGGGCCTTCGGGTTCGGGTAAATCAACGCTGATTAAAACCGTAAACGGCCTGGAGCCCATTCAGCAAGGTCAAATCATCGTCGACGGCACCACCGTCAACGATAAAAAGACCAACCTGGCCAAACTGCGTTCGCGCGTCGGGATGGTATTCCAGCACTTTGAGCTGTTCCCGCATTTATCGATTATCGAGAATCTCACCCTGGCGCAGGTCAAGGTGCTCAATCGCGACAAAGCCGCCTCCCGGGCGAAAGGGCTTAAGCTGCTGGAACGCGTGGGGCTTTCCGCTCATGCCGAAAAATTCCCCGCCCAGCTCTCGGGCGGCCAACAGCAGCGCGTGGCCATCGCCCGCGCGCTGTGTATGGATCCTATCGCCATGCTGTTTGATGAACCCACCTCCGCGCTGGATCCGGAGATGATTAACGAAGTGCTGGACGTTATGGTTGAACTGGCAAATGAAGGGATGACCATGATGGTGGTCACCCATGAAATGGGCTTTGCGCGTAAGGTAGCCAACCGGGTTATCTTTATGGATGAAGGAAAAATTGTCGAAGACGCCGATAAAGAAGCGTTTTTTGCTAACCCGCAATCTGAACGCGCCAAAGACTTCCTCGCCAAAATTCTGCACTAATCTTCCGGCGTGTACGGTACCGTACACGCCTTTTATCTCTTCCCGCTCCTGTCTCTCTCCATAGTTATGGCAATAGCTTTGCCGCTCTCAAATACGCGTCATAAATATATCCAGCCTCACGCCAAATAATTCACGACCTGAAACGCTCAATTCAACAAAAATTCACTCTTTACATCGTGGATTACATAATCTGTCATAGATAACATGGCGCGAATTTGACAACAACGCTGAGCGCCGGCAGCGGATTTTTTTGATTTTAGAAAATTAAGATTCTTAAGATTGAGAACCCGGCTTCGTTAACCCTACTCAGTTAACGCTAAACATTCTTGACAAGGCTATAACGGACGAGTGAAACAAATGGATATTGCTTCGTGAATAATAAAAGTCTCATAACCTCCCTTTCTCTTTATATTCTGTTAACCGCATCGACATTGGCGAATGTATCGATTAGCAATACCAATCAGGTGGAACAGGATAAGGCACGTCAAAGCGCATTGGCACCAGCACAGCAGGAATATTCGGCATCAGGTACAGGATTGCAAAAATATAAACTCGCCTTTCCACTTGAAGCAACCTGCCGATATATCAACCATGTTGAAATTATTTCCGCTGACCACAAGTTGACCCGCGGTCTGTTAGGTAATATCGCTCGCCAGGCAGAAAAAAAGTGCCTGGGTATTGAAGGCATACGTCTACTCACCACAACCTTGCAAAATGAACTCATTGCCCGGGGATATATCACTTCGCTTATTGATGTACCTTCACAATCCCTGAATGATGGCATTCTGAGCATCACGTTGAGCTATGGCTATATCGGCAATATTAGCTGGGCTGCCGGCAATAGCGCGACAACCAGCCTGTGGAATGCCATACCGGCTAAAACAGGGGATATTCTGAAGCTAACCGAACTGGAACAGGGGATGGCTAACTTGCAGCGTTTACCCGGCTCATCGGCGCAGATGAAAATCATGCCGGGTAAGAACCATGCGGAAAGCGATATCCAAATCTCCCGGCATCTGGCACGAAACTGGCAAGTAGGCGCATGGCTGGATGATGCAGGAAGCCGTAGCAGCGGGCGTTACCAGGCCGGTGGCGCGCTTTATCTTTATGACCTGACGACGCTAAATGACATTTTCTATTTATCCATGGGGGGCGATGTCGAGTTTAATCAACATAACGATGGCAACCAGAATAAAAGCCTCTATTATTCTATTCCCTTTGGATTTTGGTCACTCAATCTTTACGGTTCACAAAGTGAATATCGTCAGCAGTTCAATGGCAGATACTCCACCATTGAATATAAAAGCAAAAATGATTATGCCAGCGCAACCTTAACGCGTCTAATTTCGCACACCCGCCAGCAAAAAACAACCATTGATGCGCGAATAGCAAAAAGTACCTCACATTATTATTTTGGTGGCAGCGAACTGAGCGTTATGCGCAAACAGAATCCTGCCTGGGATATTACGGCACATCATCAGCGATATTTTACCCATACAATCGTAGATGCCAGCCTGGGCGTACAGCGTAGCCTTCCCTGGCTCAGTTCAATGCCAACTCCGGAGGAAAAAGCCGGTCTGTACAGTAAGCTTTCGCGCATTATTCATGCCGACCTTCAAGCCTTAATGAAGTTTGAATCAACGGGGGATAAATTCAGCTATGCTCCGCATATTAATATACAAATTAGCCCCGATATCTTATCCGCAGACAATCAATTTAATATAGGCAATCGTTGGACGGTACGAGGTTTTGACGGTGAAAGAACCCTTTCAGGAAATCAAGGCTGGTACTGGCGCAATGATTTCATCTGGGATATGCCCGCCCCGGAACGACAGCTGTACTTAGGCATAGACGTTGGACGCATTACAGGAACAGAGCAGTACGGAAATGGCAAAGTCATGTCTGGCGCCACGGTGGGAATACGCGGAAGCATAATTTCAACTCAGTATGATTTATTCATCGGAACCCCACTGATAAAGCCAAACGGTTTTCATACAGACCCTGCAAACCTGGGATTTTCATTACAATGGAGGTATTAAAATCAGTTTTTCAACGCATCAGTTAACCTCATTTATTTCTAAAGGACTCTATTAAATGTTTAAATTCAATTTAACCTATGTTGCGCTAGCAGCAGCATTGAGCTCAAGCTTTGTTTATGCCGACCCGACAACTTACACCCATTTATCAGGCGCCAAAGTCATTGATATTGAAAAACCCAATGCCGCCGGCGTCTCACATAATATGTATCGTGAGTTTAATGTTGATAGTAAGGGTGTTGTTCTGAACAATAGCCCCAGCGATCTCTCCCATGCGACGTTGGGGAATATCGCTAAAAATAACAATCTGACTAATGGTAGTGCTTCTGTTATTCTTAACGAAGTTACCTCAAACCGTGCAAGCTCACTGAATGGATTTATTGAAGTTGCGGGTCAGCGAGCTGATGTGGTTATTGCTAACCCCAATGGTATTTCCTGCTCAGGATGTAGTTTCATCAACACCAATAAGGCGATTTTAACGACAGGAAAGGTAACATTCTCTGATACTGGCGCTATCGCCAGTTATGACGTTACCGGGGGTAAACTGTCCATCGACAAGAATGGAATGGATGCCAGTAATAGCTATGCGGTTCTGCTCGCCGATGCGATAGCCATTAACGGTACGGTTAATGCTACGAACGCGATAGTGGCCGCAGGAAACTTCACCTTTGATAACGGCTCTGGCGCGATAACCTCAGCGGGCAAAGCGGCAACGGCACGGCAGTATGTTTACCCTGAATATAGTATCGACATTAGTAATCTTGGCGGCATCAAAGCCAATAGTATTACTATGGTTGGCAATAATTTAGGTTTTGGCGTTCGAAATAAAGGCGCTATTGTTGCTAACACCAGCCTCTCTTTGACCAGCTTTGGCTCACTCACCAACGAAGGCTCTATCGCCAGTAATGGTATGATGACTCAGGTACTCTCTGCAGGCAATTTTAAAAATACGGGAAATATATCCTCGAATAATATCGCCTTACTGAACAGCCTCAGTTCGATAAGCAATAGTGGAACCATTTCCAGCACAGGAAATTTATTAGTCAACGCATCCGGAAATATCGAAAACACGGGTAAATTCAAAGCGGCCTCCACATTGAGCGTAATGACTAACGGTAACCTGAAAACGACATATGGTTCCAATTTACTTTCAGATAATCAGTTGACAGTCACCGCCGCCGGTAACATTGAAAACGGAGGCTCGACCAGAGGTAAAAACACAACGGTCACCTTCGGAGGAGACACGCTTAAAGTCACTGGCAATATTTTTGGCTACGATACTCTGCTGGTTCAGGCGAAAATAAATGACCAGATAACATCCGGGGAAATTACCAATTCTGGTACCACCTCCGGCGGCAACGTGACCGTAAAAACCGATGGTACTCTGGCGTTAACCAAAGGTAGCTTTATGGAAGCGACTGATACGCTGACGACAAAAAGCTACTGGCTTAAAAATGAAGGTTATATGGGAGCCGATACGATAGCTATTGATAACTATGTCACCCACAACTATGGGGCTATTGTTGGTCAGAATAATGTTGGCGTTAAAACCTATCATGAGCTTTATAATGAAGGCGAAATTTTAAGCTCATCAAATATGACGCTGGATACACGAAATCACGGTAATATTACTAACCGTTCTCACATAGGAGCTGGCGGCACTTTAACCATGTCAGTTAATAAAGTGGTTAACGGAGGATACCGCTGCGGTTTCCTGGGGTGGGCAACCTGTGGCAAAGGCACGATTTCCACGACTAATCTGGTTTTAAATTCCTCACATAAATACGCCAGTGAAATGGGCGGCACTCAGCAGTTTAAGAGCGCGACCATTAACACCATCAATTAACATGAAGTTATCATTGAAAATGCGCGTCTTTTTTTAAAAGAAAGTTAATGCTGGTGCTTCGGCACCAGCATTTTTACGCATACAGATGAAGGGTTAGCCTGCCCTTTAAAAGGAAGGCCAATATATTAACGCGCTTTATATTGGCCCTCGGGCTGGCTTAACGCCAGTGTAAAGGCTCCGCAAATATCTCTCACGTATTTACGGCTCGAATGGCCGGCGCTGGAACTGATCGTGCCCGCATTTTGGACAACGCGGTAGCACATCCGGCGTATAAACCGGCAGATGGTAATGGCACTTCTCACACACCAGATTGCCGAGCCCCACGACTTCGCCGCTGTGATAGACGCCGTGGTGGCTGAGATCCTGGAACACCTCGCGCCACTCAAGCTGAGTTTTATCGGTAATATCCGCCAGCTCCTGCCACAGGCTCTCTTTGATCACCCGCATAAAGACGCTATCAGTCAGCTCATCCTGACTCTCTTCATAACTGAGCGCGAACTCTTCCAGATCGCGTCTGACAGCGCGGATAACATTCTCGATTTCGCTCTGCGTTAACTCGCCGGACTGGCTAATCTTGACCCTGGCCTGCTCCACCAGCGCATCAATATCGCGTTCTCCATTGCGTAACCGCTCGCTGAGCGTCGACACCAGCTCTCGGTAGAATTGAGCAACCTTGTTCATCTTTTCGCCTCCGGTGTGGTTAACTTCTTCTTATGATAGACGTTATCTGCGGATTGCTCTGCCAGCCAAGCCACAGAGTCGCGAAATATTCTCCACCGCTTTCATCTCTGTAAGTGTGTGAAAGGCTGTTTTGACGTTGGCGTTTGGGCTATGCTATGCCGATCTGAGATAACACATCCATTGGCTACATTTTGTAGCTGTATTGAAAACAGGACCACTGGCTGCCATGCAAGAGCAATACCGCCCGGAAGAGATAGAATCAAAAGTCCAGCAACACTGGGACGAGAAGCGTACCTTTGAAGTTACCGAAGACGAGAGCAAAGAGAAGTATTACTGCCTGTCGATGCTTCCCTATCCTTCTGGTCGACTACACATGGGCCACGTGCGCAACTATACCATCGGCGACGTGATTTCCCGTTACCAGCGTATGTTGGGCAAAAATGTTCTGCAGCCTATCGGCTGGGATGCGTTTGGTCTGCCTGCGGAAGGCGCCGCGGTGAAAAACAACACCGCTCCGGCCCCGTGGACCTACGACAATATCGCCTACATGAAAAACCAGCTGAAAAAGCTGGGCTTCGGCTATGACTGGAGCCGTGAAGTGGCAACCTGCACCCCGGAATACTACCGCTGGGAGCAGAAGTTCTTCACCGAGCTGTATAAAAAGGGGCTGGTCTATAAAAAAACCTCCGCGGTAAACTGGTGCCCGAACGATCAGACCGTTCTGGCGAATGAACAGGTTATCGACGGCTGCTGCTGGCGCTGCGACACGAAAGTTGAGCGTAAAGAGATCCCGCAGTGGTTTATCAAAATCACCGCCTACGCTGACGAGCTGCTGAACGATCTGGATGACCTGGATCACTGGCCTGATACCGTTAAAACCATGCAGCGCAACTGGATTGGCCGCTCCGAAGGCGTCGAAATCTCCTTCGACGTTAACGACTACGCCGACAAGCTGACCGTTTATACCACCCGCCCGGACACCTTTATGGGCTGTACCTACCTGGCCGTCGCTGCGGGCCACCCGCTGGCGCAGCAGGCAGCAGCCAATAACCCCGCGCTGGCGACGTTTATCGACGAATGCCGTAATACCAAAGTTGCCGAAGCCGAAATGGCAACCATGGAGAAAAAAGGCGTCGATACTGGCTACAAAGCGATTCATCCGCTGACCGGCGAAGCGATCCCGGTATGGGCGGCAAACTTTGTGCTGATGGAGTACGGCACCGGCGCGGTGATGGCCGTTCCGGGTCACGATCAGCGCGACTACGAGTTTGCCAGCAAGTACGGTCTCAACATCAAGCCGGTCATCCTGGCCGCTGATGGCTCCGAACCCGATCTCTCCGAACAGGCGCTGACCGAAAAAGGCGTGCTGTTCAACTCCGGCGAATTCGACGGTCTGGATCACGAAGCTGGCTTTAATGCCATCGCGGATAAGCTCGCGTCTCTTGGCGTCGGCGAACGTAAAGTGAACTACCGTCTGCGCGACTGGGGCGTTTCCCGTCAGCGCTACTGGGGTGCGCCGATCCCAATGGTGACCCTTGAAGACGGTACCGTGATGCCGACGCCGGAAGATCAGCTGCCGGTTATTCTGCCGGAAGACGTTGTGATGGACGGCATCACCAGCCCAATCAAAGCCGATCCTGAGTGGGCGAAAACCACCGTTAACGGCCAGCCGGCACTGCGCGAAACCGATACGTTTGACACCTTTATGGAGTCTTCCTGGTACTACGCGCGCTACACCTGCCCGCAGTATGACCAGGGTATGCTCGACCCCGAAGCGGCCAACTACTGGCTGCCGGTCGATATCTATATCGGCGGTATCGAACACGCCATTATGCACCTGCTCTATTTCCGCTTCTTCCACAAGCTGATGCGCGACGCGGGCATGGTGAACTCTGACGAACCGGCTAAACAGCTGCTTTGCCAGGGCATGGTGCTGGCAGATGCCTTCTACTATGTTGGCGAAAACGGCGAGCGTAACTGGGTCTCTCCGAAAGAGGCGACCACCGAGCGCGACGAGAAAGGACGTATCGTTAAAGCCTTCGATCCGCAGGGTCGCGAGCTGGTCTATACCGGCATGAGCAAGATGTCCAAGTCGAAAAACAACGGCATCGACCCGCAGGAGATGGTGGAACGCTACGGCGCGGACACCGTGCGTCTGTTTATGATGTTCGCTTCTCCGGCCGACATGACGCTGGAGTGGCAGGAATCCGGCGTGGAAGGTGCGAACCGCTTCCTGAAACGCGTCTGGAAACTGGTTTACGAACACACTACCCTGGGTGAAGCCCCTGCGCTGGACGTTGCCAGCCTCAGCGAAGATCAAAAAGCGCTGCGCCGCGACGTGCACAAAACCATCGCGAAAGTGACCGATGACATCGGCCGTCGTCAGACCTTCAACACCGCGATTGCGGCGATTATGGAGCTGATGAACAAGCTGGCGAAAGCGCCGCAGGAAAACGATCAGGATCGCGCGCTGATGCGTGAGGCCCTGCTGGCCGTGGTTCGCATGCTCAACCCGTTCACCCCGCACGCCAGCTTTACCCTGTGGCAGGAGCTGGGCGGCGAAGGCGATATTGACAACACGCCGTGGCCGGTCGCTGATGAAAGCGCAATGGTTGAAGACACGACTCTGGTCGTGGTCCAGGTAAATGGTAAAGTTCGTGGTAAAATTACCGTTGCGGTGGATGCAACTGAAGAGCAGGTTCGTGAGCGCGCGGGTCAGGAGCATCTGGTCGCGAAATATCTCGACGGTGTGACCGTACGTAAAGTGATCTACGTTCCGGGTAAACTGCTCAATCTGGTCGTTGGCTAAGCGCAGGAGGAAGCGTGCGATATCTGGCAACATTGTTGTTATCTTTGGCGGTGTTAATCACCGCCGGTTGCGGCTGGCACCTGCGTAGCACTACGCAGGTTCCGACCGCAATGAAAACCATGATCTTCCAGTCGGGCGATCCCAATGGACCATTAAGTCGTGCTGTCCGTAATCAGCTGCGTCTGAACGGCGTTGAACTGGTCGATAGCAGTACCCTGCGCAAGGATATTCCTTCCCTGCGTCTGGAGACATCGTCCATTCAGAAAGATACAGCATCTATTTTCCAGGACGGCCGTACTGCGGAATATCAGATGGTGATGACGGTAAATGCCAGCGTCCTGATCCCAGGCCATGATATCTATCCCATCACGACCAAAGTCTACCGCTCGTTCTTCGATAACCCGCAGGCGGCGTTAGCGAAAGATGCCGAGCAGGACATGATCGTTCAGGAAATGTACGACAAAGCCGCGGAGCAGCTGATCCGTAAGCTGCCGAGCGTACACGTTGCGGATGTCGAAGCCACCAAAGAGGATGAGAAGCCGGTCACGACGACCCCAGCCGCTTCAACCTCCGGCAATCGCGTCTCCACCACGCTGGGTAACTGATGATTCGGTTGTACCCGGAACAGCTCCGCGCGCAGCTCACTGAAGGGCTGCGCGCGGCCTATCTGCTGCTTGGCAACGATCCGCTGCTGTTGCAGGAAAGCCAGGACGCCATCCGCGAAGCCGCGGCCGCCCAAGGCTTTATCGAACATCACACCGCCACCGTTGATGCCAGTACCGACTGGCCTGCCCTGTTCTCGTTAAGCCAGGCCATGAGCCTGTTTTCCAGCCGCCAGACGCTGCTGCTCATCCTGCCCGATAATGGCCCTAATGCGGCAATTAACGAACAGCTCGCGACGCTTGTCGGCATGCTGCATGAAGATTTATTGCTCATCGTTCGCGGTAATAAGCTGACGAAAGCGCAGGAGAACGCCGCATGGATGACGGCGCTGACCAGCCGGGCGGTGCAGGTAAGCTGCCAGACGCTGGAATATGCCCAGCTGCCGCGCTGGCTCGCCGCGCGCGCAAAGCAGAATAATCTGCAGCTTGATGACGCGGCCAGTCAGCTGCTGTGCTACTGCTATGAAGGTAATCTTCTGGCGCTGGCGCAGGCTCTGGAGCGTCTGTCGCTGCTGTGGCCGGACGGTAAACTGACGCTGCCGCGGGTTGAGCAGGCGGTGAATGATGCCGCGCATTTCACCCCCTATCACTGGGTTGATGCGCTGCTGGCCGGGAAAAGTAAGCGCGTACTCCACGTTCTGCAACAGCTGCGTCAGGAAGGCAGCGAGCCCGCTATCCTGCTGCGCACCCTACAGCGCGAGCTGCTGCTGCTGGTCAACCTGAAGCGGCAGTCGGCCCATACGCCGCTGCGTTCGCTGTTTGACAAACATCGCGTGTGGCAGAACCGCCGCCAGCTGGTTAGCGATGCGCTGGCCCGCCTCAGCGCCGACCAGCTGCGCCAGGCCGTGACGTTGCTGACCCGTGCCGAACTCACCTTCAAGCAGGATTACGGGCACTCCGTATGGCCCGAGCTGGAAAGTCTCTCTTTATTGCTCTGCCATAAAGCGCTGGCAGACGTTTTTATTGATGGTTGATATGACTCAGTTACTGGCAATGTACGGCGGCACCTTCGATCCGGTGCATTATGGTCACCTTAAACCGGTGGAAATTCTGGCCAACCAGATTGGCCTTAATCAAGTCACCATCGTGCCCAACAACGTGCCGCCGCACCGCCCGCAGCCCGAAGCCACCAGCGACCAACGCAGGCATATGCTGGAGCTGGCCATCGCGGATAAGCCGCTGTTTATCCTCGACGATCGCGAACTCAAGCGCGACACGCCGTCATACTCCGCGCAAACCCTGCGCGAGTGGCGCCAGGAGCAAGGGCCAAAACGGTCGCTGGCGTTTATTATTGGCCAGGATTCGCTGCTCACCTTTACCACCTGGCACGACTATGAAAGCATTCTTGATAACGTGCATCTGATCGTTTGCCGGCGCCCGGGCTATCCGCTGACCATGGCGTGCGAGCAGGATCAGCAGTGGCTGGACAAACATCTCACTCATGACGTAGAGCGGATGCATAGCAGCCCGGCGGGGGTTATCTACCTGGCCGAAACGCCGTGGTTTGATATCTCAGCCACCCTGATTCGCCAGCGTCTTGAATCCGGCGAATCCTGCGCGGACATGCTGCCGGAAACCGTACTCGACTATATCCATGAGCAGAAGCTCTACTGCTAGCCTTGCCACAAGGAGAGTCTCATAGACTCCTTTCGAGAGGGTCATCATGAAGTTATGGTTAGTTCGTCATGGCGAAACCGAGGCCAACGTCGCGGGCCTCTATAGCGGGCATGCGCCCACTGCGTTAACCGAGCGCGGAATCAAACAAGCGCAAACGCTGGGAAAGCGGCTGCGGGCCGTTCCGTTTCAGCGCGCGTTTTGCAGTGAGCTTGAGCGCACCCAGCACACGGCCAGCCTCCTGCTGGGCGACCGTGACGTCCCCCGCCAGTCCTTCGCCGCGCTCAATGAAATGTTCTTCGGCGACTGGGAAATGCGCCACCACCGCGATTTACAGCAGGAAGATGCCGAAAACTACGCCGCATGGTGCGCCGACTGGCAGCACGCGGCGCCCACCAACGGGGAGGGCTTCCAGGCGTTTGCCGAACGCGTCCGCGGCTTTACCGTCACCCTCTCTCAGTTTCGGGAACTTGACCATCTGCTTATCGTCGGTCATCAGGGCGTGCTTAGCCTCTTAGTCGCGCAACTTCTGAACATGCCGGATTCGGCGATGTGGCACTTCCCCATCGAGCATGGCGCGTGGAGCCTTGTCGATCTCCAGCCTGATTTCACCACGCTGCGCGTACTAAATAGCCGGGCCGTTTGGCTGGCGGAAGAAGAATTGCGCGCAGACCATTGACAGTGCAAAGCAGGCTGTTATTCTCCGCAGCCAGGCTGCATCCGCCATTTGAACTTTGCAGAAATTGTTTTACAAAAATGGCGATGCAATCATCGGCGATGGATGGGATGATAGCCGCCTTCACCGCCCGTTTATCGACATTTATCCCGACTTTGCCAACAGTTCGGGTATACTGTCAGGCTGTTTATTGTTATCACTCTTCACACACCCAGGGGGAACTCTTGCAGGGTAAAGCACTCCAGGATTTTGTTATCGACAAAATTGATGACCTGAAAGGTCAGGACATCGTAGCCATTGACGTTCATGGCAAATCCAGCATTACAGATTGCATGGTTATCTGCACAGGCACTTCCACGCGCCATGTTATGTCCATTGCCGACCACGTTGTGCAGGAGTCTCGCGCCGCCGGGATGCTGCCGCTGGGCGTTGAAGGCGAAGCCGCCGCGGACTGGATCGTGGTCGATCTCGGCGACGTTATGGTTCACGTTATGCAGGAAGAGAGCCGTCGTCTGTACGAGCTGGAAAAACTCTGGAGTTAGCGCGTGAAGCTGCACCTGGTAGCCGTTGGCACCAAAATGCCGGACTGGGTTCAGACCGGCTTTAGCGAATATCTGCGCCGTTTTCCAAAGGATATGCCGTTCGAACTGGTGGAAATTCCCGCCGGTAAACGCGGCAAAAACGCCGACATCAAGCGCATTCTCGAAAAAGAAGGTGAAATGATGCTGGCGGCTGCAGGCAAAAACCGCATCGTCACCCTGGATATTCCGGGGAAACCTTGGGATACGCCGCAGCTGGCGCGCGAACTGGAACGCTGGAAACAGGATGGCCGCGACGTTAGCCTGCTTATCGGCGGCCCGGAAGGCCTTTCACCCGCCTGCAAAGCGGCGGCGGAACAAAGTTGGTCGCTCTCAACGCTCACCCTACCTCACCCGCTGGTCCGCGTACTGGTGGCCGAGAGTCTGTATCGGGCGTGGAGCATTACCTCCAACCACCCTTACCACCGTGAGTAATGATGACCAGGGTAGACTAAGCAGCGAATGAAATTACAGAATTCTTTCCGCGACTATACGGCTGAATCCTCGCTGTTCGTGCGCCGGGCGCTGGTCGCTTTTTTGGGGATTTTGCTGCTTACCGGCGTACTGATCGCCAACCTTTATAACGTGCAAATTGTGCGTTACACCGACTATCAAACGCGTTCAAACGAAAACCGCATCAAGCTGGTCCCGATTCCGCCGAGCCGCGGCATTATCTACGATCGCAACGGCACGCCGCTGGCGCTCAACCGTACGATTTACCAGCTGGAGATGATGCCGGAGAAGGTCGACAACGTTCAGCAAACGCTGGATGCGCTGCGCGATGTTATCGACCTCACCGATGACGATGTGGCGAACTTTAAAAAAGAGCGCGCCCGCTCGCACCGCTTTACCTCTATTCCGGTGAAAGTTAACCTCAGCGAAGTGCAGGTCGCCCGTTTCGCAGTGAACCAGTACCGTTTTCCCGGCGTGGAAGTCAAAGGCTATAAGCGCCGCTACTATCCCTATAACTCCGCCCTGACCCACGTTATCGGCTACGTCTCTAAAATTAACGATAAAGACGTCGATCGCCTGGATAAAGAGGGGAAGCTGGCTAACTACGCCTCCACGCACGATATCGGCAAGCTGGGCATCGAGCGCTATTACGAAGATGTCCTGCACGGGCAAACCGGCTATGAAGAGGTTGAAGTGAACAACCGCGGCCGCGTGATTCGCCAGCTGAAAGAGGTCCCGCCGCAGGCCGGGCGCGATATCTATTTAACGCTCGACCTGAAGCTACAGCAGTACATTGAAACGCTGCTGGCCGGCAGCCGCGCGGCGGTCGTGGTCACCGACCCGCGCACCGGCGCAATCCTCGCGCTGGTCTCGACGCCAAGCTACGATCCCAACCTGTTCGTTGACGGTATTTCCAGCAAAGACTACTCCGGACTCCTCAACGATCCCAATACGCCGCTGGTTAACCGCGCGACTCAGGGCGTTTACCCACCGGCGTCGACGGTTAAGCCATACGTGGCCGTCTCGGCGCTCAGCGCCGGGGTTATTACCCGCAACACCAGCCTGTTTGACCCCGGCTGGTGGCAGCTTCCCGGCTCGGATAAACGCTACCGCGACTGGAAAAAGTGGGGCCACGGCCATCTGAACGTCACCAAAGCGCTGGAGGAGTCGGCCGACACCTACTTCTACCAGGTCGCCTACGACATGGGCATCGATCGCCTGTCGGAGTGGATGGGCAAATTCGGCTATGGCCACTATACCGGCGTTGACCTGGCGGAAGAGCGCTCCGGCAATATGCCGACCCGCGAATGGAAGCTCAAGCGCTTCAAGAAACCGTGGTACCAGGGCGATACTATCCCGGTCGGCATCGGACAGGGCTACTGGACGGCGACGCCTATCCAGATGAACAAGGCGCTGATGATCCTGATTAACGACGGCGTGGTTAAAGTACCGCACCTGCTGCAGAGCACGGTGGAGGACGGCAAACCGGTGCCGTGGGTTCAGCCGCATGAACCGCCGGTCGGCGATATTCACTCCGGTTTTTGGGAAATCGCCAAAGACGGGATGTTTGGCGTAGCCAACCGCGGCAACGGTACCGCGCATAAATACTTCGCCAGCGCGCCGTATAAAATTGCGGCCAAATCGGGTACCGCTCAGGTCTTCGGCCTGAAAGCCAATGAAACCTATAACGCGCACAGAATCGCTGAACGCCTGCGTGACCATAAACTGATGACGGCGTTTGCCCCTTACAACAACCCCCAGGTTGCCGTGGCGATTATTCTTGAGAACGGCGGCGCAGGTCCGGCAGTCGGTACCATTATGCGTCAGATTCTCGATCATATAATGCTGGGTGATAACAACACCAATCTGCCGAGTGAAAACCCGGCGGTAACGGCTGGGGAGGATCAATAATGACTGATAATCCGAATAAAAAATCGCTATGGGATAAAATCCACCTCGACCCCACCATGCTGCTTATCCTGCTGGCGCTGCTGACCTACAGCGCGCTGGTGATCTGGAGCGCCAGCGGTCAGGACATGGGCATGATGGAGCGCAAAATCGGCCAGATCGCCATGGGGATTGTTATCATGATCGTCATGGCGCAAATCCCGCCGCGGGTCTATGAAGGCTGGGCGCCCTATCTCTATATCTTCTGTATTATCCTGCTGGTGGCGGTTGACGCCTTCGGCGCCATCTCCAAAGGGGCGCAGCGCTGGCTGGATCTCGGCATCGTCCGTTTCCAGCCGTCGGAAATAGCCAAAATAGCCGTACCGCTGATGGTGGCGCGCTTTATCAACCGCGACGTTTGCCCGCCATCGCTGAAAAATACCGCTATCGCGCTGGTGCTGATTTTCCTGCCTACGCTGCTGGTCGCCGCGCAGCCTGACCTCGGGACCTCGATTCTGGTCGCCCTGTCCGGTCTGTTTGTCCTCTTTCTGTCTGGCCTGAGCTGGCGTCTGATTGGTATTGCCGTGGTGCTGGTCGCCGCCTTTATTCCCATCCTCTGGTTCTTCCTGATGCATGATTATCAGCGCCAGCGCGTAATGATGCTGCTCGACCCGGAAACCGATCCGCTCGGCGCGGGTTACCACATTATTCAGTCAAAAATCGCCATCGGCTCCGGCGGACTGCGCGGAAAAGGCTGGCTACACGGAACCCAGTCGCAGCTGGAGTTTCTGCCTGAGCGCCATACCGACTTTATCTTTGCCGTCCTGGCGGAAGAGCTGGGGCTGATCGGCGTGCTGATTCTGCTGGCGCTCTATATTCTGCTGATTATGCGCGGGTTGTGGATTGCCGCCCAGGCGCAAACCACCTTTGGCCGGGTGATGGCCGGTGGTTTAATGTTGATTTTATTCGTTTATGTCTTCGTAAATATTGGTATGGTAAGTGGTATTTTACCGGTGGTGGGGGTACCTTTGCCGCTGGTCAGCTACGGGGGCTCTGCCCTAATCGTATTGATGGCCGGGTTTGGTATCGTCATGTCGATCCATACTCACAGAAAAATGTTGTCGAAAAGCGTGTAAGGGGTTCGCGATGCGTAAGCAATGGCTGGGGATCTGCATAGCAGCAGGGCTGCTGGCGGCATGTTCGAGTGAAGACGTTCAACAGAAAACGGTCAGCACTCCACAGCCGGCCGTTTGCAATGGCCCAACGGTGGAGATTAGCGGCGCCGATCCGCAGTACGAAACGCCTAACGCCACGGCGAATCAGGATTATGAACGCGACGGCAAAAGCTACAAAATCGTCCAGGATCCGACTAACTTCACCCAGGCAGGCTTCGCAGCCATCTACGACGCCGAGCCTAACAGCAATCTGACCGCATCGGGAGAAGCGTTCGATCCCACGCAGCTTACCGCGGCCCATCCTACGCTGCCGATCCCAAGCTACGCGCGGATCACCAACCTGGCGAACGGCCGCATGATCGTCGTGCGCATCAACGATCGCGGGCCTTACGGTAACGATCGCGTGATTTCACTGTCCCGCGCCTCAGCCGATCGTCTGAATACCTCGAACAATACCAAAGTGCGCATCGACCCGATCGTCGTCGCACCGGACGGCTCGCTTTCCGGTCCGGGTATGGCCTGTACCACCGTAGCCAAACAGACCTACGCGCTGCCCGCCCGCCCGAATCTTGACGGCGACAGCGGCGCGGCAATGAGTCAACCCGCGCAAACTGACGTGCACGCCATCAGTAATTCAACGCTGAAGCCGGAAGACGCCACCGGCGCGCCGGTCAACAGCGGCGGTTTCCTCGGCGCCCCGACGCCGCTGAATAATGGCGTGCTGGAAGGCAGCGAGCCTGTCGTTCAAAGCGCGCCGGTGACCGCCCCGGGTTCAGTACAAGGCAGCGTTGCACCCGCCGTGGCCGCCACCGCTGCCGTAGCGCCTGCCGCAGCGGCCAGCGCCAGCGGCGATTTCGTCGTACAGGTCGGCGCCGTCAGCGACCAGGCCCGCGCGCAGCAGTACCAGCAGCGTCTGAGTCAGCAATTTTCCGTCCCGGGCCGCGTCACGCAAAACGGCGCGGTATGGCGTATTCAGCTCGGCCCATTCAGCAGCAAAGCGCAGGCCAGCACGATTCAACAGCGTCTGCAAAGCGAAGCTCAGCTGCAGTCATTTATTACTCGCGCCAACTAAAGGCATCGCACCCGCCTCCCCTGCTCGTTGCGCATGACAAAGTCATTAACAAAGTCGTGCGCAATGTCGGATGCTGGTTCGTAGTGCGTTTGTTATAGTAAGGCACTTTTTTTAACTCCATCACGGATGCCGTTGTTCAGACCATGAAGACCTCTTTTACCGCTCGCTTACTCGTTACGGCGCTCTCCGTGGCAGCGCTGTCCTCCGCTGCCCGCGCCGATGACCTGAATATCAAAACGATGATCCCAGGCGCCCCGCAGATTGACGCCGAATCCTGGATTCTTATTGATTACAACTCAGGCAAAGTCCTGGCAGAAAACAACGCCGACTCCCGCCGCGACCCGGCGAGCCTGACCAAAATGATGACCAGCTACGTGATTGGTCAGGCCATGAAAGCGGGCAAGTTTAAAGAGTCCGATCTGGTCACCGTGGGTAACGACGCGTGGGCGACCGGCAACCCGGTCTTTAAAGGCTCCTCGCTGATGTTCCTTAAACCGGGTATGCAAGTGCCGGTTTCGCAGCTGATCCGCGGCATCAACCTGCAGTCCGGCAACGACGCCTGCGTGGCGATGGCCGACTACGTCGCCGGCAGCCAGGATGCCTTCGTCAGCCTGATGAACAACTACGTTAACGCCCTTGGTCTGAAAAACACCCACTTCCAGACCGTACACGGCCTGGATGCCGATGGTCAGTTCAGCTCCGCGCGCGACATGGCGCTTATCGGCCAGGCGCTGATCCGCGATGTCCCGAATGAATACACCATCTATAAAGAAAAAGAGTTTACCTTCAACGGTATTCGTCAGCTCAACCGCAACGGGCTGCTGTGGGATAACAGCCTGAACGTCGACGGGATTAAAACCGGCCATACTGACAAAGCGGGCTATAACCTCGTGGCGTCGGCAACCGAAGGCCAGATGCGCCTGATCTCCGCCGTGATGGGCGGGCGCACCTACAAAGGCCGCGAGTCTGAAAGCAAAAAGCTGCTGACCTGGGGCTTCCGCTTCTTTGAAACCGTTAATCCGATTAAAGCCGGTAAAGAGTTCGCTTCTGAGCCCGCCTGGTTTGGCGATACCGATCGCGCCTCGCTCGGCGTGGATAAAGATGTTTATCTGACTATCCCGCGCGGTCGCATGAAAGATCTGAAAGCCAGCTACGTGCTGAATAACGCTGAGCTGCACGCGCCGCTGCAGAAAAATCAGGTGGTAGGCACCATTAACTTCCAGCTGGATGGCAAAACGATCGATCAGCGCCCGCTGGTCGTACTGCAGGAAATCCCGGAAGGCAATTTCTTCGGTAAAATCATTGATTACATTAAATTAATGTTCCATCACTGGTTTGGTTAAAAATCGACCACTTGAAAGTGTGATTTACATCCCCATATACTAGGTATCCTGATAACTCCCACACGTCGTGGGAGTTATTATTTTTTGTTGTAACACCGGAGCTGACATGAAAACCAAACTTAACGAACTGCTTGAATTCCCTACACCATTTACTTACAAAGTAATGGGACAGGCGTTGCCGGAGCTGGTTGACCAGGTGGTTGAAGTGGTACAGCGCCATGCACCAGGTGATTACTCTCCGACGGTAAAACCCAGCAGCAAAGGCAACTACCACTCTGTCTCTATTACCATCAATGCAACCCATATTGAGCAGGTAGAAACCCTCTACGAAGAGCTGGGCAATATTGAAATCGTTCGGATGGTGCTGTAAATCTCTTCCCCTGACCCGGCATCCACGCCGGGTCATTCTCGCTTTCTCGCTGTGATATACTGCCCCACTCAAATCATTCTCTCTCTGCGGAGACGTTGTTTTGCAGCACAATAAAATCCTCATCCGCCAGCTCGGCCTGCAACCTTACGAACCTGTCTCGCAGGCAATGCATGAGTTTACCGACACCCGCGACGATGCCACGCTGGATGAAATCTGGCTGGTAGAGCATTACCCGGTGTTCACACAGGGTCAGGCCGGAAAGGCCGAACATGTTCTGGTTCCCGGCGAGATCCCGGTTATTCAGAGCGATCGCGGCGGACAGGTCACCTATCATGGTCCCGGACAGCAGGTGATGTACGTTCTGCTGAACCTGAAACGGCGCAAGCTGGGCGTACGTGAGCTGGTTACGCTGTTAGAGCAAACCGTTGTGAATACCCTGGCGGAGTACGGTATTGAATCGCACCCGCGAGCAGACGCCCCCGGCGTCTACGTGGGCGATCGAAAAATCTGCTCCCTGGGTTTGCGCATCCGCAAAGGCTGCTCATTTCACGGCCTGGCGCTGAATATCAACATGGATCTGTCACCGTTCCTGAGGATTAACCCCTGCGGTTATGCCGGAATGGAGATGACCCAGATGCGCCAGTGGCTGCCCGATGCCCGTACGGAGACCGTGTCCCCACGCCTGGCCGCCAATCTGCTGGCGTTGCTCAACGATCCACCCGCGGAATATCTTCAAGGCCGCTAGCCATCACGTCCCGCTACCGCGGGACGTCACATTTATCCCTCAGGCGCGATTAAGCCTTTATTTTTGCAATCAATTATCACTAATAAAATAATTGTGGCCGCTATAATGGTGCTAATCATCACTAGCGGAAATACAGAGTGGAAGAAAATAACGCTCAGCGCGTACCAACCGAACGAGTTGACGATCGCTACGATCGGCAGATGTTTCGCATTTTGCGCAACATAGACCTCAATTTACTCACTATTTTTGAAGCTGTTTACGTCCATAACGGTATCGTTAACGCGGCAAAAATACTGAATATCACGCCGTCGGCGATTAGTCAGTCCCTGAACAAACTGCGTGCCCTCTTCCCTGACCCGCTCTTTATTCGCAAGGGCCAGGGCGTGACGCCAACGGCCTACGCCACGCATCTGCATAAGCATATCAGCCAGGGGATGGAGGCGTTTCTCAACGCCCTGGATTTAACCGGCAATACGCAGCGGGAACGGGTAATAACCGTTGCCACCTCCCCGGCTATCGGCGCGTTGATCATGCCGGTTATCACCAAAAAGCTGCGGAGCGTCTTTCCCCAGATTTTGCTGCACAACGTCGCCATTACCGACGCGGCCAGCCAGTTAAACCAGCGTCAGGTTGACCTGCTGGTCGATAGCTTCCCCCACAGCGGGCAGGCGATTACGCACCATGTGCTATTTCAGGATAGCGTACATATCTTCTGCCGGGCAGGGCATCCGGTCCTCGCGCTCCCCGCAAACTCAGCAAACCTGAGCCAATATGAATTCGCTCTCCTGCAGCCCGAAGGCCAGCGCTATACGACAATCCTGCGTCACCTGGAGGAGCATCTCGGCGAACGCCGCTATGGTTTCAGCAGCTACAATCTGTTAACTCAAGCAGCCCTGGTCAACGACAGCGATATGCTGGGGCTAATCACTTCCGGAATGTTTTCCCTGGTCGAGAAGATTTGGCCCTTAAAAATGCTCGATTTCCCGCCGCTGCGGGAAGAAAAAATTGATATTGCGCTGCACTATAACAAGCTCAGCGCGCAGGAGCCCTTGCTGAAAGAGATCGTAGAGACAATTCGTCAGGCTTTTTAGCCGATAAGGCACGAGAGGGAAAAGCATAAAACAACAACTATTTTACAATTTGCCCGGCCAGCAGGCTGCTTTATGCCCCGTATCAATGATATACTGCCTGCGTTTAATTCAAAAATAGTTGATAAATGCAACATTTACTTGAATTGATTCGCTTTCCTTCGTCACTCGCAACTGGAACACGCACGCTATGAGTAAACCCATTGTGATGGAACGCGGTGTAAAATACCGCGATGCCGATAAAATGGCCCTTATCCCGGTGAAAAACGTGGCAACTGAGCGTGAAGCTCTGCTCAGAAAACCGGAATGGATGAAAATCAAACTTCCGGCTGACTCGTCCCGTATCCAGGGGATCAAGGCAGCGATGCGTAAGAACGGCCTGCACTCCGTGTGCGAAGAAGCCTCTTGCCCTAACCTCGCGGAATGTTTTAACCACGGAACGGCAACCTTTATGATCCTGGGCGCCATCTGTACCCGTCGTTGCCCGTTCTGCGATGTTGCCCACGGTCGCCCGGTGACGCCGGACGCCAACGAACCGCAAAAGCTGGCGCAAACCATCGCCGATATGGCGCTGCGCTATGTGGTGGTGACTTCCGTGGATCGCGACGATCTGCGCGATGGCGGCGCTCAGCACTTTGCCGACTGCATCAGCGCGATTCGCGAAAAAAGCCCGACGATTAAAATTGAAACCCTGGTGCCGGACTTCCGCGGCCGTATGGATCGTGCGCTGGAAATCCTTCAGGCGACGCCGCCGGACGTGTTTAACCATAACCTGGAAAACGTGCCGCGCCTGTATCGCCAGGTCCGCCCGGGGGCCGACTACAACTGGTCCCTGAAGCTGCTGGAACGTTTTAAAGAAGCCCACCCGGAGATCCCGACGAAATCGGGCCTGATGGTGGGTTTAGGCGAAACCAATGCTGAAATCGTAGAAGTGATGCGCGATCTGCGCCGCCACGGCGTCACCATGCTGACGTTAGGCCAGTATTTACAGCCGAGCCGCCACCACCTGCCGGTACAGCGCTACGTCAGCCCGGATGAGTTCGAAGAGATGAAAGCCGAAGCGATGGCCATGGGCTTTACCCATGCTGCCTGCGGGCCGTTCGTTCGTTCCTCCTATCATGCCGATCTACAGGCCAAAGGCATGGAAGTGAAGTAATCTCTGCCTCGACCGCGGCGTGATATTTTTAGCGCAGCGGTCCGTTCTGCCGATGCGTTTCGTTACCCGCTAAAAATCCCACTCCGGTAACAGTTGGTTGCATCTTTTTCGTCAAAACCCAGTGCAAATAACAAAAGAGGCCGCAGCGCTATCGCTGCAGCCTCTTTGCCGACGCGGTTTATCCCCGCCGGTAGCGAGCCCCCTCGTTCAGGAAACTCGTCGCGAATTACTCTTTATGAGAGAGCTTCTGTGCCGGCGCTTCTTCAGCACTGGTCTTTTTCGCACTGTCATCGTCATCGTTCATGGCTTTTTTAAAGCCTTTGATAGCCGAGCCCAGGTCTCCACCCAGCGTGCGTAACTTTTTGGTACCAAACACCAGGATAATCAGCGCTGCGACTACCAGCAGTTTGGTAATACTAATCTCACCCATAGCTAACCTTCTTCTCTAATACAAGCTGCGAATACGCCATCATACACGCATACAATTAACGGCTATTTGACGCGCGGACACAATAGCAATCTGTAACAAGGTGAATCAAGCCTTGTTTAAAAAAACGTCATAATAATTGCGGTGGCGCAAAGCGGCGATTCTGCAACACCGGCAGACGCTCGCGTACCTGCTGAATATAATCAGCTGAAAGTTCGGCAAAAATCAACTGCGGCCGCTCTCCTGCCCCGGCAAGCGTTGTTCCTAAGGGATCGACAATACGACTCTGGCCGATATTACGCGTCCCGCACTCCCCGGCGGCGACAATATAACAGGTAGTATCCAGGGCCCGCGCCGCCAATAGCGTCGCCCAGTGGTGCTCCTTCAGCGGCCCTTTTACCCACGCGGCGGGCAACACGATGAGCTGCGCACCGCTGAGCGCTAACGACAGCGCCAGCTCAGGGAAACGTAAATCGTAGCAGGTCATCAGCCCGACGCGCATCCCATCCACCTCGATAAGCGGCGGAATCTGCCGCCCGGCATCGACCAGCCGGGACTCCTGGATATTGAAAGCATCATATAGATGCAGTTTCTGATATTGCGCAATAATCCTGCCCTGACGTAGCGCCACCAGCGTATTCGCTGCCCGTCCTTCGCCGGAAGGAATATGCAGGGTCAGCACCGTCGTCAACGCGCTGTTTTCGCTCTCTGCCAGCAAGAGCCGTAGAAAGCCGCCATCAAGGCGCTGGGCGGATTTAACCGATAAGTCCGCATCGCTATCGTCTCGCGCCAGCAGCGCTTCCGGGAGAACCAGAAGCGCAGCCCCCCGCTCCGCGGCCTGACGCATCATGCTCACGCAGGTCTGCGCGTTTTCCGTCCAGTCCGGCGTTACGGCAAATTGTCCGGCAGCAACAAGCATCTTTTCTCTCCCGTCAGGTTAGTCATAGCCAGTGAGGTCTTTCGCGCGCTACACTCGAAGTTTAGTCTCGATCAATAAACAGGGAATGACCGTGTTGCAACTCCTTTTGGCTGTGTTTCTTGGCGGCGGCACCGGCAGCGTTTTGCGCTGGTGGCTGGGTATGAAGTTTAACCCTATGCATCATGCTATCCCCATTGGTACGCTCACCGCTAACCTGCTGGGCGCTTTTATTATCGGCGCAGGGCTGGCATGGTTTAACCGCCTGACGGATATCGATCCTATGTGGAAGCTGCTTATCACCACCGGCTTTTGCGGCGGGCTGACCACCTTCTCCACGTTTTCCGCCGAAGTGGTGTTTCTACTCCAGCAGGGGCGCTTTAGCTGGGCGTTACTCAACGTACTGGTCAACTTGTTAGGCTCATTTGCCATGACGGCCGCCGCGTTCTGGCTGTTTTCACATGCGGCCAGCCGCTAGCCCCTGACCGCAGGCAAAAAAAAACCCGCCATGAGCGGGTTTTTATATTCTACTGACGCGTTGCTTAGATAGGCATTACGTTTGCAGCAGAAGGGCCTTTGGCACCGTTAGTGATTTCGAACTCTACGCGCTGACCTTCAGCCAGAGTTTTGAAACCGTTGGACTGGATTGCAGAGAAATGTACGAATACATCTTTGCTGCCATCTTCCGGAGTAATGAAACCGAATCCTTTGGACTCATTAAACCACTTAACGTTACCTTTAATCTTAGACATCAAAATTACCTTTATATGAAAAAATCGACACTAATACTGTGTCGGGTATCAGTACACCAATTGTGGTACCTTTTGTCCAGCGCAACTTTGCTAAAAAGTGATAAAAGTCTCTATCTTTTTGCACCGGGCTCAAGTTAGTCATTGTTTTTCAACAAGACAGTCCGCTTATCTCTTTTATTGCTATAAAAAATCGCATCAAAACTGAATGCGCGCCCAGGCAAAGTAAACGTTTCCGTTGTTATAGGTGCCCGGGATATAGGTCATCTGGAACGTGGCCAGGCCGTAACCGATAGAAGCCAGAGGCAGCACGACCGGAATCGGGATGTAGTTCCAGTTATCGCGCGCCGTCACGCCAAGCGTATAGCCTAAACCCAGATGGAAATTATCGTCTGCTAAGGGACGCCAGGTTTTCTCCCAGCCATAGCCGCCGATAGGCTCCCACTTATTATAAGAGTCTTTAAAGGCCATCAAATAGATGCCATGCCAGTTCCCTTTATCATCCCAGCGCGAGACGCCGAAGCCGGCGCCCCAGGGACGTTCGTTGTAGCGGTCTGTTTTCTCTTTGTCATAGGCGAAACGGGCGTGCCAGGTCACCGCGGGGATATAAAGATCATAGTGCTCAGGCTCATTCCAGGTCTGCGCGACGTTATCGCTCAGCGTATTGTAGCCGTCGCGAAGCGTCGAACTAAACGATGCATTAGCGGAGGTGGATGATAGCAGCAGGCTCAGGCATCCCAGAAACAACCCTATAAATCGACGTCGCATTACACTTTTCTCTTACCAGTATCATTTTTAAAGCGGAGTAAGATAACAAAGATAATCTTAATACTACCTTAACGGTATTAGGCAAACTCTTGATTTATCCGGTGCAAAAAATCTGAAAATCTCTCGCGCCCAGGCTTTGACCAGGCGGGCATATTACTGCCTGACAGGGATTCTCATCGATTTATTGATTTGCGTCAGCGAGTTTTGCCCGTTTTTTAGGCACATTCCCTCACTAAATTTTTTCTTCGCTTCATTTATTAGTAGATTCTTTGGGTTAATGGTTTAGGGGTAAAAGAATGCTTACGCTAGTAGAGATCCTGATTGGGATTGTGGTCATTGTGGGCGTCGCCCGCTATATCATTAAAGGCTATTCCGCCACCGGCGTGCTGTTCGTCGGTGGCTTAGTATTACTCATCGCCAGCGCGCTGATGGGGCATAAGGTTTTACCAGGCGACGCAAAGAGCACCGGTTATTCAGCAACCGATATCGTTGAATATATTAAGATACTGCTGATGAGCCGCGGCGGCGACCTCGGCATGATGATCATGATGCTCTGCGGTTTCGCGACTTATATGACGCACATCGGCGCCAATGACATGGTGGTGAAGCTGGCGTCAAAACCGCTGCGCTTCATTAACTCCCCCTATCTACTGATGATCGCCGCTTATTTCGTTGCCTGCCTGATGTCGCTGGCCGTCTCCTCCGCTACCGGTCTGGGAGTACTGCTGATGGCGACACTGTTCCCGGTGATGGTCAATGTGGGCATCAGCCGCGGCGCTGCCGCCGCTATCTGCGCTTCTCCGGCGGCGATTATTCTCTCCCCCACTTCCGGGGATGTCGTGCTGGCCGCCAAAGCCGCCGAAATGCCGCTGATTGACTTTGCCTTTAAAACCACGCTGCCTATTTCTATTGTGGCCATTATCAGCATGGCGATCGCTCACTTTTTCTGGCAGCGCTACCTGGATAAAAAAGAAAACGTCGCCCATGAAATGCTCGATGTAAACGAGATAACCACGACCGCCCCCGCTTTCTACGCCATTCTGCCGTTTACGCCGATAATCGGCGTACTGATTTTCGACGGAAAATGGGGCCCGGAGCTGCACATCATCACCATTCTTGTGCTCTGCATGCTGCTGGCGGCGGTTCTGGAATTCTGCCGCGGCTTTAACACCAAAAATGTGTTCAATGGCCTGGAAGCGGCGTATCGCGGCATGGCTGACGCGTTTGCCGGTGTGGTGATGCTGCTGGTAGCCGCCGGCGTCTTTGCTCAGGGTCTGAGTACCATTGGCTTTATTAACGGTCTGATCTCTATCGCCACGTCGTTCGGCTCCGCCAGTATCATTCTGATGCTGGTGCTGGTCATTCTGACCATGCTGGCGGCGATGACCACCGGTTCCGGTAACGCCCCCTTCTATGCTTTCGTTGAGATGATCCCGAAGCTGGCGCACTCTTCCGGCATCAATCCGGCTTATCTCTCGATCCCGATGCTGCAGGCATCTAACCTTGGCCGAACCATTTCTCCGGTCTCCGGCGTGGTGGTCGCCGTGGCCGGGATGGCAAAAATTTCGCCGTTCGAAGTGGTGAAACGGACCTCTGTCCCGGTGCTGGTTGGTTTGTTAGTGGTGATTATCGCCACCGAAGTTCTGGTTCCCGGCAGCGCAATCCGCTAACGCTGAAACCGTGTGAAAAGGCGCCTGTTGGCGCCTTTTTTATGCTTTAATAACTCAATGTTATCAATGACCATTTGTCATCAGGAATAAAAATGTTCAGGAAGGATTTCGTTGCCATTGCCCTTTTGCTCAGCGCCGCCCAGGTCAGCGCAGATCCGCTGATCGCCACGCAATACGGTGATTTTGACCGCTACGTGCTGGCTCTCTCCTGGCAAACGGGGTTCTGCCAAAGTATGCAAGACCGAAACCGCAGCGAACCGGAAGAGTGCCGCCTGCAGCAGGAACTCAGCAATAAAGCCGATTTTCTCACCGTTCACGGCCTGTGGCCGAGCCTGCCAAAATCTATTGCCGCGCGCGGGGTGGACGAGCGCCGCTGGATGCGCTTTGGCTGTGCGACCCGCCCTGTTCCCAATATGCCGGAAGCAAAAGCCGGGCAAAAATGTCGGGCGGCTGAAACCGGGCTCTCGCTGGAAATGGCCAATAAGCTTAACGGCGTGATGCCGGGTTCGGGCGGTAACTCATGTCTCGAACGTTATGAATACGCCAAGCATGGCGTTTGCTTTGGTTTCGATCCTGACAACTATTTCGGCACCATGGTGCGCCTGAACGGCGAGATCAAACAGAGCCATCTGGGCGCTTTCCTGGCCAGGCACTATGGGCAAACCGTTAGCCGGGATGACTTCAACGCCGCGGTTGCTGAAGCCTATGGAAAACAGAACGTCAGGGCTTTCAAGTTAACCTGCAACGGCAACCCCGCCTATCTGACTGAGATGCAAATCTCCATCAAAGCCGCGGCCATTAATGCCCCTCTCTCCGCTGATTCATTCTTACCCCAACCCCATCCGGGGAACTGCGGTAAGCAATTTCTGCTGGATAAAGCCGGCTAGATTTCATACAACTTCGCTATGGTTCGTTGATGAATGTGCGTTTAATCACTTCAAACCACCAGCAAGTCTCAGTATGATGAGAGGACATTAACCCTTGCCATTTTCGGTGAGGGTTTTCTTTTACGGACAGGTTCCTGGATAACATGGAGTATGAGATGACCAGACCCGCAATTATCATTAATGAACTGGATGCAGAACGCATCGACAGGCTGCTGGAACAACCGGCTTTCGCCAACTCACCGGTAGCGGACGCGCTGAATGACGAGCTCGACCGCGCGCAGATGCTGGCCCCGGAAGCCATGCCGCATGATGTTGTCAGCATGAATAGCCAGGTCAGATTTCGCGATTTAACCACCGGTGAAGAGCGCATCCGCACGCTGGTTTTCCCGGCGCAGGTCACGGATAGCGCCACCCAGCTTTCGGTGATGGCGCCGGTTGGCGCAGCCCTGCTGGGCCTCAAAGTCGGCAGCACCATTCACTGGGAATTACCGGGCGGCACCTCAACGCACCTTGAAGTGCTGGAATTGCTGTATCAGCCGGAGGCCGCTGGCGATTTCCACCGTTAATCTCCCCGCTGCCTGAAGCGTTTCGCGCTTTATCCAGAGGATGTGACTGCATCCTCTTTCTGCATCTTTCGCTCTTCTCCTCTCTTTTGACAAACTTTTACGCCACCCTCGTACCGTTCTGACAATTTTGCGACCTGAATGGCACAATACTTTCCTATAATGTGTTGATATAAAAGCAGACGAACAAGGAGGAATGCATATGTATAAAACCATCATTATGCCCGTTGATGTCTTTGAAATGGAGTTAAGCGATAAAGCCGTTCGCCATGCGGAGTTTTTAGCCCAGCAGGACGGGGTTATCCATCTTCTCCACGTACTGCCCGGTTCATCAAGCTTCACGATGAGTCGTTTTACCGCCGATCTGCGCCGCTTTGAAGAGCATTTGCAGCATGAAGCAGAAACGCGCCTGAAAACGATGGCCGGCCATTTCAGCATTGACCCGTCGCGAATCAAAATGCACGTCCGCTTTGGCAACGTGCGCGATATGGTCAATGAACTGGCCAATGAAATTAAAGCCGATGTGGTGGTGATAGGCTCCCGCAACCCTTCGATCAGCACCCATCTGCTGGGTTCCAACGCCTCAAGCGTGATTCGCCATGCGCATATTCCGGTGATGGTGGTCAGGTAGCGGCAGTAAGGTAAAAAAAGAGGCTACCCCAGGGTAGCCTCTTTGCTGTGCAGGTTTGGTCTTACTTTATTATGAATTATGCAGTCTTAGTGCGAATCAGGTAATCGAACGAGCTCAAGGACGCCTTCGCACCTTCGCCGGTGGCGATAATAATCTGTTTGTACGGAACGGTCGTGCAGTCGCCGGCAGCGAAAACGCCCTTCACGTTGGTTTCACATTTCGCATCAATGATAATTTCACCCATGCGATTGCGCTCAATCGCGCCTTCCAGCCAGTTGGTATTCGGCAGCAGACCGATCTGCACGAAGATCCCCGACAGCGCCACGTGATGCTCATCGCCGCTCACGCGGTCGCGGTACTGCAGGCCAGTGACTTTGCTACCGTCGCCCACCACTTCCGTGGTCTGCGCGTTGAGAATGATATCGACGTTTTTCAGGCTGCGGACTTTATCCTGCAGAACCTGGTCGGCCTTCATTTCCGGCGCGAACTCCAGCAGAGTAACATGTTCAACAACGCCAGCCAGATCGATTGCCGCTTCCACACCGGAGTTACCGCCGCCGATAACCGCCACGCGCTTGCCTTTAAACAGCGGGCCGTCGCAGTGCGGGCAGTAGGTCACGCCCTTGGTACGATACTGATCCTCACCCGGCACGTTCATGTTACGCCATTTCGCGCCGGTGGCAATGATAACGCTACGCGCTTTCAGCACCGCGCCGGAAGCGGTCTCAACCTGATGCAGGCCGCCTTCAACCGTCGCCGGGATCAGTCTGGAGGCGCTCTGAGAATCGATCACATCAACATCGTATTCGCTGACGTGCGCTTTTAATGCGCCAGCCAGTTTCTGGCCTTCCGTTTTGGGTACGGAAATATAGTTTTCAATATCAACGGTATCCAGCACCTGGCCGCCAAAGCGTTCACCCATCAGGCCGGTACGAATGCCTTTACGCGCGGAGTAAACGGCTGCCGCTGCGCCGGACGGGCCGGAGCCGACGATTAACACATCATAGGCTTCACGTTTATTCAGCTCTTCCGCCGCGCGTTTTTCCGCGCCGGTATCCACTTTGGCAACGATTTCCGTCAGCGTCATGCGACCCTGACCAAATTCCTTACCGTTCATAAATACCGCCGGTACGCCCATCACGTTGCGTTCGGTGATTTCATTCTGATACGTTCCGCCGTCAATCGCCGTGTGCTTGATGCGCGGGTTCAGTACCGCCATCAGGTTCAGCGCCTGAACCACATCCGGGCAGTTATGGCATGAAAGCGAATAGTAGGTTTCGAATTCAAAATCACCGTCGATATTGCGGATCTGCTCCAGCAGGGTCTGCGCTTCTTTTGACGGATGACCGCCGGTCCACAGCAGAGCCAGAACTAAAGAGGTGAATTCATGTCCCAGCGGAGAGCCGGCAAAGCGCGGCCCCTGGCTGGAGCCGGGATTGGTAATCAGGAATGACGGCTTACGCACCGCCAGGCCGTTATCTTCTTTGAAGGTAACTTTATCTGACAGTTCAGCAATTTCAGCCAGCAGTTCCCTGATTTCTGCCGATTTAGCGCCGTCATCCAGCGTGGCAATCAGCTCAACAGGTTTGGTCAGCTTCTCAAGGTAAGCCTTGAGCTGGGTTTTCATGTTGGTGTCGAGCATTTTTATCTCCTGGGCTTAAAACATCATCATGCAAGCGGCCTCGTCCGGGCAGCCTGAATACGCTTGCATCATGGTGTTGGAATGAAATGGGCGCCGGTGCGCCCATGACTGAAATAATTTCCCAAGTCTTTCACGCCATAGCTGCGTTGGCGTGAAAGACGATGGAAATTTAGATTTTGCCGACCAGGTCCAGAGATGGAGCCAGAGTCGCTTCACCTTCTTTCCATTTAGCCGGGCAAACTTCGCCTGGGTGAGAAGCTACGTACTGAGCTGCTTTGATTTTACGCAGCAGGTCAGACGCGTCGCGGCCGATACCTTCAGCGGTAACTTCGATAGCCTGGATGATACCCTGCGGGTCAACAACGAAGGTGGCACGATCTGCCAGGCCTTCATCTTCACGCATGTTGTCGAAGTTACGGGTCAGGGCGCCAGTCGGGTCGCCGATCATCGCGTATTTGATTTTCGCGATGGTTTCAGAGCTGCTGTGCCACGCTTTGTGGGTGAAGTGAGTGTCGGTAGAGACGGAGTAAACGTCTACGCCCAGCTTCTGCAGTTCTTCGTAGTGGTCTGCCACATCGCCCAGTTCGGTCGGGCAAACGAAGGTGAAGTCAGCCGGGTAGAAGAAGAAGACGCTCCAGCGGCCTTCAGTATCTTTCTCGGTAACTTCGATGAATTCACCGTTTTTGAACGCCTGGTTTTTGAAAGGTTTGATTTTGGTATTAATTAAGGACATCTATACTTCCTCCGTGTTTTCGTTGAGGTCTAAGTTAACGAATTTTTCCTGACTCGACCAATGCGTTTGCATTATCGAATCAATAAGCGTTATCTAACAACCGGAACAAGACAACTTTGTGAACCTGTCAACGCGATGGCAATCTTCTACCGCGTTTCGCATTATATGCGCTGAAAAGTAAAAAGGCCGCCCTAGCAGGCGGCCCCGTTACCTGAAACACCCGCAGGTAGGTTCAGCGCCAGTAGCTGGCAGTGTGTTGCGCTCTACACCTTAATGTAACAGCTAAGGGATTACATCACCCGCTGAACGAAAGGGCAATCCGCGCGGCGGCAGGTCTTACCTATGGCTGTAATAGGTTTTACCGCTAGCCCTACTTTTTCCGGTGTTTTCACCGGGCATCATCATGTCGAAACGCCCGTTCTTTCTGACATGTTTCCCGCGTTAGCGCGATGCAGACGGTCACCACTGCCGCTCTTCCAATTGCCATACTTGCCCGCAGGACCAGCGAAAGCCGGAGAATAAAAATATTTAATTACCGCCCGCGGTTGATGAACACCCTCAGTGCCACTCGCGGATCAGTAATTTATAATATGAATAACCCAATAGACTTCAACAAGCGTTCGGGCTTCCCGTTAAAGAAAAACTACAGATGATAAGCGGGGCAAGGTAAGTATTTATAAATGACCTCCTCCCCTGCCTTCAGCGGTACACAAAAGGATCTGGTAGAATGCGCAACGCTGGTATATATTTAGATAAACTTAATAACGGCGCCTGCATTAAATAATAAGAAACAAATATTCACACAATGAATATAATACAGACATATAGTCACCTATTTTCCATACCGCCAGCTTAACAGGACGTTGATAATGGCTAATCTTTACGATCTCAAGAAATTTGATCTGAACCTACTCGTTATTTTCGAATGCATTTACCAGCATTTGAGCATCAGTAAAGCGGCGGAAACGCTATTCATTACGCCTTCTGCCGTCAGTCAGTCGCTACAGCGGCTACGCACCCAGCTGAATGACCCGCTATTCGTTCGTTCAGGTAAAGGAATTACGCCTACCACCGTCGGGGTTAATCTCCACCATCATCTTGAAAAAAATCTTAATCAATTAGAACAAACTATTTATCTCACCAATCGTTCTGAATTAAAGAAACGTCTGGTTGTTTATGCGCCGCAGCTTTTTATTACCCCTAAAACAACCAGCCTGATCCATATGTTATTAGATGATTCAAACCTTCACGTTGAACATCATGACCTGCTGGCGTCAGGAGAGTCGGTAGAAAGCCTGCTGGCCTACCGTAAAGCCGACCTGATATTCAGCACCACCCCCCTGTCATCGCGAGCCACGGTGTGTAAACGTATCCAGGAGCTGGACATTTCACTGGTTTGTAGCGAAAATCATCCACGGCTGGCATTGCTAACAACGACGAAAGCCATACTGCAGGAGCGCTTTACTTATTATATTTGTAACGATCAGGGAACGAAGTCTTTTCAAAGCCAGGCTGCCGGCATACTTTCTGATAGAAAAATTTCTTTCAGTAGCGACTCATACACCGCTATCCTTAATGTTATTCAGCAAACTGATATTATTGGTTTTGTGCCTACCTGTATTTTAGAGCACATCAGTTTCCATAATAAATTTAAAATTATAGAGGCGCCATTTAAGATCCCCTCCATCGCTATTTATATGATTTACAATCGGGTAAACCTTGACGACCCGAACTTTGCAAACTTTATCGACGAGTGCGAAAAGAATAATATTATTGAATAATTTAAGCCATTTGATTTAATTGATGAATGATAACTAATCGCTTGATTAAGAAATAAATATGATATAAGTACACAGTATCTTTAAGAATTAAAGGAATAATGGCTGTGTCTTTTATAAAACTTCCATTACCCGAGTCCGTTCTGCAGGCCAGTCAGCAGCGAATAGAATGGGTAATGGAAAACTTCTCCCGTATTTGCGTCTCTTTTTCTGGCGGTAAAGATTCTACAACCATGCTGCATCTCACGGCGCAGCAGGCCCGCCGTACAGGCAAAAAGATTTGCGTCCTGTTTGTCGACTGGGAAGCGCAGTTCTCCTGCACCATTGCGCATTGTGAAAAGATGCGCGCAGAGTATCGCGACGTTATTGAGCAATTTTTCTGGGTCGCGTTGCCTCTCACCACCCAGAACTCTCTGACCCAATATCATCCCGAATGGCAGTGCTGGGAACCCGGCGCGCGCTGGGTGCGCCAACCGCCAAAGGACGCGATTACCGATCCCGGCTTTTTCCCGTTTTATCAATCGGGCATGAGTTTTGAAACGTTCGTTCGCGAATTTGCCGATTGGTTTTCGCGAAATCGTCCCGCGGCGATAATGATCGGCATCCGCGCCGATGAATCGTTAAATCGGTTTATCACCATCTCCTCGCAGCGCAAGCTTCGCTTCGCCGACGATAAACCCTGGACCACCTCCGCGCCGGGCGGACACGCGTGGTACATCTACCCTATCTACGACTGGAAAACCGCCGATATCTGGACCTGGTTCGGTAAAAGCGGCCTTTCCTACAACCCGCTCTATAACCTGATGTATCAGGCGGGCGTTCCGCTGCGCTATATGCGTATCTGCGAACCCTTTGGCCCGGAGCAGCGCCAGGGGCTGTGGCTCTACCATGTGCTGGAGCCTGAACGCTGGGCCGCCATGTGCCAGCGCGTCAGCGGCGTCCACTGCGGCGGGGTCTACGCCGGTCACGATAATCAGTTCTATGGCCATCGTAAGCTGGATAAACCCGCGCATCATACCTGGAAAAGCTTCGCCCTGTTTTTACTCGACAGCATGCCGGAGAAAACGGCGGAACATTACCGCAATAAAATCGCCGTCTATCTTCACTGGTACCAAAAAAAGGGAATGATGGATATTCCGGACACGCAACCGGCGGATATTGGCTCGAAAGACGTCCCGTCCTGGCGGCGCATCTGTAAGGTTCTGTTGAACAATGATTACTGGTGCCGCCAGCTCTCTTTCAGCCCGACCAAAGCAACGCAATATAAACGCTATCGCGAACGGATGAATAAAAAGCGCCAGCAATGGGGAATACTATGCAACGACAATTAATCCAGGATCTCGAACGCTATCTACAATCGCTGGAAGATGAAGAGGAAAAGATTACTGCGCTTAACGCCTTTCGCCAGATTCTGCATGAATATAGCCCCTTCAAATCACAACCGGTTGACTGCGTATTGTGGGTAAAACAGGACGCCGTTTTGCCTAATGATTACAACCCAAATAACCTTGCTCCACCGGAAAAACGCCTGCTGTTCACCTCGCTGGAAACGGACGGCTTCACGCAGCCCATTGTGGTAGTGAAACAGGATCAGGAGCGCTATTCCATTATCGACGGTTTTCACCGTCATGAGCTGGCGAGCGGCAGAGCGGCGCTGAAAAAACGGCTGAAAGGCTACCTTCCCGTCACCTGCCTGGAAAAGAGCAGCCCCGGGCGTGATTCTCTGATGGCCGCCACCATCCGCCACAACCGGGCGCGCGGACGTCATCAGATTCATGCGATGTCGGAAATCGTCCAGGAGCTGGCGCATCTCGGCTGGTGTGACGAGAAAATCGGCAAAGAGTTAGGGATGGACTCAGACGAAGTATTGCGCCTGAAGCAAATCAACGGCCTGGTGGAGATGTTCGGCGACCGTCAATTTTCTCAGGCGTGGACCGTTAAATAACTACAGACGACACAGTCGTTCCGCCGCAGCCAGCAGCGTGGCTGGCTGTTTGGCGAAGCACAGGCGTATCAGCTTATGCGGGAACGGATCGGCGCAGAACACCGACAGCGGGATCGCCGCAACGCCGATCTCGGTGGTGAGCCAGCGGCAGAAGTTGACATCATCCAGATCGGAGACCGCGCTGTAGTCCGCCAGCAGGAAGTAGGTCCCTTCGCAGGGCAAAATTTCCAGACGGCTGGCGCGCAGCGCATCAATAAACAGGTCCCGCCGCTCGCGGTAAAACGCCGGCAGCTGGCGATAGTGCTCTGGCTCGCTGCGCAGCATATCGGCAATCGCCAGCTGAGCGGGCGTATTGACGGCAAAAGTCAGATACTGATGCACTTTACGCAGCTCGGCGCTAATGGCGGCAGGCGCCACGCAGTAGCCCACCTTCCAGCCGGTCATATGAAAGGTCTTGCCAAACGAAGAGACCGCCACCGCCCGCTCGCGCAGCTGCGGATGCGCCAGCACGCTGGCATGCCCTTCGGCGGCAAAGCAGATATGTTCGTAAACCTCATCGCTCAGCACATAGATTTCACGATCGGCAATCGCCTGCCACAGCGCGGCAAAATCTTCCCGCTGCCATACCGTCGCTGACGGGTTGTGCGGCGTATTGAGGATAACCAGCCGGGTTTTGTCGCTGAGGCTCGCGGCGAACTGCTGCCAGTCAACGCGAAAATGCGGCGGCTGGAGAGCAATGCGCTTCAGCACGCCGCCCGACAGCTCAATCGCCGGGGCGTAGCTATCATAGCTAGGGTCAAAGCAAATGACTTCGTCGCCGGAACGTACCAGCGCGGTAATCGCCGCATAGAGCGCTTCCGTCGCGCCGGCGGTAACGGTCACGTCGCTGTTGGCATCGGGACGGTAGCCGTACAGCTCTTCCGTTTTATCGACGATGGCGTCGCGTAGCGCGGCCACGCCGGTCATCGGCGCGTACTGATTCGCCCCCTGCGCCACGTGATGCGCCAGACGCTCCTGCAGATAGCGCGGACCATCGAAATCCGGGAACCCCTGCGATAGGTTAATCGCCTGATGCTGCTGGGCCAGAGCGCTCATTTGGGTAAAGATCGTGGTGCCCAGTGAAGGAAGTTTACTCTCAGGAATCAGTGGCTTATTGCTCATTCTTTTTGTACCGTCTGTGATGCTGTTGTTGAAGCCACTATAACACGATGTTAATATTTGGCAATCAAGACGCTTAGACGTCTAAATGATAATGTTATTTCGCTTATGCTTATGAGTGGAAAACAGCGAGCAGCACAACGCCACCGTCAGCACGACCTACCGCTCACTCTGGAGAACTCATGATCCGCGCTATCGTGACCGATATTGAAGGCACCACCAGCGACATTCGCTTCGTCCACAACGTCCTGTTCCCGTACGCTCGCGAACGCCTGGCCGGCTTCGTGACCGCCCAGCAGTTTGTCGATCCGGTAAAGACCATTCTCGATAACCTGCGCGAAGAGATCGCCCAACCGGCGGCCAGCGTCGAGCAGCTTATTGCTACCCTGTTCGCCTTTATGGATGAAGACCGCAAATCCACCGCCCTCAAGGCGCTCCAGGGGATTATCTGGCGCGAAGGCTACGTCAATGGCGACTTCACCGGCCACCTGTATCCTGACGTCCTGCCGTCGCTAGAAAAATGGAAGTCACAGGGTATTGATTTATATGTATATTCCTCAGGCTCTGTCGCCGCGCAGAAATTGTTATTTGGCTACAGCGACGAAGGTGATATTACTCATCTGTTTAACGGCTATTTCGATACCCTGGTAGGCGCCAAGCGCGAAGCGCAGTCCTACCGCAATATTGCTGAGCAGCTGGGACAGCCTCCTGCCGCCATCCTGTTCCTGTCCGATATCCATCAGGAGCTGGATGCCGCCGAAGAGGCCGGCTTCCGCACCCTACAGCTGGTGCGCGGCGACCGTGACCCGGCCAGCCACCATCCGCAGGTTCAGCGTTTTGACGATATTCATCCGGAGCAGATCCCAGCATGAGCGCATTAACCATTTTTTCCGTGAAAGACCCGCAAAACTCTCTCTGGCACAGCACGAACGCCGAAGAGATCCAGCAGCAGCTCAACGCCAAAGGCGTCCGCTTCGAGCGCTGGCAGGCCGACCGCGATTTAGGCGCGGCGCCAGCCTCAGAAACGGTTATTGCCGCCTATCAGCATGCGATTGATAAGCTGGTGGCTGAGAAGGGTTACCAGAGCTGGGACGTGATCAGCCTGCGTGCGGATAATCCGCAGAAAGAGGCGCTGCGGGAAAAATTCCTCAACGAGCATACCCACGGGGAAGACGAAGTGCGCTTCTTCGTCGAGGGGGCCGGCCTGTTTTGCCTGCATATTGGCGACGAGGTATTCCAGGTGCTCTGTGAAAAGAACGACCTGATTTCCGTTCCGGCGCACACGCCGCACTGGTTTGATATGGGCTCGGAGCCCAACTTCACCGCCATCCGCATCTTCGACAACCCGGAAGGCTGGATTGCCCAGTTTACCGGCGACGATATCGCCAGCGCCTACCCGCGGCTAGCGTAACGCCGCGATTCAACGGGTGAACAGGCTTATCATCACTCTCAAGGCGCTTTCCCGGAGGCGGCGCGTAACGCGCCTGTCCGGGCTACCCGACCCGCAAACGGCGATGATCCTGTAAGCCGGGCAAGGCGCCAGCCGCCGCCTGGCGATTCTCTGCGCCTAAGCGCCAATAAACCTCGGCGGGTCGAAAGCGGTCACCGGCGGCAGCGCGTCCCGCCACGGCGCGATCTCCACCCAGCAGCTTTGGGCGCTGCAGCCCTGCCCCAGCCGCGAGCTGCCGCGATCCTCGGTTAACACGTTGGGATTGCCGTGCTTATCCAGCGAGCCTTTTTCATTCGGGTCCAGCGGATCGTACCAGGCGCCGGTCGACATCTGCACCACTCCCGGCAAAATCTGCTCGCTGAGATGCACGCCGGCGAGAATCGCTCCCCGGGCGTTAAAGACCTTGACCACGCTGCCTTCGCTGATGCCCCGCGCCTGCGCATCCTGCGGATGCATCCACAGCGGCTCGCGCCCCTGAATTTTCGTCGCCCGGCTCACGCTGCCGTGATCGTACTGGCTGTGCAGGCGGGTGCGCGGCTGGCTGGAGAGCAGATGCAGCGGCCAGCGCGCCGCCTCCTGCCGCTGCCAGGCCGCCTCCTGCTCATCCCAGCACGGGTGGCCGGGACACTCGCGATAGCCAAACCCGGCGATGGTTTCGGAAAAAAGTTCGATCTTGCCGGAAGGCGTAGAGAGCGGATAGCGCTGCGGGTCGGCGCGAAAATCCGCCAGGAAAACCTGCGGTTTCTCCGGCGCGCTGTATTCCAGCACCCCCTGCCGCCAGAATTCATCAAACGACGGCAGCGCGATCCCCTCTTCCCGCGCGCGCGGCCGCGACGCTTCGTAGATCTCCCGCAGCCACTGCCCGGCGTCGCGCCCCTCGCTAAAGTGCTCGCCGCAGCCCAGCCGCTCGGCAAGGTCGCAGAAGATGGCGTAATCATCGCGCGCTTCGCCTACCGGCGGGATCTGCGCGCTCATGGCGATCATAAAACCGTCGTGACCGCCGCTGCCAATATCTTCCCGCTCCAGCGAAGTAGTGACCGGCAGAACGATATCGGAAAATTTAGCCTGCGCGGTCCAGAACTGTTCATGAACGACCACCGTTTCCGGCCGCCGCCAGGCTTCACACAGGCGGTTAATATCCTGATGATGATGAAACGCGTTGCCGCCGGCCCAGTAGACGAGGCGGATGTCGGGATAGCGCAGATGCTGGCCGTCAAACTCGTATGCCTCGCCCGGATGCAGCAGCATATCGGAAAGGCGCGCCACCGGAATCACCTGGTTTACCGCGTTCTCTCCGGCGGGAAGGCGCGGCCCGGAAAAGGCCTTACGCGCCGCCCCCGCCAGATTGGTGCAGGCGTAGCCAAACCCCAGTCCGCCGCCCGGCGTACCGATTTGCCCCAGCAGCGCGGTGAGCGCCACCGTCGCCCAGTAGGCCTGCTCGCCCTGGCGCGCCCGCTGAATCGACCAGGAGATATTGACCATCGTGCGCTGGCTGGCCATCTCGCGCGCCAGCGCGGCAATCCGCTGCGCCTCAATACCGGTTATTGCCGCCGCCCACTCCGGCGTTTTTGCGACGCCATCGCTCTCCCCCATCAGGTAGGCGCGATAGGGCGCGAAACCCACGGTATGGCTGGCGATAAAACCGCTGTCGTAGAGGGATTCATTAATCAGCACATAACAGAGCGCCAGCAGCAGCGCGGTATCGGTTCCCGGACGGACGGCGAGCCACTCGGCGCTCTCCACGGCGCTCAGGTCATTGCGCACCGGGCTGATATTGATAAAGCGCGTCCCCTGCGCCTGCATCTTTTCCAGCCAGTATTTCAGCATATGGTCGTTGGCGCCGCCGCCGTTGACCTGCGCATTACGCAGCGGCAGGCCGCCGAATGCGACAAACAGCTGGCATTCGCGCGCCAGCTCGGAAAAGTGGGTATGCTGGCGGTGCAGCGGGCTCAGCGGCCCGAGAATATGCGGCAGGATGCGCTCGCCCGCCGCGCTGCTGTAGGTGTTGGTGCTGGCGGTATAGCCGCCGAAGCACTTGAGGAAGCGGTGCAGCTGACTTTGCGCGTGGTGAAAACGACCGGCGCTGGCCCAGCCGTAGGAGCCGCCGAAAATCGCCTCATTGCCGCAGCGCGTTTTGACCGAATTCAGTTCGCGGGCCAGTAAATCGAGCGCCACCTCCCAGCTCACCTCAACAAACGGCTCTTTACCGCGCCCCTCGCGCGAAGCCGGGCCATTTTGCAGGTAGCCCGCGCGCACCGCCGGACGGCGAATGCGCGTCTTGCTGGTGACCGCATCGGGGAGCGACTGACCAATACGTGAGGGATTTTTATCCCAGGGCACCGGCGTCACCGTCTCAATGTTGCCGTCACGGGCCTGGACCTGCCAGGTTCCCCAGTGCATTACGGTCAGATTATGTTGTTTTTTCATCTTGACTGTTTTCTTCTCACCCGATAAAGGCCGCCATAATAAAGCGTGCGAATCCTGGGAATAAAATACGTATCACCATACAATCTGCTACAGAGAAAGGATTTTCCACGCAGAATAGCTCTACGCCATTCCAGGATGCGATATATTACAGCGACAGAATAATTTTAATTAAGCAGCAATCTTTATTTGAATAAATAAGAGTTGCAAGCAAATTAAGCCCACAAAATAAAAAGGGATTAAGCTGCATCATGAAATATTTTCAGGTTACAGATAACAAATTTACGTTTTCCTCAGGCAAATCTGCGATATAACATCGTTAATATACCCTAAATAATTCAAGTTTCAGGAAGGCGGCAAGTAAGAGAGTCCCGATGAGCTTACTCAAGTAAGTGATTCGGGTGAACGCACGTAGCCAACGCACATGCAACTTGAAGTATAACGGGTATAACTTAGACATATTTTGTATTTGAGATTGTGTGGCTGTTGTTGTCATGCTACTGCTCCGCACAGCCACCTCCATCACAGGACCATAATAAGAATGTCGCAGAAAATGAAATTATTGCCCATCGCGCTGGGCCTGCTCTCGCTCGCCTCCGTCAACGCTCTGGCGGCGGATGCCTTATCACTTCAGGGAAAAACTATCGGCGTCGCCGTGGTCGGGACGCAGCACTTCTGGGATCGTGAAGCCTATAAGGGTGCGACCGAAGAGGTAGAGAAACTGGGGGGTAAAGTGATCGGCGTCGATGGCGGCCGCGATAACCAGGTTCATGCGAATAACCACGATATTTTACTGTCGCGCAAGGTCGATGCGGTAATTAGCATTCTGGGCGACAGCGCCGTTGAGCCTAAATTCAAAGCGCTACGCGATGCCGGCATTCCGGTATTTACCGTAGACCACGTTTCAAAATATTCGGTCAATAACACCACCTCCGATAACTACACCCTGGGATCGACCATTGGTCGCTATATGGCCGATGAACTGGGCGGCAAAGGCAACGTTGCGGTATTTAACGCATTCTCCAGCTCCCTGCGTATTTGCGGCATTCGTTATGACCAGTGGAAATATGTCCTCAAAGATTATCCGGATATTCACATTATTCAACCGGAGCTGGCCGAGCAGTTTGCCAACTCGCCGGAAGATGCGCGTAAGAAAACCCTCGAACTGCTGAGCCAGTATCCAAAAGGCAAACTCGACGCCATCCATGTCGCCTGCTGGGATCAGCCGGCTATCGGTATTGTCCAGGCGCTGGAAGAGACCGGCCGCGATAAAGACGTCAAGGTCACCGCGATCGACGCCGGCCCGGAAACCCTGGAGATCATGGCCGAGCCGGGCAGCCCGTTCGTCGCCAACGTCGCCCAGCAGCCGCACCTGATTGGCCAGACCTCCGCCGATAACGTCGCGCGCTACTTCGACAAACAGAAGCTGCCCCTGCAGACCTTTATTCCGGTGGTGCCGGTGAAAGGCCCGCAGGAGGCAAAAGCGGTCTACAAACAGCTGGGATATGGCGAACTGCAGTGATCACTCCATCCTCCGGCGGGGTTAACCCCGCCGCTGGTCTGGCGATGAACCAGATCGGCAAAAGCTTTGCCAACGTGACTGCATTAAATGCGGTCACGCTGCTTCTGAATCCCGGTGAAATTCACGGCCTGATCGGCGAGAACGGCGCGGGAAAATCGACGCTAATAAAAATCCTCGCGGGCGTCTATCGGGCCGACAGCGGCAGCGCCACCCTTGACGGCGCGCCGCTGCCGCTCGGCAATCCCGCGGCGATTGAAGCGCTGGGTATCCGCGTTATTCACCAGGAACTTAACCTGATCCCGCACTTTACGGTGGCGGAATCGGTGTTTCTCGGCCAGGAGTACCGCACCCGCTGGGGCGCGCTGGACCGGCGGCGAATGAACGCGGCCACCCGGGCGTTTTTCCGCGACAGCTGGCAGCTGGATATTCATCCCCGCCGCCTGATCCGCGACCTCAGCCTCGCCGAACGCAAGCTGGTGCAAATCGCCAGAGCGCTGATCGACGGCGCGGCAAAGCTGGTGGTATTCGATGAACCCACCGCGCCGCTGGAAGCGCAGGAAGCCGGCCTGGTCACCTCCGCGATTCTGCGCCTGCGGGAACAGGGGATCGCGATTCTCTACATTTCCCACTATCTCAACGAAATCGCCGCCCTTTGCGATCGCGGCACGGTGCTACGTAACGGCGAGGTGGTCGGCTACCCCGACCGGGCGCTTCTGCAGAATACCGACGCGCTGATCAAAATGATGGTCGGCCGCGATATCGAACAGCTCTATACCCCGCGCCAGAGCAGCGCGCATCAGGTCGATGCCGCTGCCCCGGTACTGTCGGTTCGCCATCTCAGCGACGGGCAGCAGTTACGCGATATTACCTTTGATATTCAGCCGGGAGAGATCGTCGGCGTCGCCGGACTGCTGGGCGCCGGGCGCGACGTGCTGATCGATCTGCTTTACGGGCTACGCCGCGCCCGCAGCGGCACGATAAGCGTTGACGGCCAGCCGAAGCGGCTGCGGACGCCGTATCAGGCAACCCGGGCCGGACTGGCCCTGGTGCCGCGCGACCGCCGCCATCAGGGGCTGATTCTCCCCTTCACCACCGCCGACAATATCAATCTGGCCTCGCTACCGGAGACCGCCACTTTCGGCTGGGAGCACCGCGGCCGGGCGCTGGAAAAAGCGCGCAGCTGGATCGACCAGCTCTCTATCCGCCCCGGCCGTCCGGAGCTTCCGGTGCGCTTTATGAGCGGCGGCAACCAGCAAAAGGCGATTCTCGCCCGCTGGCTGGGCACCGATGCGCGGCTTTTTATTCTTGATGAACCCACTCTCGGGGTGGATATCGGCGCGCGCCGCGATATTTATCAGCGCACCCGCGAGCTGGCGGATCGCGGTCGCGGCGTTCTGGTCTCATCCAGCGACGCGCCGGAGCTGCTGGGCCTTTGCGACCGCATCCTGGTGATGTGGCGCGGCGAGCTGGTGGCCAATCTCCCGACCCGGGGGCTGACGCTGGACGCGCTGCTGGTGACGATTAACGGTGGACAGGAACAACAGGTATGAGTGCAGGTATCCAGCGCCGCCCCCTTCCGGGCATCACGACGCTTATCGAAAAATTTCCCCTGATTCTCTTTTTTGCGCTGCTGGTCTGGCTCAGCCTGCAGTCGCCTTTCTTTTTAAGCTGGCAAAATATCAGCATGATGCTGGTGCAAAGCGTGCCGCTGGCGATCCTCTGCTTCGGCCTGGTCTGCGTGATTGCCGTCGGCGGCGATGATGTGGTCTCCGGCGGCATCGACCTGTCGCTGCCCGCCATCGCGGTGCTCGGCGTCGCGCTGCTCAGCCTCGGCATGGCGGAGTGGAACACCCCTTACCTGGCGCTGCTGTTACTGCTGCTCGCCGTTAGCCTGGCCTGCGGCGCCGTCAACGCCACGCTGGTGCTGGCGGCGGGCCTGCCGCCGCTGCTGGCGACCCTGTCAACTTCGGTGGCCTTCACCGGGCTGACCGACCTGCTGACCGGCCAGCGGCGCATCGCGGTGAGCGACCCGCTGATGGTGGCCTTTCGCGATAACGATCTGTTCGGCATTCCCTGGCCGCTGATCTATCTGCTGGCGGTATTCGCGCTGTTTCAGTTTTTGCTCCACCACTCCCGCTTCGGCCAGCATTTACAGGCGGTGGGCGGTAACCGCGATATGGCGCAGATGAGCGGACTCAACGTTCGCCGTTTGACCATTATCGTCTGGCTGCTGGCGGGCATCGCCGCCGGCCTGGCGATTTTGCCGCTGCTCAGCCAGGGCTCAGGCAGCTCCAGCGGCACGGCGACGCCGCTGCTGCTGGAAACCGTCCTCGCGACCTTTATCGGCGCGGCGTTCTCGCGGCGGCGCGTGGTCACCATCTGGGGGGCGCTGCTCGGCGCGGTGCTGGTCAACGCGCTCTCTAACGGGCTCGGCCTGCTGGGAGTGAATATTTTCTGGATGGGCGCGATCAAAGGCGGCCTGATCCTCGTGGTGCTGGCGGCTTCAGCGGTCAGACATAAAGGAGGCCATTAATGAGCCAACTGACGCTCAAGACCCCCTCAACGGGGCAAACCGGCAGCGGTCCGCTGGCGTGGCTATCGCGGGCAGGATTCGGCGTCATTACCCTGCTGGCGATTGCCCTGTTCGGCTGGGCGAACCCGGTATTTCTGACCTTCGATAACTGGGCCAATTTGCTGCAGGGCAGCGCGATTCTGCTGATCGTGGCGATGGCGATGACCCTTATCGTTAGCGCCGGGGCGATTGACCTCTCCGTCGGCGTGGCGCTGGATTTCGGCGCCGCTTTTGCGCTGGTGGCGCTGAAGACCTGGCACCTGCCGTGGCAGGCGGCGGTGGGCTGCGCGCTGCTCGGCGGGGTGATTATCGGCCTGCTGAACGCCTTTCTGATCCTTATCTGCCAGATTCGTCCGTTCCTCGCCACCCTCGGCACCTGGTTTATCGCCAGCAGCGCCGAGCGTATCTATACCGACGGCGGCGGCTCTATCTCCTACCGCCGGATGGCGCCGGAGTATCACGATCTGGCGGTCGGCAATATCGCCGGTATTCCGACGCCGGTGGTGATTGTGCTGGCGCTGTGGCTGGTAGCCTGGCTGCTGACCGAACGCACGCTGTTTGGCAAGTACGTGCGCGCTATCGGCCAGAACGGCGAAGCGGCACGTATCGCCGGGATCCGCGACCGCCGGACCATGCTGTGGGTGCTGGTGGCGGCCTCCGCGCTGTGCGCCGTCGGCGGCGTCATTCTCTCCGCCAACCTGCGCCAGTTTACGCCGCTGGCCGGCCAGGCCTACTTGATGGACGCCATCGCCGCGGTCTTTATCGGCACCGCCTTTAACCGGCTCGGCCGGGTCAGCATCGCCGGCACCCTCGGCGGGGTGCTGTTTCTCGCGATTATTGATAATGGCCTGAACCTGATGGGGCTGAACTACCTGGTGAAGGATGCGCTGGTGGGCGTGATTCTGGTGGTCGCGCTGGCCCTCTCCTTCTGGCAGGCGCGTCTGCGCCAGACCCATCGTTAAGCGGAGCACCTATGGCAGCTTTTGACGCCGTCTTTGTCGGCCTGACTATTCTTGATATCGCCGGTCGCCCGGTGATCGACATCCCACCGCGCGGCGGGGTAGCCTTTATCGAACAAATTCGTCTTAACCCCGCCGGAACCGCCGCCGGGGCCAATATTAACGCCGCGAAGCTGGGCATTCGCACCGCCGCGGTGGCCTGCCTCGGTGAAGATGAAAAAGCCGATTTTATCCTCGCCAGCTATGCGCGGCTGGGGATCGACTGCTCGCTGCTCCAGCGCACGGCGCAGCAGGAAACGTCGGCGACGATCCTGCCCATCCGCCCCAACGGCGAGCGCCCGGCGCTGCACTGTCGGGGCGCTTCCGATGCGCTTTTTATCCGCGAAGAAGAGTTTGACGCGATCCTCGACTGCCGGTTCCTGCACCACGGCGGCACCGGCCTGCTGGCGGCGATGGATAGCGGGCAAAGCGCGCTGCTGCTGCGGGCGGCGAAAGCCCGCGGCGTCACCACCAGCTTTGATTTAATCGCCCCCGACGCGGGCACCCTGGATCTGCTGCGCCCGCTGCTGCCGTCGGTGGACTACTTTATGCCTTCCCTTGAAGAAGCGGCGTATCTCTCCGGGGAGACCCAGCCGGAAGCGATTGCCCGCGTCTTCTTTGCGCTTGGCGTCGGAACCTGCATTCTGAAGGACGGCGAAAACGGCTCCTGGCTGCTGACCCGCGACGGCGCCGTCGAGCATATCGCGCCGTTCCGGGTCGATGCCGTAGATACTACCGGCTGCGGCGACAGCTACTGCGGCGGCTTTATTGCCGCACTGGCCCGGGGGTTAAGCGTCAAAGCGGCGTGCGAGGTGGCTTCCGCCGTCGCCGCGCTGGTGGCGACCGGCATGGGATCGGATGCCGGCGTGGTGGACTGGCAGCATACGCAGGAGTTTATGGCGACCCACCGTCGCGGATAACAAGCTTCGCCGCCGCATTGCGCGGCGGCAAGCGCGGCTTAACGCCACTGGTAGAGCAGCGGCTCTCCGGCGACATAGCGCTGGAGGTCGGCGGCAATCATCGCCGTATGTTTAGCAATGCTCTCCCGCGTCGCCCCGGCGATATGCGGCGTAATAATCACGTTATCAAACTCGGTGACAAACGGATGGTCGCGCCACAGCGGCTCGCTATGGTAGACATCCAGCGCCGCGCCGCCCAGCGGGCCGTGGCGCAGCGCGTGAATCAGCGCGTCTTCGTCCACGACCGCCGCGCGCGAGGTATTGATCAGCAGCGCGCCCGGCTTCATGCTGTTCAACAATGGCGCGTTCACCAGCCCATCGCTGTGCGGGCCGCTGCTCAGATGCAGGCTCACGATATCCGCCTCGCGGAACAGCCCCTCAAGGGTCGTCTTTTGCAGCCCCGGTTCGTTGATATCCTCGGCGGCGACAAACGGGTCCACCACCAGTACCGCCATGCCAAAGGCGCGGGCGATACGCGCCACCCGGCGGCCAATATTACCGTAGCCAATCAGCCCCAGGGTTTTGTTGCGCAGCTCGCTGCCTTTAAAGACTTCATAAGGGCTTTGCGGACTAACGTCCCACACCACATCGCGGCGCAGTCCGCTCTGGGTGGCCTGCGCGGCGTTTTCGGCGTGGGTGAATTCGCCGCGCTTCAGCGCCGCGTGGGATTGCGGAATATGCCGCGCCAGGCTCAGCATCAGCCCCAGCGTCAGCTCGGCGGCGGCGTCCGCGTTGCGCCCCGGCGTATAGAGCACGCGGATACCGCGCGCCTGGGCGGCTTTGGTATCAATATTCACCGGATTGGCGCGGGTGCAGGCGATCACCTGTAAACGCGGGCAGGCGGCGATCACCGCTTCCGTCACCTCATCGTAGCTGGTCACCAGCACCTCGGCGTCGTGGGCCAGTTCGATCAGCTGGCCTGCGCTCAGCTTCGGCTTGCCCAGCGCCCAGCCTTCTACCCGCAGTTCGCCCAGTTGCTGAAAAGCGCTGAGGTCGCCGGCGTGTTCGGCGGTAAAAACAATTTTCATATGCGTTGTTCCTGAGAAATACGTTGAAGCGCCTCGCGGCGGGCCTGCCACACCGGGAGCATCTGCTCGCGCAGCAGGCGATACACCGGATAGAGCGCGGCGTAGCGGCTGTGCGCCTGCGGATGGGGTCGATAGCGGGTCTGCTCCAGCGCCGGATAGCGGCTCAGGGCATCGACGCTGCGCGCCGCCAGAATCGCCGCGCCGCGCGCGCTAAGCTCGTTGAAAGGACTGGAAACCACCGTTCTGCCGGTGCAGTCGGCAATGATTTGCAGCCAGGTTGCCGAAGCCGCGCCGCCGCCGGTCAGGTACAGTTCGCCGCCCTGCGGGTAGCCCTGAAGCGAGTCGACGATAGCGTAAGCCAGCCCTTCAAACACCGCCCGCAGCAGCTCCGCACGGGTGGTGTGCTGGCTAATGCCGAAATAACCGGCCCGCGCCTCGGGGCTAAAGAACGGGGCGCGTTCGCCGTTGAGGTAGGGCTGCCAGAAGACGCCGCCGCTGCCGGGCTCAACGCTGGCGATATGCTGTTCCAGCTGCTGTAAATCCGGCTCCAGCGCAATCTGCTGCTGGAGCCAGTCGATGTTCGGCGTCCCGGCCTGCATCGGAAAAAGGTTAATAAAGCTGCCCGCTTCGGTATGGGTGACGTAGCGCGTCCCCTCGTTGACCGTCTGGCGACCGTGGCAGACGATACCGGTGCAGCAGGTGGTGCCAAGAATGGTATAAATATCGCCATCGTTGACCGCGCCGCAGCCCAGCGCCGCGCTGCACACATCCAGCGCCCCCGCCGCGACCGGCGTGGCGGCGGGAAGCCCGGTCAGCGCCGCGACCTCTTCACGTAGCGCGCCCGCCTGCACGTCCGGCGCCAGCAGCGGTGGGAACAGAGATTGTAAATCTGCCAGGCCCATCTCATTGAGCACCACCGTGGATAGCTTTCCGCTCTGCTGATTCAGCAAAGAGGTGCTGGCATCGGTAAGATCCAGCGCCGCGACGCCGGTGAGGCGAAAGCGGATCCAGTCCTTGGCGAAAAACAGATAGCGGGCCGCCGCCAGCCGCTCCGGCTGGTGATGCTTGAGCCAGTACAGCTGCATGCTGGTGTTGCAGGGCTGCAGATGGGTACCGGTATCGTCAAAGAAGCGACGGTCAAAACCGGGGCGACTGAGCAGTTCGCTCATCAGGTCGCGGCTGCGGGTGTCGCTCCACAGGATACCCGGCCCGACCGGTTCGCCTTCGGCGTCGCTGAGCCAGACCCCTTCGCCCTGCCCGGCAAGGCCGATGGCGCGTAAACGCCCGCTTTGCAGCGCCGGATACCGGGCAATATCGCGTAAAATCGCCACCACCGACTGCCACAGCTGGGCCATATCCTGCTCGGCGTGGCCGTTGGCCGACAGCCGCGGGCCGGTGTTCTGCGCCGCGCTGGCGCACGCCTGAAAGCGTTCATCAAACAGCACCGCTTTCACGCGCGAGGTGCCGATATCGATTCCGAGATAAAAATCCATGCCTGACCCGTTGGTGAAGAGAAATTAGTCGCGCTCGTAGCGGCGGCGCATCAGTTCACATTCGAACAAAAATTCCAGTCCTTCGAGCTGGCGACGGGCTTCGTGAATGTCTTTGCCCCAGCAGGTCAGGCCGTGGCCGCGCAGCAGGAAGCCGTAGCGCAGCGGGTGGGTCTGCGCATAATCTTCAATGCGCGCCGCCAGGGCATCGATATTCTGGTCGTTATCAAAAATGGCGACCGGCACGGTATCAAGATGGCTGTGCTGGCCGGTCAGGGTTTTCTGCATCTCATAGCCCTGCAGCGCCAGGGTGGCGCTTTTTTCAATCCGCGACAGCACGGTCGCGTTGACGGTATGCACGTGCAGCACGACATTCGCTTCCGGGAACAGGCGATACACCAGGGTATGCAGGCCGGTTTCAGCAGAGGGTTTACGTCCGGAAGGCGCTTTATTGCTGGCGATCTCCACCTGCAGGAAATCCTCCGTCGTCAGGCTGCCTTTATCGCGCCCCGACTCGCTCAGCCAGCACCAGGTCTCATCCTGACGCACCGACATATTGCCGCCGGTGGCCGGTGCCCAGCCTTTCGCGCCGATCCAATGACAGGTGGTGACCAGTTGCGCGAGTCTTTCTTGCCACATAGCAGTTCCTTAGTTTAGCGATGTTGTATTTAGCCGTCTAAATGGCTATTTACCCGATACTAACACCGCCAGCGTAAGCGAACAATATTTCAGGAAAGACTTACATTGATAATGGTTATATCAGAAAAGCATATGAAATTACTCTTTTTAACAACAATACAACTGAGCATTTTCATGACGCCAAAATTACCGCCTGCGGGCGGTTAAAAAGATGGGGGATCGTGCCGCCGGGAAACGGCGTAAAATTGGCATCATTTGTCGATTCTGACCTGCCCCCCAGGTCGGGTAAGACGCCAGCCGTCGTCCGACAAAATGCGGGGGCAGGAGTCACATCCCACTGCCCCACGGCGGTGCAAAACATGGCACTGTGCACACATTTATGGCAAACAGCGGCCGTTTAACGTCGTTTTATGTGCATACTGCCCACCCCATTGTGTTACCCCTGCCCCGCTTTTTCTGGCACACCTCTTGCTACCCCTCTGCCATCGCTATTTGGATAGCCACTCAGAGGTTCCACCATGTCAAACAGCAATGATTTTCCGCTCGTCGAAGCGCCCGCCGCCGGGCGCAAGGGCGTTTTTTCCATCTCGATGGTTCTGTTCAGCTTTACTTTTTTCACCGGCACCATGTTCGCGGGGGGCAAGCTTGGCGTCTCTTTCTCCATCGTTAACCTGCTGTGGATTGCGGTTATCGGTAACTTTCTGCTGGCCCTGTACGCCGCCTCGCTCGGCTGGATTGCCGCGCGCAGCGGGCTAAATACCGTACTGATGGGCCGTTTTTGCTTCGGTGAAATCGGCAGCAAGCTCGCCGATTTTATTCTCGGTTTCGCCGAGCTGGGCTGGTACGCCTGGGGAACCGCGACGGTCGCCATCTCGCTGGTCAAAATCCTCGCCCTGCCTGCGGCGATGACGATTCCGCTGATGATCCTGTTCGGCATCCTGTTCTGCGTCACCGCGCTGGTGGGCTATAAGGGGCTGGATGCGCTGTCGCGCGTATCAGTACCGCTGATGTTTATTCTGCTGGTGGTGTCGATGTACCTTGCCGCCCATCACGCCGGCGGCTGGCAGGCGATGACCCAAATCGAACCGGGTGAAACCATGACCTGGTCGGCGGCCATTACCATGGTATTCGGCACCTTTGCCAGCGGCGCGACCCAGGCGACGAACTGGACGCGGCTGGCCAACTCCAGCCGCACCGCCATCGTCGCCAGCATGAGCAGCTTCCTGATCGGCAACGGGCTGATGATTATCGCCGGCGCCTGGTGCGCCATCGTTTACCAGCAGGCCGATATCGTCGAGGTGCTGATTTTGCAGGGGCTGTCGGTCGCCGCGGTGGTAATGCTGTGCCTCAACCTGCTGACGATTCAGGGGCCGACGATCTATAACGTCTCGGCCGCCGCCTGTCATCTGCTGCGCAGCGAGCGTCGCCGCACCCTGACCGTGGTCGCCGCCGGCGTCGGCATTCTGCTGGCCATTGGCGGTATGTATGAAATGCTGATCCCTTTCCTCGTGCTGCTGGGCAGCATCATCCCGCCCATCGGCGGCGTTATCCTCGCCGACTACTGGTTTTATCGCGGCGGCCGCTATCCGCTGCTGCACACCGCCCGTTTGCCGCGTTTTAACTGGCTGGGGCTGGGCGCCTACGCCGTGGGCGCGGTGGTGGCTTACCTGTCGCCGTGGATCGCCCCGCTGGTTGGCATTACCGTTTCCGCACTGGTCTATATCGCGCTGACGCGTCTGAGCAAACGTCAGCCCGCCGCTGATTCGGTCACGGAGCAGTAGCCGTGAGCCTGACGGTCAGCGAAATCCTCGCCCTGGAGGGGCTCTCCGCCATGCGCCTGCGCGCCGGTAAGCAGGGGCTGCAGCTGGCGGTTCGCTGGTACTACGTGGCGGAAAATGAAAATATCGCCGAATGGATCATGGGCGGGGAGCTGGTGTTTATCACCGGGATCAACCATCCCCGCGATGAAGAAAACCTGATCCATTTGCTGATGGAGGGCAAGCAGCGCGGGATCGCCGGGATGGTGATCCTCACCGGCGACGCGTACATTCAGGCGATCCCGCCGCGCCTGATTGCGCTGGCCGACGAGCTGGGCATTCCGCTGATCGAACAGCCCTATCTGCTGAAAATGGTGATCGTGACCGAACGCATCGGTACCGCGCTGGTGCGCAGCGAAAACGCCCTGCAATCGCAGCGCGATATTCTGCTGCAGCTGTTAACCGGCGACTATCCCGACCTGCAAATCCTGCATCAGCGGGCGCTCCACCAGCAGCTGGATTTTACCCGCCCGCTGCGGGTGGCGGCGCTGCGCCTTGAGGGGATACCGCGCCTGTTTCGCCAGTTTCCGCCGGAGCAGGCCGAAGCCTGGCTGCAGCAGGCCCGCCGCACCGTACGCCAGCGCCTGCAGCAGCAGCTCAATCAGCAGGGCAATCCCTTTCCGCTGGTCGAGCGCAGCAATATGTTTCTCTTTCTGCTTCCGGATGAGGAAGGCGAATTTTATCAGCAAAAAACGTGGCTCCAGGCGTGGCTGATCGCGCTGGCGGAGGGCGACGACGGGCTATCGCTGCTGTGCGGCCTTTCGGCGCCGGTGCAGCAGCTGCAGGGATATCAGCGCGCGCTGTCGCAGGCGCGTCAGGCGCTGGACCTCAGCGATAACCTGCGTCCGGCCCAGCGCATCAGCGACTACCAGCAGCTGGGGTTTATCAAGCTGCTCTCCGCCGTTAGCGACCCCGCGCTGCTGAGCGACTTTATGCACGACACCCTCGGCTGTCTGATTGAGCCGGATCGCAAAAGTCCCTGGCTGCTGATGGAGACCCTGGAAACGCTGCTTCAGGAGAGCGGCAACGTGGTCAGAGCCGCCGAGCGGCTGGGCATTCACCGCAACACGTTGCATCAACGCATTCAGCGTATTGAAAAGCTGACCGGCTATCCGGTCAGCCACCCGCAGTTTCATCTCAACGCCTCGGTCGCCTTAGCGATCTGGCGTATGTCGCAAAACCATTTACGGGAACAACCATGAAAATTATCAACGCGCGCCTGCGCCATCAAGAAGCGCTCTATACCCTCGACTTACAGGACGGCCTGATTAAAAGCATCACCGCGCAGGCCGCGGCGCAGGCGGCTGACGCCGACGATATCGACGCTGAGCAAAAGCTGGTCATCCCGCCGTTCGTCGAACCGCATATCCATCTTGACGCCACCCTGACGGCGGGCGAGCCGGAGTGGAATATGAGCGGTACCCTGTTTGAGGGCATCGCCCGCTGGAGCCAGCGCAAAGCGAGCGTCACCGTCGAAGATACATGCCAGCGGGCGCTGAAAACCATCGGCATGCTGCGCGACAACGGCGTGCAGCACGTGCGCACCCACATTGATGTCACCGACCCTTCCCTGACGGCGCTTGAGGCGATGCTGAGAGTGAAAAAAGAGGCGGCCCATCTTATCGATCTGCAGATCGTCGCCTTCCCGCAGGAGGGCATTGAGTCCTTCCCCGGCGGACGCGAACTGATGACCCGCGCCATCGAAATGGGCGCCGACGTGGTGGGTGGCATTCCGCACTATGAAAATACCCGCGATAAGGGCGTCAGCTCGCTGGTTTTTCTGATGGACCTGGCCCAGCGCCACGGCTGCCTGGTGGACGTGCACTGCGATGAAACCGACGACCCGCAGTCGCGCTTTCTGGAAGTGCTGGCGGAAGAGGCCCGGGTGCGCGGCATGGGCGCGCAGGTCACCGCCAGCCATACCTGCGCCATGGGCTCTTACGATAACGCCTACTGCTCGAAGCTGTTCCGCCTGCTCAAAGCTTCGGGCATTAACTTTATCTCCTGCCCGACCGAAAGTATTCATCTGCAGGGTCGCTTCGACAGCTGGCCGAAACGCCGCGGCGTGACGCGGGTGGCGGAGCTGGACCGCGCCGGGATCAACGTCTGCTTTGCCCAGGACTCCATTCAGGATCCGTGGTACCCGCTGGGCAACGGCAACATCATGCGCATCCTCGACGCCGGGCTGCATATCTGCCATATGCTGGGATACGAAGATTTGCAGCGCTGCCTCGATCTGATTACCGATAACAGCGCCCGCACCCTGTGCCTCGGCGACAACTACGGCATTGCCGAAGGACGCCCGGCGAACCTGTTGATCCTCGATGCGGAAAACGACTATGACGCGCTGCGCCGCCAGGCCAAAGTGCTGACCTCCATTCGTCACGGCAAAGTTATTTTGCAGCGCCAGGCGGAGCAGATTCGCTATCCGGCATAAGCCTGACGTTGACGCGGCCGCGATGCCGCGTCAACCCACTGCTCGCCCGGGGATTTATGTGGTACCTTTTAACGACTTTTTCCGTGCCGGCCATGGGTTCCAGCGTCGGCGCGGGCTCACTGAGGATAACCCGTACCCTGATACTATGAGCGAAAAAAAATGGATTAAGGCAGAGGACGTTGCCCGACTCGCTGGCGTCTCCCGTTCCGCGGTTTCCCGCACCTTTACGCCCGGCGCATCGGTGGCGGAAAAAACCCGCCAGAAGGTCCTCGCCGCGGCGGAAACGCTGGGCTATCAGGTCAACATTATCGCCCGCACGATGAATACCGGCAGCAGCAATTTTATCGGCATCGTCACCGCCGGCTTTGATAACCCCTTCCGCAGCAAGCTGCTGTCGCCGCTGGTCCACCAGCTGGCGCTCAACGGTTTTATGCCGCTGCTGATGAACGCCGACGATCCGCAGCAGCTCGCCCCGTCGCTCAGGCAGCTGCTGAGCTATCATGTCGCGGGGGTCATTATCACCTCCGGGGCGCCGCCGCTGTCGCTGGCGGAGGAGTATCTGGAGCGAAAAATCCCGGTGACCCTTATCAACCGCCACGCCGAGCTGGCCGGCTGCGATCGCGTGTGCAGCGACAACGCGCAGGGCGCGAAGCTGGTGGCCGACCTGTTTGCCCAGCGCCAGTGGCGCCAGGCCGGGTTTATCGGCGAAAGCCTGGATAACTTCAGCACCCGCCAGCGCTACGAAGCGTTTGTTGCCCATACCCAGGGCATGGAGGTCGCCGCGCACTTCTGCGACAGCAGCGGCTATCAGGCGGGCTTTGCCGCAGCCAGGCAGCTGCTTGCCGCGCATCCGCAGCTGCAGGCGCTGTTCTGCGCCACCGATATGCTGGCGCTCGGCGCGCTGGACGGCCTGCGGGCGGACAACCCCGCCGCTTCGCTACCGGCGATTATCGGCTTCGATGATATTCCCCAGGCGGACTGGCAGCCCTATCAGCTGACTACCGTGCAGCAGAATACCTCCCTGCTCGCCCACCACGCGGTGGATCTGCTGGTCACGCGGATCGCCAAATTCAGCCTGCCGTCACGCCATCGCGAAGTGCCGGTGAAACTGATCGTTCGTCAAAGCGCGAAATGAAAAATTCATTTTATGCCGGAGCGATCACAGAATAATATTTTTAATCCATCCACACTCATTTTGCCCTTCGGGGCCGTTTTTTTCAGGCAATTTGCACACGTGTGCAAAATAGGGAGTTATGATGAAATCACTGGAATCAAATGAACTGCAGGCCCGCTACCGTTTAGCCTGCGAGCTGGCGAAGGCCGGCGCTGAACTGGCGTTCGAATACTATCAACAGCGCGACCGGCTGACGGTGGATCATAAAGGCGACGATCTGCAGGACGTGGTCAGCGTCGCCGATAAGCGGGTCGAAGCGTTTGTTAAGCAGCGCATTACCGACGCCTTCCCGCAGGACGGTTTTCTCGGCGAGGAGAGCGGGACGCAGATGCCGGACGCGCGCGTGCTGTGGGTTGTCGATCCCATCGACGGCACCAGCTGTTTTCTTAACGGCCTGCACACCTGGTGCCTGTCGCTGGCCATCATTGCCGACGGCGAACCGGTTATCGGCGTGGTGTACGACCCCAACCATCGCGAGCTGTTCCACGCCCTGAAAGGCCAGGGCGCGTGGCTTAACGATGCGCCTATCGCGCCGCATCCGGCAGCGACGGTCAAAGAGGGCGTGATGGGCGTCGGCACCTCGCACCGCGTGACGCCTGCGGTTTTTCTGCCCTTCCTCGATGCGCTGCTGAGCGACGGCGGGATGTTTATCCGCAACGGCTCCGGGGCGCTGATGAGCGCCTGGGCGGCGGCGGGCAGGCTTATCGGCTACTACGAACCGCATATGAACCCGTGGGACGGGCTGCCGGGGCTGGTGCTGATGCGCGAAGCGGGCGGCCTCAGCAACGACTATCTGGCAAACGACGGGATTCGTCACGGTAATCCGCTGCTGCTGGCCAGCAAGACGCTCTATCCACAATTAAAAAACATGCTTTGTCACCCCTTACCTTAACCGCATCGGGTCAGGCTTTATCTGATTATGTACTCTACACAACGACAATCAACCCTAAATAATTCGAGTTGCAGAAAGGCGGCAAGTGAGCGACAAATTCGTCGGGAACGAATTTGACCAGCCGAAGGCTGGCCTCCGGTGAGAGGCAGGAGCCTCTCATTAATCCCCAGGAGCTTACTCTGGTAAGTGACTGGGGTGAACGAACGCAGCCAACGCATATGCAACTTGAAGTATGACGGGTTAAACCTCATGGACGAACCACACTAATCAGTCAGGCCTCCGACCTTCGGAGATACCATTATGTCTGGAAGAATTATCGCATTTTTTCGCGCTTCGCCGCCCAAAGCGGGCGGAGAGTTCGATGAGCGGCGCTTTCGCAGCGTGCGCTGGCAAACCTTTATTACCATGACCCTGGCGTACGTCACGTTCTACGTTTGCCGGCTGTCGTTCACCGTCGCCAAAAGCGCGCTGGTGGAGCTCGGCATTACCCCGACGGAGCTGGGCATGATCGGCTCAACGCTGTTTTTCAGCTACGCCATCGGCAAGCTGGTCAACGGCTTTATCGCCGATCATGCCAACGTGGTGCGCTATATGAGCCTTGGGCTGCTGCTGAGCGCCGGGATGAACCTGATGATGGGGATGACCAGCAACGCCATGCTGCTGGCTATCTTCTGGGGGATTAACGGCTGGGCGCAGTCGATGGGCGTCGGCCCGTGCGTGGTATCGCTGGCGCGCTGGTACGGCTGTAAAGAACGAGGCACTTTTTACGCCATCTGGTCGACGGCGCATAACATCGGCGAAGCGATGACCTATATGGTGATCGCGGCGGTGATTGCCGGATTCGGCTGGCAGATGGGCTATCTGTCGACCGCCGCGCTCGGCGCCGCCGGGGTGGTGCTGATGCTGTTGTTTATGCGCGACTCGCCGCAAAGCTGCGGCTTCCCGTCAATCAACGTGATTCGCGACGAACCGCTGGAGGAGACGGAAGCCCGCGGCTCGGTGTTTAAAAACCAGCTGCTGGCGCTGCGCAACCCGGCCCTGTGGGCGCTGGCGCTGGCCTCGGCGTTTATGTATATCGACCGCTACGCGGTGAATTCATGGGGGATCTTCTTCCTGGAGCAGGATAAAGCCTACTCTACACTCGAAGCGTCCGGGATTATCGGGGTCAACGCTATCGCGGGTATTGCCGGAACGATTATCGCCGGGGTGCTCTCCGACCGCTTCTTCCCGCGCAACCGCAGCGTGATGGCCGGTTTTATCAGCCTGCTCAACACCGCCGGCTTCGCGCTGATGCTCTGGTCGCCGCACGGCTACTACACCGATATTCTGGCGATGATTATCTTCGGCGCCACCATCGGGGCGTTGACCTGCTTCCTTGGCGGACTGATCGCCGTCGATATTTCGTCCCGTAAAGCCGCGGGCGCCGCGCTCGGCACCATCGGTATCGCCAGCTACGCGGGGGCGGGACTCGGCGAGTTTCTCACCGGCATCATCATCGATAAAACATCAATAATCGAAAATGGCAAAACGCTGTATGACTTCAGTACGCTATCGCTGTTTTGGGTAGGCACCGGCCTGATGTCCGCGCTATTCTGTTTTACCACCGCTGCGATTGTCGCCAGGCGACACGCGATAGAGCGTCAGACCTCATTCTCGTCATAACCTTTTAACTTATAAGGAATATTTTATGATGCCTGTACGACATCAGGTTTTGCTACGCCTGCTGCTCGCCTGCGCCCTGCCGCTGCTGGCCGCGCCGGGCCAAGCCGCCGCGCAGTTTACGCTGGAAAAAGTGGTTGAACTCAGCCGCCACGGCATTCGTCCGCCGACGGAGGGCAACCGGGAGGCCATCGAAGCCGCGACCCAGCGTCCGTGGACGCAGTGGACCACCCACGACGGCGAGCTGACCGGCCACGGCTACGCCGCCGTCGTCAATAAAGGTCGCGATGAAGGCGCACGCTATCGTCAGCTCGGACTGCTGGCGGCGGGCTGTCCGGCGAACGGAGAGATTTACGTGCGCGCCAGCCCCCTGCAGCGCACGCGGGCCACCGCCCAGGCGCTGGTGGACGGCGCCTTTCCCGGCTGCGGCGTGATGATTCATCACGTCAGCGGCGACGCCGACCCGCTGTTTCAGACCGATAAATTTGCCGCCACGCAAACCGACCCCGCCCGCCAGCTGGCGGAAGTGAAGAAGACGGCCGGCGATCTGGCGCAGCGTCAGCAGGCGCTGGCTCCGGTGATTCAGCTGCTGAAAAACGCCGTCTGCGCGCCCGATAAGCCCTGCCCGGTATTTGACCTGCCGTGGCAGGTGGAGCAGATCAAAAGCGGCAAAACCTCGATTAGCGGGCTGAGCGTGATGGCCAATATGGTTGAGACGCTGCGTCTGGGCTGGAGCGAGAACCTGCCTCTCAGCCAGCTGGCGTGGGGCAATATTACCCGCGCCAGCCAGGTCACCGCCCTGCTGCCGCTGCTGACGGAGAACTACGATCTGAGCAACGATGTGTTTTATACCGCGCAAAAACGCGGCTCGATTCTGCTCAACGCCATGCTCGAAGGGGTAAAAGAGGGCGCCGCGCCGAACGTGCGCTGGCTGCTGCTGGTGGCGCACGATACCAATATCGCCATGGTGCGGACGTTAATGGACTTTAGCTGGCAGCTGCCGGGGTACAGCCGCGGCAATATCCCGCCGGGCAGCAGCCTGGTACTGGAACGCTGGCGCGACACCCATAGCGGAAAACGCTACCTGCGCGTCTACTTCCAGGCGCAAAGTCTGGACGATTTACGCCGCCTGCAAACGCCGGATAGCCAGCATCCGCTGCTGCGCCAGGAGTGGCATCAGGCGGGCTGCCGGACCACCGCCGTCGGGACGCTGTGCCCGTACCAGGCGGCGCTGACGGCGCTTGGCCGCAATATCGACCCGCAGTCCGCTCCGGCGGTAGAGATGGTGCTGCCATAAGTTGAAGGCGAAGCGAGGGAGGTCGCTTCGCCTTTTTCGCTCAGGTTCAGGCCTTTTCTGGCGCAAACGCCCCGGCGGCGACCTGCTCCGGGGTCACCACGCCGCTGTCCAGCACCCAGCCGCTCACTAACGCCGCGGGCGTGACGTCAAACGCCGGATTATAAACGGCGGCCTCTTTCGGCGCCCACTGCACCGCGCCAAAGCTGCCGGCGACGCCGGTGACTTCGGCGGCCGCCCTCTGCTCAATCGGGATTGCCGCGCCGTTCGGGCAATGGCGGTCCAGGGTAGTCTGCGGCGCGGCCACGTAAAAGGGAATCTGATGATACTTCGCCAGCACCGCCAGCGAATAGGTGCCGATTTTATTTGCCACATCGCCGTTGGCGGCAATACGGTCAGCGCCCACCCAAACCGCGTCGACCTGGCCCTGCGCCATCAGGCTGGCGGCCATCGAGTCGGTAATCAGCCGATACGGCACGCCCAGTTCACCCAGCTCCCAGGCGGTCAAACGTCCGCCCTGTAACAGCGGGCGCGTTTCATCCACCCAGACGTTCGCCACCTTTCCCTGCTGATGCGCCAGCGCAATCACCCCCAGCGCGGTGCCGACGCCCGCCGTCGCCAGGCCGCCGGTATTGCAGTGGGTCAACAGGCGGCTGCCCGGCGTCACCAGCGCGCTGCCCGCCTCGGCGATGCTGGCGCAAAGCTGTTTATCCTCTTCGATCAGGCGCAGCGCTTCCGCTTCCAGAGCCTGTGGAAAGCGCTCCTCCGCCAGCGCCAGCTTCATGCGATCCAGATTATTCATCAGGTTTACCGCCGTCGGACGCGCGGCTCGCAGCGTCTCCAGCGCCTCAGATAGCGCCTCGCGGGTCAGGCCGCGCTGCGCCAGCAGCGCCAGCAGCAGGCTGGCCGACAGGCCAATCAGCGGCGCGCCGCGTACCCGCAGGGCGTGAATATGGTCCACCAGCAGCGCCACGTTATCCGCCGCCAGCCAGCGTTTTTCCTGCGGTAAAGCCTGCTGGTCAAGAATAAAGAGCTGATTTTCGCTTACCCGCAGGCTGGTGGTCTGTAGTATCTGCATTTAGTTAAATCCCTGTTGCGTTGTTGTATCACATTGTGTCAGGATGAAATCCAGAAGTATAGACGTCTGAACGGCTTAATCAGAATTTTGAGGATCGAGGCAATGTCGCAATACCATACTTTCACGGCCAGCGATGCGGTGGCTTACGCCCAACAATTTGGCGGTATCGACAATCCGTCAGAACTGGTGTCCGCACAGGAAGTGGGCGACGGCAACCTCAACCTGGTGTTTAAAATTTTCGATATCAGGGGCGTGAGCCGGATTATCGTTAAGCAGGCGCTGCCCTACGTGCGCTGCGTGGGAGAATCCTGGCCGCTGACCCTTGACCGCGCGCGCCTTGAAGCACAAACCCTGGTGGCTCACTATCAGCACTGCCCGCAGCACACGGTGCGGATTGTGCATTTCGATCCCGAGCTGGCGGTGATGGTGATGGAAGATCTCTCCGATCACCGCATCTGGCGCGGGGAGCTGATCAACAACGTTTACTACCCCCAGGCCGCCAGCCAGCTGGGGGAATACCTGGCCCAGACGCTGTTTCACACCAGCGACTTTTATCTGCATCCTCATGAGAAAAAGGCCCAGGTGGCGCAATTTATTAATCCCGAGATGTGCGAAATCACCGAGGATCTGTTCTTTAACGACCCGTATCAGGTTCACGAGCGCAACAGCTATCCAGCCGCGCTGGAAGCCGATGTCGCCGCCCTGCGCGGCGATGCCCAGCTGAAGCTGGCGGTGGCCGCGCTCAAGCATCGCTTCTTTTCCCATGCCGAAGCGCTGCTGCACGGCGATATCCACAGCGGCTCGATTTTCGTCGCCGAAGGCAGCTTTAAGGCCATCGACGCCGAGTTCGGCTTTTTCGGCCCGATTGGCTTCGATATCGGCACCGCCATCGGCAACCTGCTGCTCAACTATTGCGGTCTGCCGGGGCATCTGGGCATTCGCGATGCCGCCGCCGCTCGCGAACAGCGCCTCAGCGATATCCAGCAGTTCTGGACCACCTTTGCCGAGCGTTTTCAGGCGCTGGCGGCGGAGAGATCCCGCGACGCCGCGCTGGCCTGGCCCGGCTATGCCTCCGCGTTCCTGAAGAAAGTGTGGGCCGACGCGGTGGGCTTCTGCGGCACCGAACTGATTCGCCGCAGCGTCGGGCTGTCGCACGTGGCGGATATCGACGCTATCCAGGACGAAGCCATGCGCCATGAATGCCTGCGCCACGCTATCACGCTGGGTAAAGCGCTGATTGTGATTGCCGATCGCATCGACAGCGTGGATGAGCTGATTGCGCGAATTCGCCAGTACGGTTGAATCTCCGTCCAGCCTTTCCCGGCTCGCGCTGCGCTTAGCCGGGCTACGGGTTCGCCACCGTCTGCGATCCGGTAGCCCGGACAGGCGCGTCAAGCGCCGCCTCCGGGTATTTGCCTCTTTTCCCCGGAGGCGATGCTTCGCATCTGTCCGGGCTACGGGTTCGCCACCATCTGCGATCCGGTAGCCCGGGTAAGGCGTTTACGCCGCAACCCGGGAAGGCAACAACCCACAATCCCCTACCCCAGATACTCAATCACCGACAGCCCGCCGTTATAGTCGGTGCTGTAAATAATTCCCTGCGCGTCGACGAACACGTCGCAGGACTGGATCACCCGCGGGCGACCGGGGCGGGTATCCATCATTTTCGCCGGCGCGGCGGGCACCAGCGCCCCGGTTTCCACCGGCCGATAAGGGTTGGAAATATCGTAAGCGCGAACGCCCGCGTTCTGATAAGTGGCGAAAATCAGCGTTGAGCTGACAAAGCTGCCGGGACGATTCTCATGCAGGTTATGCGGGCCAAAGTGCGCCCCTTTCGCCACGTAGTCAGCTTCGTCCGGCTGCGGGAAAGTGGCGATACTCACCGGATTCGTCGGGTCGCGAATGTCGAACAGCCAGATCAGCTTCTCGCCATCCTGCTGGTTATCCAGCACCGCCTCATCAAGCACCACCAGCAGATCCCGATCCGGGAGCGGCAGCGCGGTGTGGGTGCCGCCGCCAAACGGCGGGCTCCAGTTACGGTGGCTAATCAGCTTCGGCTGAGTGCGGTCCTGCACATCGAGCAGGGTCAGGCCGCCGTCGCGCCAGCTGCCGTAGGCGGTGTCGCCGGCGATAATCGCGTGATGCAGGGCATAGCGCTTACCTTCCGGCCACTGCGCGGTCTCCCCCGCCGCCTGGTTCATCCCCGGCAGCCACCAGCGCCCGGCGACCTCCGGCTTGCGCGGGTCGGCCAGGTCGATAGTCAGGAAAATGTAGTCGCTAAAGCCGTCAATCAGCGCGGAAACGTAGGCCCAGCGTCCGCCGACGTACCAGATTCGGTGGATACCGATGCCGTTAAGCGACAGAAAGGCGATCTCTCGCGGTTTATCCGGAGTGGAAATATCAAAAATCCGCAGCCCGGCGCTCCAGCCCCTATCCCGTACGTCGCTGACCGTCTCGCCCACCGAACGGGTGTAGTACACCTTCTCGTCGGCGAAGCGGGCATCGGCGAACAGATCCCGGGCGTTGATCACCAGCAGCAGATCGTCGTGCGCCTGTAAATGGACGTTCCAGGTACCGGGCGGCGCGGCGATGTAGTTGACCGTTTGCGGATGTTTAGGGTCGCGCACATCCACCACGGAAAAGCCCTGCGAGACCATATGGCCGATATAGGCAAAACCACGATGGACCATCAGCTGAACGCCGTCCGGGCGTCCTCCTTGATCGCTATGCCCGATCAGCCGCATATTGCGGCTGTATTCTGGTGTTGGCAAAACACTCATTTGTTTTTCGCTTCCAGGGTAGCGAACCACGGGGCGATAAAGTCTTCGGTCTGGCCCCAGCCCGGGATAATTTTACCCAGCGAAGCGACGTTAACCGCCCCCGGCTGCGCCGCCAGCAGCGCCTGCGGGATCGCCGCCGCCTTAAAGTCGTAGGTCGCAGGCGTCGGTTCCCCGGCAATCTTATTGGCGATCAGGCGCACGTTGGTGGCGCCGATAAGCTTAGGATCCACCGCTACGCTCACCTTCCACGGGCTGCCGGATTCGCGCATCAGCTGCAGATCCTGGTTGGAAATGTCGATGCTGTAGAGTTTGATCTCGGTGCGGCCGTTCTCTTTCAGCGCTTTATAGGCGCCCTGGCTGAACGCGTCCCAGGTTCCCCAGATAGCATCAATTTTACCTTTCGGGTATTTCGCCAGGATCGCGCCGACCTTGTTGGCGGTATCGCCCTGCACGTCGGAAGAGACCGCGCCGATGGATTCCAGCTCTTTGATGCCGGGGTTTTGTTTAAGCAGCGTCTGGTAGGCCGCCTGGCGGCGCTCCATCGGCGGGAAACCCGCGACCCACAGTTTGACGATATTGGCTTTGCCGTTGAAATCTTTCACCAGCTGGCCAAAGGAGAGCTCGGTCAGCGAAGCATCATCCTGCTGGGTGACGGTGACGCCCGGGATCTGGCCGTTTACCGCGGTATCGAAAACCGAGACTTTGATCCCGGCGTCCACCGCTTTTTTCACCAGCGCGGTGGCGTAGGGATCGCGCCCCTGAGAAAGGATAATGCCGTCGTATTTCTGGCTAATCGCCTGGTTAACGAAGTCCTGGAATTTGGCGTCATCACCGTTGCTGAGGAAGGTACTGATTTTAAAGCCGAGCTTTTTCCCCTCCTGGATCGCTCCGGAGACAAACTGAGTGGTGTTATCGTCGGAGCCCAGGTTGCGGATCACCGCAATGCGAATCGGCCCGCTGTGTTCAGCAATGGCAGCCGGAAGCGGCGTCGGGGTTTCAGCAAAGGCCGCCGCAGCGTTGAACAACCCCAGCGCGATGAGTGAAAATGTTATCTTTTTCATAGTGTTTCCTTTTTGTTACCCTAAATAATTCGAATTGCAGGACGGCGGCAAGTAAACGAATCCCGATGAGCTTACATAAGTAAGTGATTCGGGTGAGTGAACGCAGCCAACACACCTGCAATTTGAAGAATGACGGGTAAAATTTTAGATGCGGCGCTGAAAATAAGTCAGTGCGAGCGCGCCAGCCAGCACCAGCCCTTTAATAATGTCCATCGCGTAATAGGGCACCGAGAGCATCACCAGGCCGTTGGAAAGCACGCCTAAAATGACCGCCCCTACCAGCGTACCGAGCGCGTTCGGCTTACCGGAACCGGCCAGCGAGAAGCCAATCCACGCCGCCGCCACCGCATCCATCAGGTAGCCGCCGCCGGCGTTCACCTGCGATGAGCCGATGCGCGACGCCAGCAGAATGCCGCCGAGCCCCGCCAGCAGAGAGGCGATGACGTACGCCGCCACTTTGTAACGGGTGATGCGCAGGCCGGAGAGGCGCGCCGCTTCCGGGTTGCCGCCGATGGCGTACATCCGCCGTCCGTGGGTGGTAAAAGAGAGCGCCAGCTGAGCGATAACGGTCACCACCAGCATAATGATCACTATCGTTGGCACCTGCCCCAGCGAACCGAACGCCGCCGGAATCGCGCCTTCCGCCATATCGCCGCTCGGCAGCACCATGTTTTCGGTGATCGACCCGCCGTAGCTGTAGGTCATCGCCACGCCCTGAATCACGAACAGGCTGGCAAGCGTCGCCAGCATGTCGGGAATACGCAGGATCACGATCAGAAACGCGTTAAACAGCCCCACTAAGGTACAGAGCGCCAGGGTGATAAGGATCGCCTCGGTGGTGCCGAAGCCGTGCCAGACAAACAGCGAAATCACCAGCGCATTGGCCAGCGAGGCGGTGGAGCCCACGGACAAATCGAAACCGCCGATGGTCAGCGATATCGATACGCCGATGGCGATCACCGTCACGATGGCGATGGAACGCAGGATGTTGATGATGTTAAACGGGTCGAGGAAGTTGTCCGACGCCAGGCCAAAAACGGCGATCAGCAGGACGACGGTCAGCAACATGCCCCATTTGTAGAGAAAATCGAAAAATCGCTGACGGCCCGATACCGTCGCGTTAACTGCCAGGGCCTTACTCACGCTGCTGCTCCTCCGGTGGAGTAATAAAGAATGTTCTCTTCCCGGGCCTCTGCGCCCGGAATTTCCGCCACGATGCGCCCGTCCCACAGCACGCAGATGCGATCGCACAGGCCAACCAGTTCGGCGAACTCGCCCGAGGCGTAAATCACCCCTTTACCTTCCCGCGCCAGGCCGTCGATCGCGTTGAAGAGGTCCGTTTTGGCTTTGACGTCGACCCCTTTGGTCGGCTCATCGAAAATCAGGACGTTGGCGTTGCCGCGCAGCCATTTGCCTATCGCCACTTTTTGCTGATTGCCGCCGGAGAGCCGGCGCAGGGTTTGCGCCGGACCCGATGTCCGAATGCCCACCCGGGCGATCACCTCTTCCGCCCAGCGCCAGGCCTGACGATGGCCAAACAGGCTCCAGCGGGAGAAGCTGCTATCGGCGCTGACCGCCAGGTTCATCGCCACCGGTTCTTCGATAAAAATGCCCTCTTTGCGCCGCTCTTCCGGCACCAGCGCCAGACCGCGCGCCACCGAGTCCGCCGGGTCGCGCGGTCGCCACGGCTGGCTGTTCAGTTCGCCGCGGGTCAAACGGCTTTTGCTGGCGCCAAACAGCGCCTTGCACAGCTCGGTTTTCCCGGCGCCCGCCAGTCCGGCGATCCCCAGAATCTCCCCCTTGCGCAGACGCAACGAGATATCCTGCAGCAGCCCTTCGTCGTGCAGCCCTTCAATCTGTAGCAGCACCTCATCGCTATGCGGCGGCCGCTTCGGCGGAAAGATATCGCTCAGCTCATGCCCGAGCATCTTCTCGACGATCTGCTCGCCGCTCAGGTCGGCCATCGGCCCGCTCTCAATCAGCCGGCCGTCGCGCAGCACCGTCAGGGTGTCGCAGACCGCTTTTAATTCATGAATGCGGTGCGAGATAAACACGATACCAATGCCCTGCCGCTGCAGGCGGCGAACCACCGCAAACAGGCGCTCGCTTTCGTTTTGGTCCAGCGGCGCGGTCGGTTCATCGAGGATAAGAAAGCGGCAGTGATGCGACAGCGCGCGGGCCAGCAGGATTTGCTGTTTTTCCGCCAGCGTACAGCTGTCGATGGAGCGGCGTACGTCGAGGCTGACGTCAAGCTGAGCCAGCGCCTCGCGCGCCAGCTGGCGCAGCCGCCCCCAGCGGAAGGCGATCCCCGGCTCCGCCAGCCTGTCGAGCATGATGTTTTCCGCGATGCTCAGGCCCGGGACCAGCGCCACGTCAACCTCCTGCTGCACCAGATGGATCCCCAGCAGTTTGGCATCGCGCGGCGAGCGAATGCTTACCGACTGGTTGTTAATCACCACCTCGCCTTCGTAATGGGCGTGCGTGCCGCACAGCACCGCCATGAGCGTGGACTTACCCGCGCCGTTGGCGCCGGTCAGCGCATGCACCGATCCCCCCGTCAGGGTGAAAGCCACGTTGCTGAGCGCCCGAAAGCCGGAAAAGGCCAGGCTAATATTTTGCATCTCAAGGCGATTGCCGGTCATCCCCTGCACCCTGTCGATTAATGTTCTGATTTAACGAATTTTTCATAGCTCTCCTTGACTGACAAATGCATAAAAGGCATAAGATAAAGCGAAATAATATTAGCCATCCGGATGTCCAGACATAACATCGGGTTAGCGAAACAGCACAAGGACAGCATTGATGAGTCACAGCGATATCCGCGTGGTCCCCGGCCCCGCCAACTACTATTCCCATCCCGGCAGCCTTGCCCGGCTGCAGGATTTTTACAGCGAAGAACAGCTTTCACGCGCGGTGTGGGTTTACGGCGAGCGGGCTATCGCGGGCGCGCAGGCTTTCCTGCCGGCAGCGTTTAACGCGCCTGGCGCCAAAAAAATATTATTTAAAGGCCACTGCAGCGAAAGCGACGTCAGCGAGCTGGCCCGCGCATCCGGCGACGATCGATCGGTGGTGATTGGCGTGGGCGGCGGCGCGCTGCTCGATACCGCGAAGGCGCTGGCCCGTCGCCTCGGCCTGCCGGTGGTGGCCATCCCCACCATCGCCGCCACCTGCGCGGCGTGGACACCGCTGTCGGTGTGGTATAACGATGCCGGTCAGGCGCTGCAGTTTGAAATCTTCGACGACGCCAACTTCCTGGTCCTGGTGGAGCCGCACATTATTCTTAACGCGCCGGCGGAATATCTGCTGGCGGGCATCGGCGATACGCTGGCGAAATGGTATGAAGCGGTGGTGCTGGCTCCGCAGCCGGAGACGCTGCCGCTCACCGTGCGCCTGGGTATCAACGGCGCGCTGGCGATCCGCGATGTGCTGCTGGAAAGCAGCGAAACCGCGCTGGCCGACCAGCAGCGCGGCGAGCTGACCCAGGCGTTTCGCGACGTGGTGGATGCGGTTATCGCCGGCGGCGGTATGGTCGGCGGGCTGGGCGAGCGCTATACCCGCGTCGCCGCCGCCCACGCGGTGCACAACGGGCTGACGGTACTGCCGCAGACCGAGAAGTATCTTCATGGGACCAAAGTCGCCTACGGCATTCTGGTCCAGAGCGCCCTGCTCGGCCAGGACGACGTGCTGGCGCAGCTGGTGCAGGCGTACCGGCGCTTTAATCTGCCGACTACGCTGGCGGCGCTGGAGGTGGACATCAACAACCGCGAACAGCTGGATAAGGTGATTGCCCATACCCTGCGCCCGGTGGAGTCCATCCATTTTCTGCCGGTTGAACTGAACGCCGAAACCCTGCGCGCGGCGTTTGAGAAGGTCGAACGTTTCGCCGGTTAATCCCCCGTTTTATTCGCCTCTGCCGCCCGGTGGAGGCGCTTTCGAGCCGCCTCGCAAAGCCGATGTTTCTGCCTTCGCCAGAAGACGATTCTGCGTTAGGGTACCCTCATAAGAAAATAACAAACTTATCTTATAAACTTATTATTTTCTTATGTTCAACTGAGGTGTACAGTGGAGGTACATAGCATGCTCATCTGGTCAAAAGTGGCAAAAAAGGCACTGGCAAATACCGATTATCGCTATCAGCAGCGAATCAAAAGCAGGCTAGCTGATTTAGGTGACCGTACGGCTCCTCGGCCCGATGTCAGAAAGTTATCTAAACCAGAGAATCATTACCGTCTTCGGGTAGGGGATTATCGGGTCATTTTCACACGTCAGGGGCTGACGCTGAGCGACCTGTTTATCGTGTCCGTTAAGCGCAGAACCTCAACAACCTATTTGCATGAGGAGAATATGCCATATGTCTGTTCAGATAATTAAGGATGATGAAGGGAAAGCGCAGTACGCGGTGATCCCCTACGACGAATACTTCCAGATGTGTTTGCAGCTAGCCGAGCTGGATGATGAAACGGAAGCCGATCTTGAAGATATTCCGGTAGAACACGATATCTACGACAACGTGATGCTGCCGGGTGACGTCTGCGACATCATGGATAAAGAGAAAGTCAGCCTGCAGGCGGCCTGGCGCATTTTGCGCGGCCTGTCGCAGCAGGAGGTGGCCAATAAGCTCGGGATTAGCCAGTCGGCGGTATCCCAGCTAGAAGCTATCGATTCCCGCCCGCAAAAGCGCACCCGCGAAAAGCTGGCGGCAATATACGGCTGCACCCAGGAGCAGATCAGCCTGTATCTGCCGAAAGAGGGTTAACAGCACTTCGCGCCGCCTTTACCGCCGTAGCGCGCGTCCTGACGCTCGCGAAAAAACTCTTCATAGGTCATCGGCGTTTGTTCCGGATGGGTCACGCGGATGTGCTCCACGTAGTTGTCGTAATCCGGGACGCCGATCATCATTTTCGCCGCCTGGCCTAAATATTTTCCGGCTTTCGAAAGGGTATCAAACATTTTCAACTCCCATCATCGCCCCCCTTCTCGCAAAAGAGGGCGATAACGTCATGGCTTAGTGGGCGCGTTTCGCCTGGGTCACCAGGCTATCAGCATCAGCAGGCATCGCCTGGTAAGGGGTCTCTTTCGCCGTCGGTTTGTCCTCTTTCAGCGCCGCCAGCGCGGTCTTAATCGAGAACAGCGCCAGCACGACCACCACCACCATAAAGAAGATGGTCAGCCCGGCATCCAGACGGTTGTTAAACACCAGCTGCGCCAGCTGCGACTCGGTGTACTGCGGCGGAATATTGCCGCTGTCAATCATCGCCTGGAACTTGTTGGCAATCGCCAGGAAGCCCACTTTGGTATCGGTGCTGAACGACTTCTGCCAGCCCGCGGTCAGCGTACAGATCAGCAGCCAGGAGGTCGGCAGCAGCGCGACCCAGGCATAGCGCTGGCGCTTCATCTTAAACAGTACCACCGCGCAGAGCATCAGCGCCATCCCCGCCAGCATCTGGTTGGCAATACCAAACAGCGGCCACAGCGTGTTGATGCCGCCAAGCGGGTCAACCACGCCCTGATGCAGAAAGTAGCCCCACGCCAGCACGCACAGCGCCGTGGCGAGAAGGTTCGCCGGCAGCGAGCTGGTTTGCTTCAGGCCCGGGCTGATCACCCCGAGCAGATCCTGCAGCATAAAGCGCGCCGCGCGCGTGCCGGCATCCACCGCGGTCAGGATAAACAGCGCCTCGAACAGAATCGCGAAGTGATACCAGAAGGAGACGTCCATCAGGCCGCCCAGCGAACCGTGCAGAATATAGGCCATGCCCACCGCCAGCGTCGGCGCGCCGCCCGCACGGGAGATAATCGACTGTTCCCCCACTTCGTTCGCAATCTGATTAAGCGTATCCGGGGTTACGGTAAAGCCCCAGCTGCTCACCACCTGCGCCGCCGACGCTACCACATCGGTCACGCCCGCCGGGGCCAGCACCGCCATTGGGCTGTTCATCGCGAAGTAGACGCCCGGGTCGATAATACAGGCCGCCACCAGCGCCATAATCGCCACGAAGGACTCCATCAGCATGCCGCCGTAGCCGATAAAGCAGGCCTGGCCTTCATTAGCCAGCATCTTCGGCGTCGTGCCGGAGGCAATCAGGGCATGGAAGCCGGAAACCGCGCCGCAGGCGATGGTGATAAACAGGAACGGGAACAGGCTGCCGCTCCATACCGGGCCGGTGCCATCGATAAATTTGGTCAGCGCCGGCATCGTCAGCGTCGGGCGCATAATCAGAATACCAATCGCCAGACCGACAATGGTGCCGATTTTCAGGAAGGTGGAGAGGTAGTCGCGAGGCGCCAACAGCAGCCAGACCGGCAGCACCGCGGCGATAAACCCGTAGCCCACCAGAATCCAGGTGAGCTGTACGCCGGTGTAGTCAAACCACGGCGCCCAGGTCGGGCTTTCCGCCACCCAGCCGCCGGAAATGATAGCGAACACCAGCATCACCAGGCCAATCACCGACACCTCGCCAATGCGCCCGGGGCGCAGATAGCGAATATAGATCCCCATGAAAATCGCCAGCGGGATGGTAAAGGCCACGGTGTAAGTCCCCCACGGGCTGTGGGTCAGCGCTTTCACCACGATCATCGCCAGTACCGCGAGGATAATCACCATGATCATAAAGCAGGCTACCAGCGCCAGTACGCCGGCGGTCGGGCCCATCTCCTCTTTCACCAGCTCGCCGAGCGAACGTCCGTCGCGACGGGTGGAGACGAACAGCACCATAAAGTCCTGTACCGCTCCGGCCAGCACCACGCCCGCGAGGATCCAGATCATTCCCGGCAGATAGCCCATCTGCGCCGCCAGCACCGGACCAACCAGCGGCCCCGCGCCGGCAATGGCCGCAAAATGGTGACCGAACAGCACTTTCTTATCGGTTGGAACGTAGTCGAGGCCGTCGTTGTGACGCACCGCCGGAGTCATGCGCGTCGGGTCGACCGCCAGCACGTTTTTAGCGATATACAGGCCGTAAAAGCGATAGGCGATCAGATAGACGCAGACTGCCGCGACGACAATCCACAGCGCGTTAATCTGTTCACCCCGGTTTAGCGCGATATAGCCCAGGGCAAAGGCTCCGATAACGGAGAGCAGTGTCCAGATGAGGTATTTCCCTGAATTATTCATCATTGTGTTCCACAGGTAGGGTAATCAGGATGTTACAAGTTGTTTCTAGAACACAATGGAAGTTTTAACAACTTTGAAACGTTGCAGATGTCGCCTGACGGCAAGGATTTATCTCACATTGCAAGCGAGATCACTTCTGGCAGGAAAATGGATGAAAACGGGGAGGGATAATCTGTCACTGCATCGCATCCTGTTTCCCCGGAGGCGGCGCTTGACGCGCCTGTCCGGGCTACCGGTCCGCAGACGACGGTGAACCCGTAGCCCGGTCAGCGCAGCGCGACCCGGGAAGAAGCCGCACCGATACATTCATCCCGGCGTATCCCCGGGTTGCGGCGTAAACGCCTTACCCGGGCTACCGGTCCGCAGACGATGGTGAACCCGTAGCCCGGGTAAGCGCAGCGCGACCGGGGAAGCACACCGCAGATGACGGTGAGTTGTCCGGAACCACAGACGGCGCGTTACCCGTAGCCCGGGTAAGCGCAGCGCGACCCGGGAACAAGCTATGCCTCAGCCGAGGACCGCCGTGCCCAGACGGCAGGTGCAGCAGCGTCGTCCCCGCTCGTCGAACACCGCAATTTCCCAGCTCTGGCCCTGACGCCCCAGGTGCAGCGCCCGGCATTCGCCGCGGACTTTGCCGCTGGAGACCGCCCGGTGATGGGTGGCGTTGAGCTCGGTCCCCACTACGCACTGCCCCTCTTCGGTCATCAGCCACCCGGCCATCGAGCCCAGGGTTTCCGCCAGCGCCGCGGAGGCGCCGCCGTGCAGCAGCCCGAACGGCTGATGGGTTCGCGCGTCGACCGGCATTTCCGCTTCCAGCACGCCCTCCTCAAGCCGGGTATAAACGATGCCCAGATGCGCGACCATCGTATTGACGCTGGTCGCGTTAAGTTCATCCAGCGTCAGCTGACGTTTCCAGGCCATTTATGCCCCCAGCGTCGAGCCGCCGTCCACCACGATATCCTGCAGCGTGATATGGCTGGCGTGGTCGGAGGCGAGGAACAGAATGGTATTGGCAATCTCCTGCGGGCTGGCGATTTTGCCCAGCGGAATGCCCAGCTTAAACTGCTCGCCGAAGCCGCGAATGCGCTGCTGCTCAGCGTCATCGCTCACCCACAGCGTCCGCTGCATATCGGTATCGGTAGAGCCAGGAGAAACCAGATTACAGCGTACGCCGCTGCCCGCCAGCTCCAGCCCGACGGTCAGCGCCAGGCTCTTCAGCGCCGCCTTTGATGCGCCGTAGGCGCTCATGCCAATGCGCGGCGTATGCGCAGCGTCGGACGCCACGGTCACAATCGCCCCGCCTTTTTGGCGGCGGAACTGCCCCATCGTCTGCTGGAACAGGTTAAACGCCCCGCCAACGTTAACGGCAAAGGTCTGCTGCCAGTCTTCCTGGCTCAGCGCATCGGTCGCCCCCATCCGCAAAATACCGGCGGCATTGACCAGCACATCCAGCCGCGCGATCCCTGCCAGCAGGCGGCCGCACGTCTGCGCCACCTGCTGCGCGTCGGCAACGTCCAGCGTCTCGGTGGCGAACGGATAGCTTTCGCCGTCGAACGCCAAATCAAACCCGGTTACCTGCGCGCCGGCCTCAACGAACGCCAGGGCGGTGGCGTAGCCGATCCCCTTGCCCGCGCCGGTGATCCACACGGTCCGGCCGTGAAAATCGAGCCCGTTCATTATTTCACCTCGCGGGCAAGCAGCGCCCACCAGGCATCAATGGTCGGATTTTTCGCCAGCACCACGAAGTCGATATCGCCGTGCACTTTACGCCAGCGGGCGGCGAGCGCCATCATGCGTACCGAATCCAGGCCGTAGTCGATCAGGTTTTCGTCATCCATCGGTTCGTCGGATTCATCCAGCAGCGGCAGCACCAGCGCCCGCAGCGCCGCTTTCGATGCCGGCAGCGGCAGCAGCTCTTCGGTCATCACCACTCGACCGGAGCGACCCGCCACGTAGTTGAGCGCCATCAGGTGCTCCTCGCGGCTGAAATCGGCCAGCGCGTCGGCAACGAAGAACGGCTTAATATCGCGCATAAACGCATCGGTCGCGGTGGTCATGCAGCCGATATGGGCATACACGCCGGTGATGATTAGCTGGTCGCGCCCCGCCTCTTTCAGCATCTCCTCCAGCGGCGAGCGATGAAACGCGCTGTAGCGCCACTTCACCAGCACGGTGTCGTTGTCGTCCGGCGCAAGCGCGGCAATCACCTGCTGCTGTTCCGGCGAACGGGTCAGGCCCGGCCCCCACATGTCGTTCAGCAGCGCGCGGTCTTCATCGCTCTGCTCTTTCGGCTGGGCGGTGTAAAAAACCGGAATATGGTTCTGTTTGCAGAACTCGCGCAGGGCGGCGATGTTGGCCACCACTTTCTCCATCATCGCGCTGTTTTCGCCCCAGAAGTTAAGGAAATACTCCTGCATATCGTGGATCAACAGCGCGGCACGGGACGGCTCAAATGCCCAGTTCACTTTGTTCGCCGGGATATCGCTGGCTTCCGGCAGCGCGTAAGCCTGTAATTTTGGGATTGCCATTCTGTCTTCTCCTTCAGCCCAGCTTGCGTTCAGCCAGCCACTGACGTAATTGTTTTTTATCGACTTTGCCCACCGGCGTCAGCGGCAGCGCATCAACGCACTCCACGCGGTCCGGCAGTTTAAATTCTGCGACCCCTTGTTCCCGCAGGAAGCGGCGTACCGCCACCGCGCGCAGAGGCTCTTTTACCACCAGATATGCGCAGCTCTTTTCCCCCAGCAGGCTATCTTCCATGCTGACCAGCGCGACGTGGATCACCGCCGGATGGCGCAGCAGCAGGTTTTCGATCTCTTCCGCCGCGATCTTCTCGCCGCCGCGGTTGATCTGATCTTTTTCCCGCCCCTGCACGGTGATATAGCCATCTTCATCGATCGAGATCAGATCGCCAGAGCAGTAGAAACCATCGGCATCAAAGGCCTCGGCATTATGCTGCGGGCTCTTGTAGTACCCGCGGAAGGTATAAGGGCCACGGGTCATCAGGCGCCCGACTTCGCCGCGCGGCAGCGGATTACCCTGCGCATCGGCCACCCACACTTCGTCATCAGGACACATCGGGCAGCCCTGGGTATTGATAATGCGCTCGGGGCTGTCGTTGAGGCGGGTATAGTTCACCAGCCCCTCCGCCATGCCGAAGACCTGCTGGAGCTGACAGCCGATTTCCGCCGGAATACGCGCGGCGAGGGTCGCGGACAGGCGCGCCCCACCTACCTGCAGCAGCCGCAGCGACTGCAGACGGGCATTGCTGCCGGACTCATGGATCTCCTGTAACCACAGGCTTACCGCCGGCGGAACCAGCGAGGTCAGGTTAATCTGGTGCTTTTCGATCAGCGGGAAGCAGAGGGTGGCGCTCGGGTCGTGCGCCAGCACCACCACGCCGCCGGCGAGGAAGACGCCGAGTGAACCCGGCGAGCTCATCGCGTAGTTGTGGGCGGCGGGAAGCGCGTTCAGATAGCGCGTTTCGGCGCTTACGCCGCACAGCTGGTTGCTGCGGCGAATGCTGTATTCGTAGTCGTTATGAGTACGCGGAATGAGCTTCGGCGTACCGGTGCTGCCGCCGGAGAGCTGGAAAAAGGCCACTTCGTCAGCGGGCGTCGGATGCGCGACGAAATTATCGTCAGGCCGCGCGATGGCCGCCGCCAGGCTGCGTTCGCCGCCGTCGTTCAGCAGCAGGGCCACGCGTACCGACGCATGCTGGGCGACAAAAGCGTTAAGAAAATCATCATCGGCAAACAGCGCGTGTTCGCGGTCGGCAATCAGCAAAGCGGGTTCAATCTGCGCGGCGTAGGCGTTCAGCTCGCTACGCTGGTGGCTGAACAGCGCGTTGACCGGCGCAACGCCGATACGCAGCAGCGCGAAGAAGGTGATATAAAATTCCGCAACGTTGCCCAGCTGCACCAGCGCCGTTTCGCCGCGCTTCAGGCCCTGACGCTGCAGCGAGGAGGCGAGGTTATCCACCAGGCGGTTGAATTCACGGTAGCTGTAGCTTTTGTCGCCGTCGATAATCGCGGGAGCGTCGTTTTCCGCATGACGGGTAATCAGATGGGTTAGCGGCAGATCCTGCCAGTAACCTTTTTGCCGATAGCGGGCCGCAAACTCTTCCGGCCAGCGGGTAAATTCGATCATCATAGTCCCTTATTGCAAGCCGAATACGTTCAGCATGGTGGTCAGTTTGACGCCGGTTTCGCGCCACTCGCCTAGCGGCGAAGAGGCCGGGACGATACCTGCGCCAGCAAATAGCCGCAGGGTGCGCTGCTGCAGGCGCGCGCAGCGGATGGTCACCACCCACTCGCCGTTGCCTTCATCATCGCACCAGCCGACGATGCCGCCGAACAGCTGACGGTCGAACGGCTCCAGTTCGTTAATCAGGCGTTTCGCCGCCTGATGCGGGAAGCCGCTCAGCGCCGGCGTCGGGTGCAGCAGGCAGGCCAGCGACATGGCGTTCTCATTTGCCAGCGCGGTGCCCTGAATCTGCGTCGCCAGATGCCACAGGGTCGGCGTGGTGATCAGCTGCGGAGAGTCCGGCAGGGAGAGTTCGCTGCTGCGCGGCGCTAATACGGCCTTCATCGCCTGGGTCACCAGCTCATGTTCGTGGCGGTCTTTTTCCGATGCCAGCAGCCTGTGCCCCGCTTCGCGGTCCAGCACATCGTCCGGCTGGCGACGGGCCGAACCGGCCAGCGGCAGAGAGCTGAAATGCGCGCCTTCTTTACGCAGCAGCAGCTCCGGGCTGGCGCCCAGCAGCACGCCGCCGTCCGAGAGCGGCACGTGGAAGTTATAGCTGGCCGGATTCTGGGCGATCAGGCGCTCGAGCAGCGCCCCGCTATCCACCCGTTCGCGGGTGGTGATATCAATCAGGCGCGAGAGGACCACTTTGTCCACTTCCGGCGTCGCGGTGAGGGCCGCCGCGCGCGCCACCATTGCCATGAAGGTGTCCTGTTCGGGGATCTCCCGGCGCTGCACCACGTCCATCGGCTGCTGCCCGGACGCATAGCGCGCGGAGTGCTGCTTTTCAGTGCGGGAGAACGCTGTCCAGCTCGCGGGGATAAACAGCTCGGAAGGCTCGCTGGTATCGAACGGAATGGCGCCGACCATCACCGGCTTTGCGATCCCGGCAGCCCGCGCCGCTTTAAACGAGGCCGCTATTTTTTGCTGAAACTCCCCGTCCGGATTATCGCCGTCGGCGGCCGGATGAGAGAATCGGCTAAAGCAGCCAGCGGTGGTGAAGCTGCGGTACGGCGACATAAAGAAGAAGCTTTCCGGCGGCAGAGTCATTTTTTTCTCCCGTACTTCCTCAGCCAAAGACGTTTCCATATCATCCTCCAAAAACGATAAAGATATTACGAATAATTATCATTTATATTTTGGTTGGGTAACCTAAAAGGTATTGCGCGCTATGTCAACCGTACAGGTAGCATGTTGTGCGACTTAAGCTTGCATCGACGCCGCTCACAGCTGAAAATGAGAAGCATTTATCACTACTTAACCAGGATGCGAATACGTGAATTTCTCCACCTTTTGCCGCCGTACCCTCCTCGCCAGCGGCCTGGCGATTTTCGGAATTAGCTCAGCGCTGGCGGCAGACTGGCCGCGTCAGATAACCGACAGCCGGGGACCCCATACGCTGGAAAGCCAGCCGCTGCGCATTGTTTCCACCAGCGTGACGCTGACCGGCTCGCTGCTGGCGATTGACGCGCCGGTGGTGGCCAGCGGGGCCACGACGCCCAATAACCGCGTCGCCGACGGTCAGGGATTTTTACGCCAGTGGAGCGATGTGGCGAAAGCGCGCAAGCTGTCGCGCCTCTATATTGGCGAACCGAGCGCTGAGGCCGTCGCGGCGCAAATGCCGGATCTCATTCTGATTAGCGCCACCGGCGGCGATTCGGCGATGATGCTCTACGACCAGCTTTCCACCATCGCCCCGACGCTTATCATTAACTACGATGATAAAAGCTGGCAGGCCCTGCTGACCCAACTGGGGGAGATTACCGGCCACGAAAAACAGGCGGCGGAGAGAATCGCGGAGTTTGATAAAAAGCTGGCGGCGCTGAAAGAGAAAATGAAGCTGCCGCCGCAGCCGGTCACCGCGCTGGTCTACACCGCCGCGGCCCATAGCGCCAATATCTGGACCAAAGAATCCGCTCAGGGACAGCTGCTCGAGCAGCTGGGCTTTACCCTCGCCGACCTGCCCGGCGGGCTGCATGCCAGCCAGAGCCAGGGAAAACGGCATGATATCGTGCAGCTGGGCGGGGAAAACTTAGCCGCCGGACTTAACGGCCAGAGCCTGTTCCTGTTTGCCGGCGACCAAAAGGACGCCGACGCGATTAACGCCAACCCGCTGCTGGCGCATCTGCCCGCCGTTGAAGGCAAACGCGTTTATCCGCTGGGGACGGAAACCTTCCGCCTGGATTACTACAGCGCCGTACTGGTGCTGCAGCGCTTAGCGACCCTCTTTGCGTAAGCCACGCTTCCCGGCGCCGGTCGCCGGGATCTCATCGCGCCTCATTTCATATATCATCGCGTTGTTATAACAGGCTTTTTCACCGTTTAACGCCCTATCACCCTCATCGCCCATCAGCCGAAATATCATCGTTTCAGGTGTTAATTTGTGATTAGCCCCGGCCGCCGCGTTGCCCGATTATCTGCCCCACACCGCTTGAGGTGGTCATTCAACACAGAAGGAAATTAACGTGGCAACGAGCAAATTGATTAAGGGCGATACGCTGACCGAAACCAGCAACGCCGCAGACGGCTTTAACCCGGCAACAGAAGTGAGCGCATACAGCTATACCTCCGCTCGCGTCGCTAAACCGGTCTATAACAAATACAAAGCCTCCACCACCAAACCCAAAGTCTTCGGCTACTACACCGACTGGTCACAGTATGATGGTCGTCTGCAGGGCGATAATTCAAAAGATAACCGCGGTCGCGGCTACGACCTGGCCAACGTTTCTCCTACCGCCTACGACAAAATCATCGTCGGTTTCGTCGGCGTGACCGGCTTCCACAAAGTGGACAACCTGTGGCGCGACGTGGTTGCCGAAGGTGCCGATCAGTGCGGAAAAGTGAAGTACGAGCCCACCTTCCTCGACCCGTGGGGCGACTTCCAGTCTTACGTTAACGTTGGCCACACCGTCAGCGGCTGGGATGTCGATCCGAAGACCGTGACCCAGAGTAATACTAAAGGCCTGCTCGGCGGCCTGCGCGATCTGCAGGCCAAAGCGAAGCAGCAGGGCCACGACCTGGTGCTGTCCATGAGCATCGGCGGCTGGAGCATGAGCAACGGTTTCCATGAAACCGCCGCGTCTGACGCCGCGCGTAAGGTCTTTGCCAAAGGCGTGGTAAAACTGTTCAAACAGTTCCCGATGTTCAGCGAAGTGGATATCGACTGGGAATATCCGAACGCCGAAGGCGCTGGCAACCCGTACGGCCCGGAAGACGGCGAGAACTACGCCCTGCTGATTGGCGAACTGCGTAAGCAGCTGGACGCCGCAGGCCTGAGCAACGTCAAAATCTCCATTGCCAGCTCGGCGGTGGTCAAGACGCTCGGCTACTCCAACGTCAATGCGCTGCTGAAAGCGGGCCTGTACGGTATCAACGTCATGACCTATGACTTCTTCGGTACCCCGTGGGCGGAGAGCGTGACCCACCACACCAACCTGAAGGCGCTGGAAGAAGGCGGCTGGGGGGTGGATACCGTTGTCGGCCATCTGCTGTCCGAAGGCTTCCCGGCAGAGCGCATCAACATTGGTTACGCTGCCTACACCCGTAACGGGCGCAACGCGGAGCTGGAATCCCTGTCCCCGCTGAAAGGCACCTATAGCCCGGGCACCGGCACCACCGTCGGCTCCTTCGAATCGGGTACCACCGAATGGTACGACATCATTTATAACTACCTGGATCTGGAAAACCAGAAAGGCCGTAACGGCTTCAACGTCTACACCGACAAGGTTGCCGACGCGGACTACCTCTACAACCCTGACAGCAAACTGTTCATGTCCCTGGATACGCCGCGCACGGTGAAAGCCAAGGGCGAATACGCCGCCAGCCTCGGCCTGGGCGCGCTGTTCACCTGGACAATCGACCAGGACAACGGCGTGCTGGTTAACGCCGCCCGTGAAGGTCTGGGCTATGAAATGGCGTCTGAAGTTATCGATATGGAGCCGTTCTATTTCGAAGGCATCAACGTCGACCCGGCGGATGAACCGGCTGAACCGGAGGAAGAGGAGGAGGAGGAGGATACCGTCCAGCCTGAACCGTCGGTAAACCATGCGCCGAAAGCCGCTATCGAACTGATGGTGGTAGGCGGCTCCCGCGTGCGCCTTTCCGGCGAAAAATCTTCTGATGAAGATAACGACGAGTTGACCTTTAGCTGGGGCGTGCCCGCGGCGATCAACGTCGCCGATAAAACCGCGGCGGTCATTGAGTTCGATGTGCCGAAAGTGGCTGAGGATACCGAGTACACCTTCACCCTGTTCGTGCGCGATACCTGGGGTGAACCGTCAACGCAGCAGCGCTTTGTGCTCTCCGTCGTCGCCGCGACTCAGACCGATGATACCGAGGACGAGCCGGCTGACGACCAGGATCGCACCGATGATACGCCTCAACCGGCAGATGATGATGCTGTTCCTTCTGACGAAACCACGCCTTACCCGCTGTGGAATGCCAGCACCGTCTATGGCAGCAACTGGGGCAGCTTTGAAATCGTGAGCTGGAAAGGCCATAACTACCAGGTGAAATGGTGGTCTCAGAGCAACCAGCCGGATCTGAACTGCGGTCAGTTCCAGGTCTGGAGCGATCTCGGCGCGTACTAAGCGTAAATCGTCACTGACGAGTGATAGCCAGCCCCGGTGCAATCCGGGGCTTTTTATTATCGCTCTTTTCGGTTTTCCCGGTGGCGCTACCGGGCAACTGCAGGTCGGTAGCCTGGGTTGCTCCGGGATGAATGCATCGGTGCCGCTTCTTCCCGGGTTGCGCTGCGCTTACCCGGGCTACGAGTCTACCGCCGTCTGCGGGCCGGTAGCCCGGGTCAGGCGTTTACACCGCAACCCGGGAATGCGTCGGGATAAATACATCGGTGCGGCTTCTTCCCGGGTCGCGCTGCGCTTACCCGGGCTACGGGTCCACCGCCGTCTGCGGGCCGGTAGCCCGGGTCAGGCGTTTACGCCGCAACCCGGGAATGTACGGGGATAAATACATCGGTGCGGCCTCTTCCCGGCTGCGCTGCGCCGACCCGGGCCAGGAGTCCACCGCCGTCTGCGGGTCGGTAGCCCGGGTCAGGCGTTTACGCCGCAACCCGGGAATGTGCGGGGATAAATGCATCGGTGCGGCTTCTTCCCGGGTTGCGCTGCGCTTACCCGGGCCAGGAGTCCACCGCCGTCTGCGGGCCGGTAGCCCGGACAGGCGCAGCGCGCCGCCTCCGGGAAACCCGGCTGAATTAATTTTCGCTCGCCGTCTCCGGGCGCTGAAAGCGGCGCAGCTCGCGTAGCAGCCCCACCAGCACCACGCCCACAATGACCAGAGCCCAGCCGCTGGCGCTCGCCGAAGCGGCCGGCGTCAGAATCGCGCCCAGGCCGCCGAGCAGCGCCGCGCCTATCGCATCGCCGGTCACGTTCTGCGCGGTCCACAGCCCGTTGATACGCCCGAGCATATTTTCCGGGGTTTGCGTCTGAATCAGCGTATATTGCAGCAGCGAGCTTATCGCGCTCAGCCAGCCAAACAGCGCCAGGCACAGGGCGCCCAGCGCCCACACCGGCATCAGGCTGAACAGCGCAATCGCCACAAAGGAGCCAACGGTGGTCGCCAGCATCAGCACGCCGGGCCTCGCCGTCTGCGCCAGCTGTCCGCTGGTCAACGCCCCGAACGCCGCGCCCAGAGGGATCGCGGCGTACAGCAGGCCAATCTGCGACGTCGACATCTGCCAGCTCCCGGCCAGCGCCGGATAGAGCACGCGCACCGCGCTGGCCATGGTCAGCAGGCCGCCAAGCAGCGCAATGCCGCCGATAAGCGGGCTGTTAAACAGAAACTTCAGTCCCGCGTACAGCGATTTTAGCGGATGCTCGCGCGGCTGCGGCGGCGGCGCCAGCCGCGGCAAACGCAGCAGCGTCAGCGTCGTAATAAAGGTACCTGCCGCCGCCAGGCCGTAGTTCCAGGCTACGCCGCCGGTTGCCAGCAGCAGGCCGCCGATCATCGGCGAAATCACCGAGCCCAGCCGCACCGTCAGCATGGTGATCGCCCCGGCCTGCATCAGGTTTTCCCGGCCAACCAGCGCCGGAGTCGCCGCCAGCAGCGCGGTCACGCCGATTGAGGCAAACAGGCCGTCCCAGATGCCCAACAGATAGATGGCGATGAGCGACGGCTCCGGCAGCATGGCGTTGAGACACAGGCCGACGAAGCCAATCCCGCAGGTGCCGCGCGCCAGCAGGATCAGACGTTTACGCTCATAGCGGTCGGCAAGCACGCCGCCGATCATCAGACCGACAAACATCGACCCGCCGGTTAAGGTCACCGACAGCCCCACTTGCCAGGTGGAATGGGTCATCAGCTGGATTTGTACCGGGATCGCCACGCCCAGCAGGCCAAGCGACAGGATCGAGATAAAGCGGGCGATAAAGACGGCGCGAAAGGCCGGGTGGGTTTTCAGCAAGCTGAGATTCAGCAGCCAGGATTGTCGGTTCATGACAGCGCCTTGTTATTATTTTCCATACCATTTTTATGGGTGCACATGCTAACATAACCGGATAGAATCGATAACGATAATTACTATCATTATCATGTCAGGGATGTAAGCCATGTCGTCTTCCACGACCGCGGCGCGCGCCTTTGCCGTGCCGGGTCTTTTAATCGTTTTAATCATCGCCGTTGCGCTCAGCCTGCTGGTCGGCGCCAAACCCCTGCCGTTTAGCGTCGTCATTGATGCCTTCACCGGCACCTGCCAGAGCGCCGATTGCACCATCGTCCTTGATGCACGACTGCCGCGAACCCTCGCCGGGCTGCTGGCCGGCGCCGCGCTGGGTCTGGCCGGGGCGCTGATGCAAACGCTGACCCGCAACCCGCTGGCGGACCCGGGGATCCTCGGCGTCAACTCCGGCGCCAGCTTCGCTATCGTGCTGGGCGCGGCGCTGTTTGGTCTCTCCTCGCCGCAGGAGCAGCTGCTGATGGCCTTTTGCGGCGCGTTCGGCGCCTCGCTGCTGGTAGCCTTTACCGGCAGCCAGGGCGGCGGCCAGCTGAGCCCGGTTCGCCTGACCCTCGCGGGGGTCGCCCTGGCGGCGGTGCTGGAAGGGCTTTCCAGCGGTATCGCCCTGCTTAACCCTGACGTCTACGACCAGCTGCGCTTCTGGCAGGCGGGCTCGCTGGATGTGCGCACCCTGCAAACACTGAAAATCGTGCTGATCCCGGTACTCATTGCCGGCCTGGTGACGCTGCTGCTGAGCCGGGCCTTAAACAGCCTGAGCCTCGGCAACGATACGGCCACCGCGCTCGGCAGCCGGGTCGCGCGTACTCAGCTTATTGGTCTGCTGGCGATTACCGTCCTGTGCGGCAGCGCCACGGCGGTGGTCGGGCCCATCGCCTTTATCGGCCTGATGATGCCGCATATGGCCCGCTGGCTGGTGGGCGCGGATCATCGCTGGTCGCTGCCGGTGACCCTGCTGGCTACCCCTGCCCTGCTGCTGTTTGCCGACGTGCTGGGGCGCCTGCTGGTGCCCGGCGAACTGCGGGTTTCGGTGGTCAGCGCCTTTATCGGCGCACCGGTGCTGATCTGGCTGGTACGCCGCCAGCCGCGCGGAGGTGGCATGTGATTGCGCCTTCTCGTCGCCTGATTTTTAGCTGCCTGCTGCTGCTGGTCGCCAGCGCGCTGGTCTCCCTGTGGGGGCTGGGCACCGGCCTGGTGCCATTGAGTGTTGAGCAGGTTATCTCGGCGCTGCTCGGCGATGCGCCGCGCAACGTCGCCATGGTGGTGACCGAGTGGCGCCTGCCCCGCGTGCTGATGGCGCTGCTGATTGGCGCCGCCCTCGGCGTCAGCGGCGCGATTTTCCAGTCGCTGACCCGCAACCCGCTGGGGAGCCCGGACGTGATGGGGTTTAACACCGGGGCCTGGAGCGGCGTGCTGGTAGCGATGGTGATGTTTGGCCAGAACCTGGCGGCCATCGCCATGGCGGCCATGGCTGGCGGGATCCTTACCGCGCTGGCGGTCTGGCTGCTGGCGTGGCGCAACGGGATTGAAACCTTTCGCCTGATTATTATCGGCATCGGCGTGCGCGCTATGCTGGTGGCATTCAATACCTGGCTGCTGCTGCGCGCTTCGCTGGAAACCGCCCTCTCCGCCGGGCTGTGGTATGCCGGTTCGCTTAACGGTTTGACCTGGGGAAAAACCTGGCCCTCGGCGCCGCTGATTCTGCTGATGCTGGTCTGCGGGGCGCTGCTGGCGCGGCGCATGCGGCTGCTGGAGATGGGTGACGATACCGCCTGCGCCCTGGGCGTGCGGGTTGAGCGCTCGCGGCTGCTGCTGATGCTGGTCGGGGTGGTGCTGACCGCCGCCGCTACCGCGCTCGCCGGGCCGATTTCATTTATCGCCCTGGTGGCGCCGCATATCGCGCGCCGCCTCAGCGGCACCGCGCGCTGGGGGCTGGCCCAGGCGGCGCTGTGCGGCGCCCTGCTGCTGGCGCTGTCTGATTACTGCGCGCAGCGTCTGTTTATGCCCTATCAGTTACCGGTGGGCGTGGTGACCGTCAGCCTTGGCGGCATCTACCTTATCGGGTTGTTAATTCAGGAGTCCCGCAAAAAATGACCGCTGTAACCTCCCGTTTGCGCGGCGACCAGCTGACCCTGGCGTACGGCAAAAAAACCATCGCCGAATCGCTGAGCGTCACCATTCCCGACGGCCACTTCACCGCCATTATTGGCCCTAACGGCTGCGGTAAATCGACGCTGCTGCGCACCCTGAGCCGCCTGATGACCCCGACATCCGGTCATGTGTATCTCGACGGCGAGCAGATCCAGCGTTACGCCAGTAAAGAGGTGGCGAAGCGGATCGGCCTGCTGGCGCAGAACGCCACTACGCCGGGAGATATTACGGTTCAGGAGCTGGTGGCCCGCGGGCGCTATCCGCACCAGCCGCTGTTTACCCGCTGGCGCAAAGAGGATGAAGAGGCGGTCAGCAGGGCGATGAAGGCCACCGGCATTACCGACCTGGCGCTGCAAAGCGTCGATACGCTCTCCGGCGGCCAGCGCCAGCGGGCGTGGATCGCCATGGTGCTGGCCCAGGAGACGGCGATTATGCTGCTCGATGAGCCCACCACCTGGCTGGATATCAGCCATCAGATCGACCTGCTTGAGCTGCTAAGCGAGCTGAATCAGGAGAAGGGCTATACCCTGGCGGCGGTGCTGCACGATCTGAACCAGGCCTGCCGCTACGCGACCCACTTGATCGCCCTGCGCGACGGCAAAATCGTCGCCGAGGGCGCGCCGAAGGAGATTGTCAACGCGGCGCTGATCGAGAAGATTTACGGCCTGCGCTGTACGATCATTGACGATCCGGTGGCGCATACGCCGCTGGTAGTGCCGCTGGGCCGCAAGTAGAGATTCCCGGCTCGCGCTGCGCTTAGCCGGGCTACAGGTTCATCGCCATCTGCGGTCCGGTAGCCCGGACAGCCGTGTCAGGTGCCGCCTCCGGTAAATGAGCCGGGCTGATACATTGGCGCTAATGCTTCCCGGCTCGCGCTGCGCTTAGCCGGGCTACCCAATCTGGCACAAACGGTAGCCCGGGTAAGGCGTTAGCCGCAACCCGGGAGTTCATCTGCCCCTAATCCAATATCTCCCTGAGCACCGGGCCGATCGCTTCAAAGGCCTGCGGAGAGATAATATCCACGTGGGCGCAATCCTGGCTGAACACCTCCAGCTCGCCGACCCACGGCCCCCACACCACCTGCGGGTCCATCCCCGGCTGACGGGTTTTCTCCGCCACGAACAGCGTCGCCTTACCGTCAAACTTCGCGCTGTGCGCGGTGGTCAGCAGGCGCACCGCATCGGCATAGTTGCCTTCGATAACGCTGAACAGCTCGCCGGAAGCCTGCCCCTGCTGGGCGGCCAGAAACGCCTCGCGTTCACGGGCAATCTCCGCCAGCACCTCAGGATCCAGACCGTTCGCCTCTTTCTCCGCCCAGTTCTGCGTCTCCGGCGGCCAGGTATCGAGCAGCCCGAGGAAGGCCACCGCTTCGCCGCGCTGGCGTAACCGGGCGGCAATCCCCTGCGCCAGGGTACCGCCGAGCGAATAGCCCAGCAGATAATAGGGGCCGTGGGGCTGCTGCGTCAGCAGAGTGTGGAGATGATGTTCACACACCGCATCCAGATCCGCCGCCATGGCCATCGGTCCCTGCGGTCGCGGCGACTGAACGCCGACGATCGACCAGCGCGGGCTTAAATAACGCGCCAGCACGCTGAACTGCCAGGCAAAACCGGAAGCCGGATGGAAGCAAAATAGCGTCGGGCCGTCGCTCTCGCGCAGCGGCAGGAGAGCGTCGAAGCCCAGCCGTTGCGCCTGCTCATCGCTGAGGTCCGATGCCAGCAGCGCGCTCAGCTTGCCGACGGTAGACGCGACCATCACCTGCCCCGGCGTCACCTGCCGCTCCAGCTCGCGGCCGAGCGTCGCCGCCAGGCGCATCGCCAGCAGCGAATGGCCGCCGAGGGCGAAGAAATCGGCGTCGATATCGTTCACCTCGCAGCCGAGCAGCTGGCTAAAGGCCGCGGCGACGGTGGTTTCCACGCCAGGCTCCGGCGGACGGCCACTGCGCTCACCGCTCAACGTGGGTAACGGCAGCGCTTTACGATCCAGCTTGCCGTTAGCGCTCAGCGGCAGCGCCGGCAGCTGTATCAGCACCACCGGCACCATATGCGGCGGCAGCTGTTCGCCAAGCCGCGCTTTGAGCGCGACGGCGTCCAGCGGCAGGCCGGAGTCAGAAACCAGGTAGCCCACCAGCTGACGGGCATCGCCGCCGGTTGCCGCCGCCTGATTGAAGACGCAGGCGTGAGCCACCGCCTGCGCAACGTCCGGCAGCGCGGACATCGCGCGGTCAATCTCGCCCAGCTCAATCCGCTGGCCGCGAATTTTTAGCTGGTCGTCGCTGCGCCCGAGATACTCGACGGCGCCGTTATCCAGCCAGCGGGCAACGTCCCCGGTGCGGTACATGCGCTCGCCCGGCGCGTAAGGGTCGGCAATAAAGCGGCTGGCGGTTAAATCGGGGCGCCCCAGATAGCCCTGCGCCAGCTGAATGCCGGTCAGGTAGAGATCCCCCGCCACGCCCGGCGGCACCGGGCACATGGCGGCATCAAGAATGCGCAGCCCGGTATTCCACACCGGCCAGCCAATCGGCACGCTGGTGCCGCTTACCGCCGCCAGTTCGGGCCCACAGGCCGGATACCAGCTAACGTCCACCGCCGCTTCCGTCGGGCCATACAGGTTATGCAGCGGCGCGCCGGTTAGCTGCTCCCATTCCCGACACAGCGCCGTCGGCAGCGCTTCGCCGCTGCAAAATACCCGGCGCAGGGTTTGGCAGGCGCCGACGTTCTCCGCCTCCAGCGAGGCGACGAACGCCGCCAGCATCGACGGCACAAAGTGGGTGGTGGTGACGCCATAGCGGGCAAAGAACCGCTGCATCGCCAGCGGATCGCGATGGGCTTCCGGCTCGGCCATCACCAGCTGCGCGCCGGCGATAAATGGCCACCAGAACTCCCAGACCGACACATCAAAGCTGCACGGCGTTTTCTGCGCCACGACGTCGTCAGCGCAGAGCGGATAGTGGTCCTGCATCCACAGCAGGCGGTTGACGATGGCGGTTTGCCCGACCATCACCCCTTTCGGTCGCCCGGTAGAGCCGGAGGTAAAGATGATATAGGCAGTATGCTCCGGCCGTGAGAGCGCCAGCGGCGCGGCATCCGACGCCGCCAGCGGCTGCTGGTAGCACAGGCTTTCCAGGCCGGGAATATCGCTAAAGCGCGCCCGCTGATCTTCAGAGGTAATCAGCAGCGACGGCCGGGCGTCTTCCAGCATCATCCGCAGACGATCGTCGGGATAGCCGGTATCCAGCGGCAGCCACGCGGCGCCGGCCTCAACAATACCGTGCAGCGCCAGCGTCAGGAATACCGAACGCGGCAGCGCGACCGCGACGCTATCGCCCGGCTTGACGCCCCGCGCGCGAAGCTGTTCAGCCAGCGCCACCACCTGCTGGCGCATCTCGCGGTAGCTAAACTGCCAGCGGCCGTCCGCCAGCGCAGGGGCATTCGGGGTTTTCGCCGCCTGCTCCGCTACCAGCGCGCTCAGGGTGGTGAGCGGCAGGTCGATGGCGGTCGCGTTGACCTGCCGCAGCTGTTCCGTTTCCGCCGCCGACAGCATATTCGCCTCGCCGCAGCGCAGGGTCGGATTATCGGCAAACCGGGCCAGCAGCGCGGAGAGTCGGGAGATATGGTTACGCAGCGTCCGTTCCTCGTAGCGCTGCTTATTCGCCAGCACCTCCAGCGACAGCCCCCCGGCTTCATCCGGGAAGAGCGCCAGCTCCAGGTCATTGACCGGGCCGGTGGCCAGAGTGTGGGTAATGGCCTCCACGCCGTCGATATCCAGCTGATAGTCGAAAACTTTAATATTGAGCACCGGGCCAAACAGCGGTTCATCGCCCGCCGCTCTGCCGCTGTCGCGCACAATCTGTTCGGCGTCATAGCGCTGATGGCGGCGCATTTTCTTCAGCTGCCCGGCAAGACGCGTGGCCAGCTCCGGCAGCGTTTCCCCGGCGTCAATAGTGACCGCCAGCGGCAGAACGTTGAGCACCGGGCCGGTAGCGGTGAGCGCCGCAGAGCCCATGCGGCGCATAAAAATAAAGCCCGCGGCGTAATCCGTTCGGCTGCACAGCCGTCCCAGCCAAAGGGCGGTCAGCGCCAGCGCCAGATCGGCGCGCTGGCACTGCGGCGCCCCTGCCGCCAGCCGGCTAAAGACCCCGGCATCCACCTCCAGCTTCATGCGCCAGATATCGCTGCTGGTCGCCCTTCCCGCCAGCGGCGCGTCGGAAAGGGAGGCCGGAGCCGGTAGCGCCTGACGCTGCGCCTGCCAGAACTGTTTATCACGCTGCCAGGCGTCGCTGCCGTAGTAGCGCTGATACTCTTCCACCACCTCGGCAAATGGCGTAAACGGGGAATCAGGCGTCGCTTCGCCGCGCTGCCAGGCGCGGTAGATCGCGGCGATCTGGCGGGTAATCGCCGGGAAGCTGAAGCCATCGACCAGCAAATGGTGGTAACGCTGATACCAGTACCAGCGGTTATCACCCACCCGCAGCAGCTGATGGCAGACCAGCGGATTGCCGCCGTCCACCCGCAGGTTTTGTCCGAGGTCGGCCTGCATCAGCGCCAGCGCGGCCGCGTGCGGGTCGCTCGCGGCACGCAGATCCCGGTAATCCGGTTCGGCAAACGCGCGATGTTCATCGACCCACTGCCAGGCTTCGCCGTTATCTTCGCAAAAACGCATGCTGAGGGTGTCGGCCTGCGACAGCCCGGTGACAATGGCCCGGCCGAGCAGTATCGGGTCGATATCACCGCGCAGCTCAACATAGTGGGCGACGCTCCAGGCGCCGGGCAGCGTCGAGAGGCGCTCCGCCATCCAGATCCCCGGCTGCGCCGCAACCAGCGGTAAACGTGTGGTCATCGTGGGCTCCTCAGGATGCATGGTGGGCGGGGGTCAAGGTAGACCAGTTTGCCGCCAGCCAGTCATTGCACGCCGCTAACGACTGCGGCGGGCACTCCACCGACCAGCCTTCCGGCAGCGCGCAGGAGTGCGGCCACAGGCTGAACTGCTGCTGGCCATTGCGCAGGATGTAAAACTGCCCTTGCGGATTGTCGAAGGGGTTACTGAATTGCATGTCTAATTCCTCGTAAAGCGCGCGTTGTTACTCATCACGGCATAAAGGCTGCCACAGCTGGATAAGCCCGGCGGTCAGCCCGCCGCGCCAGCACAGCGCATCATGCCCGCCGTCAACCTGACGCCAGAAAATCGTCTGCTGTTCCAGATGCGCCAGTAGCGCCTGGTTGGCGCGAAAAATGATCGGCTCGCGAATACCGGCTTCCAGCCAGATACGTAGCCCTTGCGGATGTAATTCGCCGCGGCTCAGGCGGTCAATCAGCAGACCCGTCTGCGCGCCGCCGCGATGCGGCCACCAGTAAGAGCCGGACTGGCTGAGCACGCAGCCAAAGCGCTGGGGCCAGTAGAGCGCGGCGAACATCGAGGCCAGGCCGCCAAAGCTCTGACCCGCCACCACCGTGCGATCGGCGCGATCGCTGAAAGGCGCCAGCCGGTGAACCATTGGCAGCAGCTCTTCCTGAACCGCCAGCCAGAACGCCTCATTGCAGGGAAGCTCCGCGGCCCGGTGCGGATTATCAATCGCGTCAATCAGTAGATAAACCGCCGGCGGGAGCCGTTTTTCGCGGGTTAAGCCCGCCAGCGGCGCCCATACCGGCATGCTTTCTGCCCAGAACTGGCCATCCAGCAGGATCGCCAGCGGGCGCGCCTGCGGCTGCGCGTCGCCGGTGGCGTAAACCCATATCCGTCGGCGGTTGCCGAGGCGCTGGCTCTGCCATTCGATGCAGAGCGGCGGTGGATAAGGTTCATCGCGCAGGGCCCAGCCGGACTGTTCGGGGGCGTCCGGCAGCTCCAGCGCGGAGACCGCGTGGCCGCGCCCGCCCTTCCAGCTTTGCGGATTGAGCGGGTCGGCAATCGCCTGCGGCAGCAGCCTGCGCCAGCCTTCGCGCAGCAGCGCGCGGTCCGGGCCGTCACCGTTAAAAAGCTGGGGGGAAAAGTCGTCGTCGCGGGCGGAAGGGATAAAGCAATAGCTGCCGCGCCAGGTCGGAGAAAGCGTGGTTTGCCAGCACCAGGCATCGGTACCGGGAATGCGCCGCAGGGTTTGCGGTACGGCATTTTTATGATGGTCAGTCACGCCGGTGATATAAATCCATACCCGCTGGATGGCCGAAGAGGTTTCGTTGCCCGCCGGATCGCGCCACCAGAAGGTTACCCGATACGCGCCGTCAACGGCTTCGATTTGCGGGCCGGAGATATGCTGCCACCAGTCGTCACTTCCTGTCTTATGCATTCCTTTTCAACCCTATGTTTATCGTGACATTTATCAACAAACGCATTAATAAACGCAATATTTATTGATAATATTATTGATAACTATTTTCATTTGCAATAGCGTATTAGCGCGCTGTGGGAAGCGCGTCTTTCAAAATTAAACATGTCTGAGAGGGCTCATTTAGTCCGCGACGGAGCGCCCTTTGCCCTCGACTGGCAACATTGATACCGCCTCTCCTCCCGCTGGGAAGGGTCTTTTGGAGAAGGTGGCGACAAAAAGCAGGAATTACAATGAATAACAGGATCAAATCCCTGGCCTTGCTGGTCAATCTGGGAATCTACGGGGCTGCGTTTCCGCTGAGCGCGGCGGAAACCGCCTCCGATAGCAAAACCGCAACCGCTGATGAAACCATGGTCGTCACCGCCGCCGAGCAGAACCTGCAGGCGCCCGGCGTTTCAACCATTACCGCAGATGAAATTCGTAAACGCCCGCCTGCGCGTGACGTGTCGGAAATTATCCGTACCATGCCCGGCGTTAACCTGACCGGCAACTCCACCAGCGGCCAGCGCGGCAATAATCGCCAGATTGATATTCGCGGCATGGGCCCGGAAAACACCCTGATCCTGATTGACGGCAAGCCCGTGACCAGCCGCAACTCCGTGCGTCTGGGCTGGCGCGGCGAGCGCGATACCCGCGGCGATACTTCATGGGTACCGCCGGAGCTGATCGAACGTATTGAAGTCATTCGCGGCCCGGCGGCCGCGCGCTACGGCAACGGCGCGGCGGGCGGCGTGGTCAATATCATCACCAAGAAAAGCGACGGCGAATGGCACGGTTCATGGAACACCTACATGAACGCCCCGGAGCATAAAGAAGAAGGCTCGACCAAACGCACCAACTTTAGCCTCAGCGGCCCGCTGGGCGGCGATTTCAGCTTCCGCCTGCTGGGCAACCTCGATAAAACGCAGGCCGATGCCTGGGATATCAACGACGGGCATCAGTCAGAGCGTACCGGTGCGTACGCTAATACCATGCCTGCCGGGCGTGAAGGGGTTAAAAATAAGAACATCAACGGCGTCGTGCGCTGGGATTTCGCCCCGATGCAGTCGCTGGAGTTTGAATCCGGCTACAGCCGTCAGGGCAACCTCTACGCGGGCGATACGCAGAACACCAATACCAACGATCTGGTGAAAGAGAACTACGGGAAAGAGACGAACCGCCTCTATCGCCAGACTTATTCCGTCACCTGGAACGGCGGCTGGGATAACGGCGTGACCACCAGCAACTGGGCCCAGTACGAACGTACCCGTAACTCGCGTAAAGGCGAAGGTCTGGCGGGCGGTACGGAAGGTATCTTCAACAGCAACCAGTTCAGCGATATCGACCTGGCCGACGTGATGCTGCACAGCGAAGTTAACATCCCGCTGGATCTGGTGTTTAACCAGAACCTGACGCTGGGCACCGAGTGGAACCAGCAGCGGATGAAGGATTTGGCGTCAAATACCCAAACCTTTATGGGCGGCGATATCGACGGCTATGACAGCACCGGCCGTAGCCCATACTCGAAGGCCGAGATCTTCTCCCTGTTTGCCGAAGACAACGTGGAGCTGACCGACACCACCATGCTGACGCCGGCGCTGCGTTTCGATCATCACACGATCGTCGGCAACAACTGGAGCCCGTCGCTCAACCTGTCTCAGGGGCTGGGGGATGACTTCACGTTGAAAATGGGCATCGCCCGCGCCTATAAAGCGCCGAGCCTGTACCAAACCAACCCGAATTATATTCTCTATAGCAAAGGCCAGGGCTGCTACGCCAGCGGCACCGGTACCGGTTGCTACATGATGGGTAACGATGACCTGAAAGCCGAAACCAGCATCAACAAAGAGATTGGCCTTGAGTTTAAACGCGACGGCTGGCTGGCGGGGGTGACCTGGTTCCGCAACGACTACCGCGATAAAATCGAAGCCGGCTACGCGCCGATTTCGCAGACTACGAACGGTAAAGTGAAAACTGATATCTATCAGTGGGAAAACGTGCCTAAAGCGGTGGTTGAAGGTCTGGAAGGCACCCTGAACGTGCCGGTCAGCGAAACGGTGAACTGGACCAATAACATCACTTATATGCTGCAAAGTAAAAACAAGGAAACCGGCGATCGTCTGTCGATTATTCCGGAATATACCCTGAACTCCACCCTGAGCTGGCAGATTCAGCAGGATATTTCCGTACAGTCGACCTTCACCTGGTACGGCAAGCAGCAGCCGAAGAAATATAACTACAAAGGTGAGCCCGCGGTGGGTTCTGAAACGGATGAAGTCAGCCCATACAGCATCGTTGGCCTGAGCGCCACCTGGGATGTGACCAAAAACGTCAGCCTGACCGGCGGCGTGGATAACGTCTTCGACAAGCGCCACTGGCGCGCGGGGAATGCGCAAACCACCGGTAGCCTGACCGATGTTTCTTATATGGCTGGCGCGGGCGCCAATACCTATAACGAATCAGGCCGCACCTGGTATCTGGGCGTCAATACCCACTTCTGATTGTCTGGCCGTTCCCCCCGCCCTCTTGCCATAGAGGGCGGCGGGGAGAATCTGTTAACATCCCCCCTATGCAAACCCAACGTTCTATCATTCAGCTTGCCGATCGCTCGCTGCAGCGTGTCGATTTCGACCCATTGACCTTTCGGCCTGAAGATCTCCTCTGGCTGCCTCATCATGCCCGGCTAAGCGGCTGCGCCCGCAAGCGGCAGAGCGAACATCTTGCCGGGCGTATCGCCGCGGTTTATGCGCTGCGGGAGGTCGGTGAGACAGAGATCCCTGCCATTGGCGACCAACGCCAGCCCCTGTGGCCTGCGCCGTGGTACGGCAGCATCAGCCACTGCGAACGCAGCGCGCTGGCGGTTGTCTCCGCCGGGCCGGTCGGCGTTGATATTGAGCGCATCCTGTCTCCCGCCCTCGCGGCCGAGCTGGAAAGCAGCATCGTCAATAGCGCGGAAAAAAGCCTGCTGGACGCCAGCGGCCTGCCGTCGGCGCTGGCGCTGACGCTGGCGTTTTCGGCAAAAGAGAGCGCATTTAAGGCCAGCCCGCCCGAAATACAGAACGGCGTGGGTTTCAGCGATTTTGAGGTGACGTATATAAAGGAAGGAAATCTGCTTCTTCGGATCTCCGCCGGGGAGTATCGGCTGCAATGGATTAAGGCCGGTGACTACGTCATCACGCTCTGCGCGACGTAAAAACAAAACCCGCGCGGCAGACCGCGCGGGTTATCGGTTTAAGCCGGCGTAAAGTCAGCGCATTTTCTGCGCCAGCCCGGCGACGGAAGCGGCATCGAAGCCGTGGTGTTTGCGCAGCCAGCCGCGGTCCGCCGCCGCCGCATACTCGCCATCCGGGATCCCCAGACGTTTGAGCGGGATTCCCGCGCCAGCTTCGGCCAGCACTTCCGCCACCAGGCTCCCCAATCCGCCGTTGACGTTATGCTCCTCCACCGTTATCACCGCCTTGCACGGTTTCAGCGCCGCCAGCAGCGCGGCGGTATCGCAAGGGCGAATGGACGGCACGCTCACCACTTTGGCCTGAATCCCCGCATCGGCCAGCCTCTGCGCGGCATCGACGATTTCATGCACCGTCGAGCCGGTGGCCACCAGCGCGATATCCTCGCCTTCCCGCAGGGTGATGACCGCCCCCGGCACAAAGCGATAGCTTTCATCGTGCAGCTCCGGCAGCGCCTTGCCGTCGAGGCGAATATAGACCGGCCCCTGATAGCCGATGGCGTAATCGATAATCTGCCGACATTCGCGCGGCGAAGACGGAGCGAAAATCTGGATATTACCGAAACCGCGCATCACCGCCAGATCGTCAATCGCGTGATGGGTGCTGGCCAGCGGGCCGTAGCTGGCGCCGGCGTTAAGGCCAAATAGCTTAACGTTGGTGTTGTTATAGCAAACGTCGACTTTAATCTGCTCATTGGCGCGGGAAATCAGGAACGGCGCGGCGTTACAGGTGACCGCCACTTTGCCCCCCAACGCCAGACCCGCCGCCGTCCCAACCATGCTCTGCTCGGCGATGCCCACGTTCACCAGACGCCCGGGGAACTGTTTAATAAACGGCGCGATTTTGGCCGTTGACGTGGAGTCAGCCACCACCGGCACCAGATCGACGCCGCGGTCGACCGCATCAATAAAGGCCTGAACCATCACGCTCGCCAGGTGTTCTGCATTACTCATCTTTCAGTTCCTCCAGTGCCAGTGCAATTTCTTCGCCTTTCGGTACCCGGTGGTGCCACTCCGGGCGCCCCTGGATAAAGGAAATACCGGCACCTTTCGTGGTGTTGGCGATAACGACGTTCGGTTTACCTTCCTGCTTCAGCCCTTCCAGGGTCGCCACTACCGACGCCATGTCGTTGCCCTGGCATTCGGTGACCGTCATCCCGAAGGCCTTCCATTTATCAGCCAGCGGATCGGTATTCATGATTTCGCGCGTCGGACCCGCCAGCTGGAGATTGTTCTTGTCATTAATAATGATGAGATTATCAAGGCCGTAGTGCGCAGCGGCCAGCGCCGCTTCCCAGTTGCTGCCTTCCGCCAGCTCGCCATCGCCGGTAATTAAAAAAATGCGGCGGGAGCTGTTGCTTTTTTTCGCAGCCAGCGCCAGCCCCACCGCAACAGGCAAACCGTGGCCCAGCGCGCCGGTGTTGAGCTCAATCCCCGGCGTTTTCTGGCGCACCGGGTGACCCGGAAGATGGGAGTTCGCATGCTGATAGGTTTCCAGCCACTCAACCGGAAAGAAGCCCGCCTCGGCCAGCACGCAGTAGTAGCAGCCCACCGCATGGCCTTTCGACTGGATGTAGATATCGCGCTGGTCGTCAGCCAGACGCTCCGGCGCGACGTTCAGAATGCGGAAATAGAGCGCGGTGAGCAGTTCAACCTGCGACAGGTCGGCGCCGGTGTGCCCGCCCGCAGGGCTGTTGGCGTTCAATCTGACGATATGGCGACGTACGGCACGGGCTTTACGCTCAAGGGCCTGGACATCATAGCTATAGGGATTCATTTAATACCTCTGAATTTATTTTCAACTTGGAATATTTATTCCGTCAGGGACTAAAAAAACCAGACATCCCCAGGCAACGCATCGTAAGGCTTACGCCGCTGCATCATACTCAGGAACATTCTGCCTCCTTACCACCGGGCGTGACGTCACCCGGGCACTTTTCAGTTGACCTGAAATCGCTATGAATATATATTCACTAACGACTCTTTATTCAATTATGCGGCTACTGTTCTGTTTTTGTCCATAGCTGATTTTGAGGATTGGCGAAAGTTAGATATCCATCACACTTAACTGTCTTTTCTTTTCGCGTATGATAATGAGCTCTAACATAATGGCTGCACGTAAATGATTTTCGGGGAAATATATGGCTAAGCAGGATGAACAACGGCTATTAGTTAAGATTGCCACGCTCTACTATCTTGAAGGACGAAAGCAGTCCGATATCGCTCAACTTCTCTCGCTTTCTCAGTCATTTATCTCCCGAGCGATCGCCCGCTGCCAAAAAGAAGGTGTGGTCAAAATCAGCGTTGTTCAGCCATCGAATATTTTCCTCAATCTTGAAAAAGGCCTCGAGGATCGCTACGGAATTAAACAGGCCATCGTCGTGGATACCGAAGAGGACGCCAGCGATCACACCATCAAGCGCGCCATCGGATCCGCCGCGGCCCACTATCTGGAAACGCGATTGCGGCCGAAAGATCTGATTGGCGTCTCGTCGTGGAGTTCGACTATCCGCGCAATGGTTGATGAGGTTCACGCGCAAAACCTGAAGGCCAACGGCGTGATTCAACTGCTCGGCGGCGTGGGTCCTAACGGTAACGTGCAGGCGACCATCCTGACCCAGACCCTGGCGCAGCGTCTGAACTGTGAAGCCTGGCTGCTCCCTTCCCAGAGCATCGAAGGTTCTACGGAGGAGAAAAATCGCCTCGTGGCCAGCAAAGATGTCGCCGATGTGATTGCGCGCTTCGACGAAGTCGATATCGCCATCGTCGGGATTGGCATCCTTGAACCTTCGCAGCTGCTCAAAACGTCCGGTAACTACTATCACGAAGATATGCTGCAGGTGCTGGCGGAACGCGGCGCCGTGGGTGACATTTGCCTGCACTACTACGATAAAAACGGCAAGGCGGTGTTACGCGATGATGAAGATCCTGTGATCGGCATGGCGCTGGAGAAAGTGAAGAAGTGCCCTAACGTGGTGGCCCTTGCCGGCGGCAGCGAGAAGGTAGCGGCTATCAAAGGCGCGCTTTCAGGCGGTTATATCGATGTTCTGATCACCGATTATCCAACGGCCAGGCTGCTTATCGCCGGGTAATTTCCTCACTCAAACACTTTCCCACAGCCTTTACGCTTTCCTTCAGGCGTAAAGGCTTCGCCAATAAATTTTTATATTTCAATCGTATATAACCAGCCAACCGCGCTCTTTTCCCCCGACATCCGGAAGCTTCACCAAACGGATAAGTGTGATTGCCAGCACAATTGATAACTTTTCCTGTAGCCCGACGGGAAGTTTCTGGCTAAGGTAACAAATAAATAATCACTATCGAATATATATTCAGTGATTAAAAAAGTGAAAACGAATTGTCACATCATGGCCTGCTAAGAAGCAATGCGATAAAGAGGAATGCCGACTTCCCCCTCCGCGCCAGGACGAAGTGTGACTCAGGAGACTACCTAATGCAGGCAACACGTAAAGAGTTCATCATTGCGCTGGACGAAGGCACCACCAATGCCAAAGCCGTCGTACTCGATAGCCGCGGCCAGGTCGTGGTGAAATTCTCTCAGCCGCTGGCGATCCAGACGCCGCGTGAAGGCTGGGTCGAGCAGTCGGGAGAAGTCCTGGTTGACGCTTCGCTGGCGGTTATCGCGCAAGCGGTAGCGCACATTGGCGCAGAAAACGTCGCGGCATTAGCCATCAGTAACCAGCGCGAGACCGCGATCGGCTGGTATCGCCAGAGCGGTAAGCCAATCAACGCCGCGATCACCTGGCAGTGCAGCCGCAGCGCCGCGTTTTGCGATGAACTGCGCCACAGCGACAAAGAGCGGCAAATCAAGGCCGTGACCGGCCTGCCGATTGCGCCTCTGTTTTCGGCCTCGAAAATGCGCTGGCTGCTGGAATCCCTTCCTGAGGGGCGCGCGCTGGCTGAGCGCGGAGAAATCTGCCTCGGCACTATCGACAGCTGGCTGCTGTGGAACTTAACCCAGGGCGATGCGTTCTACTGCGATTACTCCAATGCCGCGCGTACCCAGCTGCTGAACCTGCAAACCGGCCAGTGGGATGACAACATGCTGGCGCTGTTCCAGATCCCGCGCGCCGCGCTGCCGGAGATCAAGCCCTCCAGCGGATTGTTTGGCTATACCCGGGGGTTGAACGCTATCCCTGACGGTATTCCCGTAATGGCGATGGTCGGGGATTCCCACGCCGCGCTGTTTGGCCACGCGCTGGGTGAACTCGGCTGCGTGAAAGCCACCTACGGTACGGGGTCATCGGTGATGGCGCCGGTAAAATCCGCACAGTGCGATATCGACGCGCTGGCCACCACCATCGCCTGGCACGACGGCGACAGCATCACCTACGGACTCGAAGGTAATATTCCGCATACCGGCGATGCCGTGGCGTGGATGGCGGACAGCACCGGTCTGAGCGAACTTTCCGATGCCGAACTGGCGCATGAACTCAACACCCTGCCCGCCTCCGTGGACTCCACGCTGGGCGTCTATTTTGTGCCAGCGTTAACCGGCCTGGGAGCCCCGTGGTGGGATGACAGCGCCCGCGGCGTGATTTGCGGCCTGAGCCGCGGCGTCAAGCGCGCCCATCTGATTCGCGCCGCGCTGGAATCCATTACCTATCAAATCGCCGATGTGGTGGTGGCGATGCGCCAGCAGGACGACTTCCACTTAACGGCGCTGATGGTCGACGGCGGCCCAACCAGGAACGACTGGCTAATGCAGTATCAGGCTGACCTGCTCGGCTGTCCGGTGATGCGCAGCGACGTTGCCGAGCTGTCGGCGATTGGCGCGGCCCTGCTCGCGCGCAAAGCCCTGAATCCCGGATCGGTGACCGACCTGAACGCGTTTTTAACCGAACACAGCGAATTTATCCCCGATATGGCCCGCCACCAGCGCCTGCAGAAAAGATGGCAGGAGTGGCGCCATGCGGTGAACAGAACATTATGGAAACCGGCAACGTCCGCCTGACGCCCACCAGGGAATCGAATGCGTGACGCACCTTAGAGCCTATCCCAGTAGGCGTTATTGGCGCAGGCAGTTTGAACACGGACAGCGCGGAAGAACCGGAGCGTACACGTAGTACGTGAGGGTTTTGAGCACTGCCCTGGTTCAAAATGGCCAGTAAAATAGCCCTAATGGATAGGCTCTTAATCATCAACAAAAGGAGAACCCCGGCCCATAAACTCGATTTACAGGCCTTACGTTGTTTCACCGTACCCGACAATAACAACCAAGAGAGAAAATTGTCATGAAATTACGTTTAACGCTTTTAACCGCTGCTACCCTGACCGCCTTTTCTTTCGCTGCCCAGGCGGCAGAAAAAGGCACCATCATGATCATGGTTAACTCGCTGGATAACCCCTATTACGCCTCTGAAGCCAAGGGCGCTAGCGAGAAAGCCAAAGAGCTGGGCTACCAGACCACCATTTTGTCGCATGGCGAAGATGTCAAAAAACAGAATGAGCTGATCGATACCGCCATCGGTAAAAAAGTTCAGGGCATTATTCTGGATAACGCCGACTCCACCGCCAGCGTCGCCGCCATTGAAAAAGCGAAGAAAGCGGGTATTCCGGTGGTTTTAATTAACCGCGAAATTCCTGTCGATGATATCGCGCTGGAGCAAATTACCCATAATAACTTCCAGGCCGGTTCTGAAGTCGCCAACGTATTTGTCGAGAAAATGGCGGAGAAAGGCAAATATGCCGAACTGACCTGTAATCTTGCGGATAATAACTGCGTGACCCGCTCTAAATCTTTCCACCAGGTGATTGACCAGTACCCGGATATGGTCAGCGTCGCTAAGCAGGACGCGAAAGGCACCTTAATCGACGGCAAGCGCATTATGGACAGTATTCTGCAGGCGCACCCCGACGTGAAAGGCGTGATTTGCGGCAACGGTCCTGTGGCCCTCGGCGCCATTGCCGCGCTGAAAGCCGCGAATCGTAACGATGTGGTGGTGGTCGGTATCGATGGCAGCAACGATGAGCGCGACGCGGTAAAAGCCGGCACCCTGCAGGCCACCGTAATGCTTCAGGCGCAGGCTATCGCCGCTCAGGGGGTGACCGACCTCGATAACTACCTGCAAAAAGGTGAAAAACCGGCCAAGCAGCGCGTGATGTTCCGCGGCATTCTGATTACTCAGGACAATGCAGACAAAGTGCAGGACTTCAATATCAAATCCTGATTTCGGGTTGTTGCGCCCCGTCCGGGGCGCACAGGAGCGTATTATGTATAAAAAAATCTCGCTGACGCTGGTTATTCTTGCGCTCGGGGGCTGTCGTATCGTCTCTCAGCAGGAGCTGGCCGATCTTAAATCTCCGCCCAACCCGCATATGGCGGATATCGATCGGACATGGCAAGACCAGCTGGTTCCCCAGGTTGTGGCTAAAGCCCGCCCCGTTGCCGAGCTGATGACCGCCCTGCGCGCGGCGAAAGATATCGATAGCGCCTGCAAAACCTTAGGCTATCGCGCTCAGGACGAAAACCCCTGCGTGTTTTACGTCAAAGTCGAAGGCAATATCAGTAAAATTGATTCCGCTTCGCGCAGCGGAAAAATGACGATTGAGGATATCAGTGGCGGCAACGTGGTGGTGCAAATTGGCCCAACGCTGCGCGGCACATTATTACGCGACGGCTATCAGGGCGCCAGCTATCAGGACTTTAACGATCAGGTGCTGTTTGGCGAATATAGCCGGGCGATTAACGAACATGCGGTCAAGATGATCCAGACGGCGCAGGTGAAAACCGGCGAAGCGGTACAGGTGTACGGCGTGTTCTCGGCCTGGGATATTCCGCAGACCATGCCTGATATTACGCCAGCCAAAATTGTTCGTTTGGGAGGGCAATAACATGCAGCGGCAAGAACTCGTCAATTCCCAACCAGTCGACTCTGAAGTTATTATCGAAACTCGCGAATTATCTCGCGTTTATCCGGGCGTTGTCGCCTTAGATAGCGTGAATTACCGGGTCTATCGAAATAAAGTAAACGTTCTGATCGGTGAAAATGGTGCGGGTAAATCCACCATGATGAAAATGCTTGCTGGCGTTGAAACACCCTCTTCCGGTCAAATCATTCTTGATGGCGCCCCGGTGACCCTTAGCTCGACGCACCAGGCTGAAAAGCAGGGAATCAGCATCATTTTTCAGGAATTAAATTTATTCCCGAATATGAACGTCATGGATAATATTTTTATGGCTAACGAATTCTTTCAAAAAGGGAAGATTAACGAAAAATATCAATATGAGTTAGCCAAATCATTACTGGAAAGACTGGAGCTGAATGTCGATCCCTACACCCAGCTTGGCGAATTAGGCATTGGCCATCAGCAGCTGGTGGAAATTGCGCGAGCGCTTTCTAAGGACACCCGGGTATTAATTATGGATGAACCCACTTCCGCGCTCAGCCAGTCGGAAGTCAAAATCCTGTTTAACGTGATCGAACAGCTTAAACGCCGCGGCGTCACCATTATCTATATTTCCCACCGTCTGGAAGAGCTGATGGAAATTGGCGACCACATCACTATTTTCCGCGACGGGCGCTTTATCAGCGAGCGCGAGGTCAGCGACGCCAGTATTCCGTGGATTATCGAACAGATGGTCGGCGATAAGAAAAAACATTTCGACTACCGGCCGGCGCCGAAAGGCGAAGCGGTCCTTGCCGTTGAAGGTCTGACGGCGCTGCACCCCAGCGGCGGCTATAAGCTCAACGATGTGACCTTTACCTTAAGTAAGGGAGAAGTGATCGGCATCTACGGCCTGCTCGGCGCCGGACGCACGGAGCTGTTTAAAGGCCTGGTCGGCCTGATGCCCTGCCAGAGCGGTAACGTCCATCTCAACGGCGAAAATATCGAAAAGGCCCCGTTCCAGGCGCGGCTGAAAAAAGGGCTGGCGCTGGTGCCTGAAGACCGTCAGGGCGAAGGCGTGGTGCAGATGATGTCGATTCAATCGAATATGACCTTATCCGATTTCAGCCTGCAGGGATTTCGCCGGGCGTGGAAATGGCTGAATCCGCAGAAAGAAATCGCCTGCGTCAAAGAGATGATTCGCGAACTGGCAATCAAGGTGAGCGACCCCGATCTGCCTGTCACCTCACTCAGCGGCGGCAACCAACAAAAGGTGGTGCTCGGCAAGGCGTTGATGACGAAGCCGGAGGTGGTGTTTCTCGATGAGCCCACTCGCGGTATCGACGTCGGCGCGAAAACCGACGTTTATCATCTGATCGGCAAAATGGCCCAGCAGGGTCTGGCAGTGATGTTCTCTTCATCGGAGCTGGATGAAGTGATGGCGCTGGCGGATCGCATCCTGGTCATGGCCGACGGTCGGATTACCGCCGATTTACCGCGTCATGCGGTGACCCGCGAAAAATTAATCGCGGCTTCAACACCTCAAGATTAATCAGGCTGGAACCCATCATGAACCAGAAATATATGATTTATATGTACCTGCTGAAGGCCAGAACGTTCATCGCTCTGCTGCTGGTTATCGCGTTCTTCAGCGTGATGGTACCGAATTTCCTGACCACATCTAACCTGCTGATTATGACCCAGCACGTGGCCATCACCGGCTTGCTGGCCATCGGCATGACGCTGGTTATCCTGACGGGCGGTATCGACCTCTCCGTCGGCGCCGTGGCCGGCATCTGCGGCATGGTGGCCGGGGCGCTGTTAACCAACGGCCTGCCCTTATGGAACGGCAGCGTTATCTTCTTCAACGTACCGGAAGTGATCCTCTGCGTGGCGCTCTTCGGCGTGCTGGTTGGCTTCGTTAACGGTGCGGTCATCACCCGCTTCGGCGTCGCGCCCTTTATCTGCACCCTGGGCATGATGTATGTCGCCAGAGGCTCGGCGCTGCTGTTCAACGACGGCAGCACCTACCCCAACCTCAACGGCATGGAAGCGCTGGGCAACACCGGTTTCTCCACGCTTGGATCCGGGACGCTGTTGGGCATCTATCTGCCAATCTGGCTGATGATCGGCTTCCTGCTGCTGGGCTACTGGCTGACCACCAAAACCCCGCTGGGCCGCTATATCTACGCTATCGGCGGTAACGAATCCGCCGCACGCCTGGCCGGCGTGCCTATCGTCAAGGCAAAAATCTTCGTTTACGCCTTCTCCGGCCTGTGCTCAGCGTTCGTCGGCCTTATCGTCGCCTCGCAGCTGCAAACCGCGCACCCGATGACCGGCAATATGTTCGAAATGGACGCCATTGGTGCCACCGTGCTCGGCGGAACCGCGCTGGCGGGCGGTCGCGGCCGGGTAACCGGATCAATCATTGGCGCGTTCGTCATCGTCTTCCTCGCCGACGGCATGGTGATGATGGGGGTCAGCGATTTCTGGCAGATGGTCATTAAGGGGGTGGTTATCGTCACCGCCGTCGTCGTCGACCAGTTCCAGCAGAAACTGCAGAACAAAGTCATCCTGATGCGCCGCCATGAGGAGAAGCTGGCGGCGGCAGGCGCCACCAGTTAATCACCTATTTATTACCCCGCCGGACGCACTGCCGTCCGGCTTCAATAAGGGATGAAAAACATGCAAAGAAATTTCCACAACAAAACGGTTGTTATCACCGGCGCCTGCCGCGGAATTGGTGCCGGTATTGCCGAGCGCTTTGCGCGCGACGGCGCGAATCTGGTGATGGTCTCTAACGCCGAGCGCGTCCACGAAACGGCGGAAACCCTCCGCCAGCGCTACCAGGCCGACATCCTGTCGTTACAGGTTGATGTGACCGACGAAGCGCAGGTGCAGTCGCTGTACGAGCAGGCGGCAGCGCGTTTCGGCACCATCGACGTCTCTATCCAGAACGCCGGCGTGATCACTATCGACTATTACGATCGCATGCCGAAAGCCGACTTTGAAAAAGTGCTCGCCGTTAACACCACCGGCGTCTGGCTGTGCTGCCGCGAAGCCGCCAAATATATGGTCAAGCAGAACCACGGCAGCCTGATCAACACCTCTTCCGGCCAGGGTCGTCAGGGCTTTATCTACACCCCGCACTATGCCGCCAGCAAAATGGGCGTGATCGGCATCACCCAAAGCCTGGCGCACGAGCTGGCGCCGTGGAATATCACCGTTAACGCCTTCTGTCCGGGCATTATCGAAAGCGAGATGTGGGATTACAACGACCGCGTCTGGGGCGAAATTCTCAGCACCGAGCAGAAGCGCTACGGTAAAGGCGAGCTGATGGCGGAGTGGGTCGAAGGCATTCCGATGAAGCGCGCCGGCAAACCGGAAGACGTTGCCGGGCTGGTGGCGTTTCTCGCCTCCGACGACGCGCGCTACCTCACCGGGCAGACCATCAATATCGATGGCGGCTTGATTATGTCGTAATGCCGCCAGCCTGGCATTTTTCAGGTCAGGCTACACAAATCATGTCCCGGAGGCGGTGCTGCGCACCTGTCCGGGCTACCCGACTACCCGACGGCACAAGCCCCGTAGCCCGGACAGGCGCAACGCGCCGCCTCCGGGAACGCCAACACCGGGCATGCTAAAGAATATTTTTTTAGAGAGTAATAACTATGATCGCAAAAGATTTTGCCCAACAGCTGTTTAACCTGCAGGACCGCGTGGCCTTTGTCACCGGCGCGGGCAGCGGCATCGGCCAGATGATTGCTTACGGGCTCGCCAGCGCGGGGGCTCGGGTCGTCTGCTTCGATCTCCGCGAAGACGGCGGCCTCGCCGAAACCGTCAAAAATATTGAAGCCATCGGCGGAGAGGCCTGCTTCTACACCGGTGATGTGCGCCAGCTTAGCGACCTACGCGCCGGCGTGGCATTAGCGAAAAGCCGCTTTGGCCGCCTCGATATAGCCGTCAACGCCGCCGGGATTGCCAACGCCAATCCGGCGCTGGAGATGGAAACCGAGCAGTGGCAGCGGGTTATCGATATTAACCTGACCGGCGTGTGGAACTCCTGCAAAGCGGAAGCCGAACTGATGCAGGAAACGGGCGGCGGTTCGATTATTAATATCGCCTCGATGTCCGGCATTATCGTTAACCGCGGTCTCGATCAGGCGCACTATAACTGCTCTAAAGCGGGCGTTATCCACCTGTCGAAAAGCCTGGCGATGGAGTGGATCGGCAAAGGGATTCGGGTCAACTCCATCAGCCCCGGCTATACTGCCACGCCGATGAACACCCGCCCTGAGATGGTTCATCAGACCCGCGAATTCGAAAGCCAGACGCCGATCCAGCGTATGGCGAAGGTTGAGGAGATGGCCGGCCCGGCGCTGTTCCTCGCCAGCGATGCCGCCTCGTTCTGCACCGGCGTTGACCTGGTGGTTGATGGTGGTTTTGTCTGCTGGTAGAACGGATTTAGCGTAGAAAAATGCCGGTAAGGGTGAGGTTGACGTCAGCGAAGCAGTATGCAGGGTGGCGGCGCGATTGTTTTAACCGGTCGATGTTCTCTCGCCGTCCATCCTGCCCCCATAAGCAGAAAAAAGGTGCCTTAAGGTTCCTTACCCAGCCTGCGGATAAGCGGGGATAGCTCCCCGCATACCGGCTACTTCTTCGTTTCGTAAGCGAGAACGGCCTTGAACTCCATACTACGTTCTTTGATGCTCAGCTCGCACAGTGAGTCGCGCACCATTAACGTCAATCCCAGCGCTGTCAGACACAGCACGATGATTGCCACCAGGGCGTATTTTGTCAGCATCTCGTTGCCTCCATGCGAAGAAGAGGCTACTATCCAACGTGCTAGGTTTGGATTGTAGGCCTCAGGTTGATGGGAACATCTCCTGGGGCTTCGTCTTTCTGAATCCTCACCTAAGCCTGAACGCAGAAAGCCTCAGGCACCCGCCGCCATCATACGCTTCCCTGCGCAATTCACTGTATATTTAACCAGCCGCAATCCTTTTTCAGAAAACGTTTAGATGGCCTACATTCCGGGGAAGGTCACGCTGTTGCCCGGCGCTTCGCGATGCAGATGGATAAAGTTCAAATGACGCTCGTACTGGTCAAGAATATCGGTAATGACCTGCTCTTTGCTGTAGTCCATCAGGTCGTTGCCCTGACTCCCTTCCAGCAGGAAGGTCTCCAGACGATAGTAGGTCGACTTCCCGCTGCGCGCCCGGTAGGTAAAGCCGGGAATGGAGTACTGCTGCGGCCAGATCTGATAAACAAAGTTCTGCTCGTCGCCCATATGCACCAGCAGGTCAAGATGGCCCAGGCTGTCTCCCTCTTCCGGCGGCAGGCTTTTCAGCTCGACGTAAGCGCCGCGCAGCTTCAGCTCCTGCGCCACCTCTTCCATCGCCGGGAAGCACACCGTCTCCATCATCTGGCGGGTATAGCGCGTGCCGGGATAGTTCATCAGCCGCGACAGGCGCTTCTTCCAGCTCAGGCGATCCTGCACGCCGAGCGGTCGCGGAGCGGTGTCGCGGTTGGCGCTCTCGCGGCGATAATCCTCAACCTTCAGCGACTTGTACAATCCCGCCATCACGAAGAAGATCACGAAGCTAAACGGCAGCCCCATAATCACCGTCGCGTTCTGCAGGGCGGAAATGCCGTTAGTCATCAGCATCCCGAGGGTCAGCAGGCCGATAACCACCGACCAGAAGATCCGCAGCCAGTTTGGCGCATCGCTGTTGATATCCTTCAGCTTCGAGGTGAAGTTACCCAGCACCAGCGCCCCGGAATCCGCGGAGGTCACATAGAACAGCAGGCCGGTAATCGTTGCCACCGAAGCGCTAAAGGTAAACGCGGGATACTGCGCCAGCAGGTTATAGAAGCCGCGCTCCGGGTGGGCGACCGCCTCGGCGGCGAAGGCCGCATTGCCGTGGATGATTTCATACAGCGCGCTATTGCCGAAAACCGACAGCCACAGCAGGGTAAAGGTGAACGGGATAATCAGCGTTCCTACTACAAACTGACGAATGGTGCGTCCACGTGAAATACGCGCCAGGAACAGACCGACAAACGGCGACCACGCCACCCACCACGCCCAGAAGAACAGGGTCCAGTTGTTCATCCACTCTACCGGACGATCGAAGGCGAAGCTGTTCAGGGTCATGCCCATAAAACGATTCACATAGTCGCCAACGTTGAGCACCAGCGCGTTGAGCAGAAACTCGGTGTCGCCCATAAACAGGACAAACAGGATCAGCCCGAGGGCCAGCACCACGTTAAGCTCGGAAAGAATACGAATGCCTTTATCCACCCCGGAGGTCACGGAGATGGTGGCGATAATGACCGACAGCACGATCAGCGCCGCTTTCGCGCCCAGCGAGTCCGGAATATCAAACAGCACGTTGAGGCCGTAGTTTAGCTGCACCACGCCAATCCCGAGCGTGGTGGCGATACCAAAAATGGTGCCGATAACGGCGGCGATATCCACGCTGTGGCCGATTGGGCCATTAATTTTTTTGCCGAAGATCGGATAGAGCGCGGAGCGGATGGTCAGGGGTAAATTATAACGATAGCTAAAGTATCCCAGCGCCATCCCCATCAGGGCATACATCGACCAGCCGGTCAGCCCGTAGTGAAACAGCGTCCACACCATCGCCTGGCGCGCCGCCTCCATGGTCTGCCCCGCCCCTTCCGGCGGCTGCATATACTGGGTCACCGGTTCGGCGACGGAGAAGAACATCAGGTCGATACCGATACCGGCGGCGAACAGCATTGCCGCCCAGCTGAGCACGCTAAACTCCGGCTTCGAATGTTCCGGCCCGAGCTTCACCGAACCGAAACGCGAGCAGGCGATGCACACAACAAACACGATATAGAGCGTCGCGGCGAGCAAATAGTACCAGCCAAAGGTGCGGGAAACCCAGTTCAGGGTACGGCCAATCCAGGCCGCGGAAAAATCGCTGAAGAAGAGAGTCATCAGGGAAAACAACAAAATCAGTCCGGCGGAAGTGTAAAAAACCACCGGATTGATTTTGTCCTTTTCTCTGCTCGGCGAAAGGTCTGTCATCCATTCTCCTTACTGTTTTTGCAACTATTAGAACCAAAATCGGCAACAATTAAGACACATTTTATATTGAACGTCCAATCAAAAACCGCTTTAATAGATAAACAAAGCTGATGAATGGAGTCTGAGAAATGCCCAAACTGGGGATGCAACCGATACGGCAGCGGCAGCTGATTGACGCCACCCTGGCCGCCATCAATGAAGTGGGAATGCACGATGCCACCGTCGCGCAGATCGCCCGGAGGGCTGGCGTATCAACCGGCATCATCAGCCACTATTTCAAGGATAAGAACGGCCTGCTGGAAGCGACGATGCGCGATATCACCGGCCAGCTGCGCCAGGCGGTGTTGGGCCGTCTGCACGCCCTGCCCGGCGCCGGCCCGCAGGAACGCCTGCGCGCCATCGTGGCGGGAAACTTCGACGACAGCCAGATAAGCAGCGCGGCAATGAAGGCCTGGCTCGCCTTTTGGGCCAGCAGCATGCATCAGCCGATGCTCTATCGCCTGCAGCAGGTCAGCAGCCGGCGACTGCTGTCGAATATCGTCTATGAGTTTCAGCGCGCCCTGCCGCGCGAAGAGGCACAGGAGGCCGGATACGGTCTCGCCGCGCTGATCGACGGGCTGTGGCTACGCGCGGCGCTGAGCGGTAAACCGCTGGATAAAGCCCGCGCCGAAACGCTCGCCGAGCACTTCATCAGCAAATATCTGCCACCGACTTCTCACTAATGGAGGACCCATGTCCCGAATGGCCGAACAGCAGCTTTACATCGACGGTGGTTATGTTTCCGCCACCAGCGGTAAAACCTTCGAGACGATTAACCCTGCCAGCGGGGAAGTGCTGGCGACCGTCCAGGCCGCCGGCCGCGAAGACGTCGACCGGGCGGTAAAGAGCGCCCAAAAAGGGCAAAAAATCTGGGCGGCGATGAGCGCCATGGAACGTTCGCGCATTCTGCGTAAAGCGGTCGATATTCTGCGCGATCGCAACGATGAACTGGCGCGTCTGGAGACTCTCGATACCGGCAAACCGCTGAGCGAAACCGCCGCCGTCGATATCGTCACCGGCGCCGATGTGCTGGAGTACTACGCGGGCCTGATCCCGGCGCTGGAAGGGAGCCAGATCCCGCTGCGCGACAGTGCATTCGTCTACACCCGCCGGGAACCGCTGGGCGTCGTCGCCGGGATCGGCGCCTGGAACTACCCGATCCAGATCGCCTTGTGGAAATCAGCCCCGGCGCTGGCGGCCGGTAACGCGATGATCTTTAAGCCGAGTGAAGTCACCCCGCTCACCGCCCTGAAGCTGGCGGAAATTTACCGCGAGGCGGGACTGCCGGCGGGAGTATTTAACGTGCTGCCGGGCACCGGCGCCGAAACCGGCCAGTATCTCACCGAGCACCTGGACATCGCCAAAATCTCCTTTACCGGCGGCGTCGCCAGCGGCAAAAAAGTGATGGCCAACTCCGCCGCCTCCTCGCTGAAGGAAGTCACCATGGAACTGGGCGGTAAATCGCCGCTGATCGTCTGCGAAGACGCCAACCTCGACCTCGCCGCCGACATCGCGATGATGGCTAACTTCTATAGCTCAGGACAGGTCTGCACCAACGGCACCCGGGTATTCGTTCCGGCGCGCCTGAAGGCGGCGTTTGAAGAGAAAATCCTCGCTCGCGTGGCGCGTATCCGCCCTGGCGATCTGTTTGCTGAAAGCACCAACTTCGGGCCGCTGGTGAGCTTCCCGCACCGCGATAACGTGCTGCGCTACATCGCGATCGGCAAGCAAGAAGGCGCGCGCCTGCTCTGCGGCGGCGAGGTGCTGAAAGGCGAAGGCTTCGACCGCGGCGCGTGGGTCGCCCCGACGGTGTTTACCGACTGCGATGACCAGATGACCATCGTCCGCGAAGAGATCTTCGGCCCGGTGATGTCGATTCTGAGCTACGACGATGAGGAAGAAGCGGTTCGCCGCGCCAACGCCACCGAATACGGCCTCGCCGCCGGCGTCGTCACGCCGGATTTAAACCGCGCCCATCGCCTGATTCATCGGCTGGAGGCCGGGATCTGCTGGATCAACACCTGGGGCGAATCCCCGGCGGAGATGCCGGTCGGCGGCTACAAGCACTCCGGGATTGGCCGCGAAAACGGCGTGCAGACGCTGCACAGCTACACCCAGATAAAATCCATCCAGGTTGAGATGGGTCAGTTTCAATCCATATTTTAACCAGGAGGTCATTTTTGCAGTTTGACTACATTATTATTGGTGCCGGTTCCGCCGGCAACGTACTGGCTACACGACTGACGGAAGATCCCCAGACCACCGTCCTGCTGCTGGAAGCGGGCGGCCCGGATTACCGTTTCGACTTCCGCACCCAGATGCCCGCCGCGCTGGCCTTTCCTCTACAGGGTCGGCGCTATAACTGGGCCTACGAGACCGAGCCTGAACCGCATATGAACAATCGCCGCATGGAGTGCGGACGCGGTAAGGGCCTCGGCGGGTCCTCGTTAATCAACGGCATGTGCTATATCCGCGGCAACGCTATGGATCTCGATAACTGGGCCTCGGCGCCGGGGCTTGAGCACTGGAGCTACCTCGACTGCCTGCCCTACTACCGCAAAGCGGAAACCCGCGATATTGGCCCCAACGACTACCACGGCGGCGACGGCCCGGTCAGCGTCACCACGCCAAAGCAGGGCAACAATCCGCTGTTCCACGCGATGATTGAAGCCGGCGTACAGGCCGGCTACCCGCGCACCGACGATCTTAACGGCTATCAGCAGGAAGGGTTTGGCCCCATGGATCGTACCGTTACGCCGCAGGGACGCCGCGCCAGCACCGCGCGCGGCTATCTCGACCAGGCGCGCGCGCGTCCCAATCTGACCATTCGCACCCATGCGCTGACCGATCGCATTATTTTTGCCGGCAAACGCGCCGTCGGCGTCGAGTGGCTGGAGGGCGACAGCACGGCGCCGTCAAACGCCACCGCCAATCAAGAAGTGCTGCTCTGCGCGGGCGCCATCGCTTCGCCGCAAATCCTGCAGCGCTCCGGCGTCGGCAGCCCGGAACTGTTGCGCCAGTTCGATATTCCGCTGGTTCACGCCCTGCCCGGCGTCGGCGAGAACCTGCAGGATCATCTGGAGATGTATCTGCAGTACGAATGTAAAGAGCCTGTGTCGCTCTACCCGGCGCTGCAGTGGTGGAACCAGCCGAAAATCGGCGCCGAATGGCTGTTCGGCGGGACCGGCATCGGCGCCAGCAACCAGTTTGAAGCGGGCGGATTTATTCGCAGCCGGGAAGCCTTTGCGTGGCCGAATATTCAGTACCACTTCCTGCCGGTCGCGATTAACTACAACGGCTCAAACGCGGTGAAAGAGCACGGATTCCAGTGCCACGTCGGCTCCATGCGCTCCCCAAGCCGCGGCCACGTGCGTCTGAAGTCGCGCGACCCGCACGAACATCCGGCGATTCTGTTTAACTATATGTCCAGCGAACAGGACTGGCAGGAGTTCCGCGACGCGATTCGCATTACCCGCGAAATCATGCATCAGCCGGCGCTGGATAACTATCGCGGCCGGGAGATCAGTCCGGGGGCGGAGTGCCGGAGCGATGCCGAGCTGGATGAGTTTGTGCGCAATCATGCGGAAACCGCCTTCCATCCGTGCGGCACCTGTAAAATGGGCTACGACGAGATGGCGGTGGTGGATGGCGAAGGTCGGGTTCACGGGCTGGAAGGCCTGCGCGTGGTCGACGCCTCGATTATGCCGCAGATTATTACCGGCAACCTTAACGCGACCACCATCATGATTGGCGAAAAAATGGCTGACGCCATTCGCGGCCGTCAGCCGCTGCCGAAGAGCACCGCGGCGTATTACGTGGCGAACGGCGCGCCGGTTCGCCGGTAAAAGTAAGCACCCTAACCCTCTCCCTGCGGGAGAGGGTTAGGGTGAGGAAAAACTAGCGAAAATCTTCCAGCCGCTTTAGCTGCCGTCCATCAGCATCAAAGTTCTCCGGCGCCAGCCACGCCCGCAGCGCCGCGTCGCGCGCGGGCCATTCGCTATCGATAATCGACAGCATATCGCTATCGCGGGTTCGTCCTTTGCGCACCATCCTCTGACGAAGACGCCCCTCCCAGGTAAACCCCAGCCGGTCGGCGGCGCGGCGGGAGGCGAGATTCATCGAATCGCACTTCCACTCCAGCCGACGATAGCCGTGAGCAAAACCATTTTGCAGCAGCAGCCACACCGCCTCGGTCCCGAGCGGCGTATTTTTCATCGCCCGCGACCAGGTGACGTGCCCTATCTCCACCGTGCCCATCGCCCGCTCAATCGCCATATAGCTGACCAGCCCGACGGCCCGCTCGGCGCGCAAATCGATGACCGCATACGGCACCAACCCGTCGTCCATAACCTTACCGGTGATCCAGTTCGCCGTTGACTCCACGCTCTGTGGGCAGGTGCTGGCAAGCCAGGTCCAGTCGCTGTCGTCGCCGAGGGCATAGGCGGCAAACAGATCCGCCGCGTGCCGCTCGGTATCCAGCGGCTCCAGCCGGCAAAAACGGCCATTTAACGCCGTGCGGCGCAGAAGTCCCGCGCCCTGCCACCCTGGCACGCGATCGTTGACCTGCTGACCAAATTCATTAATTTCCGGCACGCTTATCTCTCCCGTAGTGTTATCAAATTGTTATATCAAGAAAGGCGAATGGCCGGAAGATGCCCGGTACGATCGATCGTCATAACCCCTTGGTCTTGCTTATGCTTTTTAAGCATAAACTTAGCCGATCTTTGACTTTACGCCCGTAATTAAGCGGCCTAACGTAGCGAAACATCAATAATCACAATAACTTTTTTCAGGGATCGCATATGACTAAAAAACTGCTGCCGCTGCTGGTGCTCGCCGCGTTATCCGCCGCCGTTCACGCCGCCACGCCGCCGGGGACCCTGGTGGTCGCGCAGGGCCTCGACGATATCGTCAGCCTCGACCCGGCGGAAGCCAACGAGCTCTCCAGCATCCAGACGGTACCGAGCCTTTATCAGCGCCTGGTGCAGCCGGACCGCGATAACCCTGAAAAAATCACCCCGATCCTGGCCGAAAGCTGGCAGGCCGATCCGGCGGCGAAAACCCTGACCATCAAGCTAAAGCCCGACGCCAAATTCGCCTCCGGTAACCCGCTGCGCCCGGAAGATGTCATTTACTCGTACACCCGCGCGGTCATCCTGAACAAATCGCCGGCGTTTATTCTTAACGTCCTCGGCTGGCAGCCGGATAACATCGCCAGCCAGCTGAAGAAGGTAGACGACCATACCCTGGAGCTCCGCTGGACCGCCGACGTCAGCCCGGCGGTGGCGCTGAATATTCTCTCAACGCCGATCGCCTCTATCGTCGATGAGAAACAGGTCGCCCCGAACGCCAAAGATAGCGACTTCGGTAACGGCTGGCTGAAAATGCACTCGGCGGGCAGCGGCGCGTATAAAATGCGGGTCTATCAGCCGCATCAGGCCATCGTGCTGGAGGCCAACAGCAGCGCACCCGGCGGCGCGCCGAAGCTGAAAAGCATCATTATTAAGAACGTTCCGGACCCGGCCTCACGTCGTCTTCTCATCCAGCAGGGTGATGCCGACGTGGCGCGCGATCTCGGCGCCGACCAGATTGCGGCTCTGCAGGGTAAACCGGGCGTCAAGGTCCTCAGCATCCCTTCCGCTGAGCAGAACTATCTGGTCTTTAATACCGGCAACAGCGCCAACCCGCTGCTGAAAAACCCGGCCTTCTGGGAAGCGGCGCGCTGGCTGGTGGATTACAACGGCATCACGAAAGATTTGCTGAAGGGGCAATATTTCGTCCATCAGAGCTTCCTGCCGGTCGGCCTGCCGGGCGCGCTGGACAATAACCCATTTACATTCAACCCGCAAAAAGCCAAAGATATCCTCGCTAAAGCGGGCATCAAAGAGGCGCATTTCACCCTCGACGTCGAAAACAAGCCGCCGTTTATCACCATCGCCCAGTCGATGCAGGCGAGCTTCGCCCAGGGCGGCGTGAAGGTGGATTTGCTGCCGGCCGCGGGTAGTCAGGTCTATGCTCGCGTGCGCGCCAAACAGCATCAGGCGGCGATTCGGCTGTGGATCCCTGACTATTTCGATGCCCACTCTAACGCCAGCGCCTTTGCGTACAACGACGGTAAATCCAGTACCGTCGCCGGGCTAAACGGCTGGCAGATCCCGGAGCTGAATAAAGCGACCCTGGCGGCAGTCGCCGAGCCGGACGCAGCGAAGCGCCTGGATCTGTATAAAAACATGCAGGAGGCGCTGCAGCGCAGTTCGCCTTACGTGTTTATCGATCAGGGTAAAACCCAGATTGTGGTTCGCGATAACGTGAAGGGTTATCAGCAGGGTCTCAATGCCGATATGGTCTGGTATGACCGGGTAACCAAATAACGCCTGGGGCAGGTACGATCGGGTAGCCCGGACAGGCGCAACGCGCCGCCTCCGGGAACGCAGGCCCCGATACCTTATGTTTTCCCGGTGGCGCTGCGCTGACCGGGCTACAACAACAGATCGCGCCAGCTGATAACACTGTACTTTTTACCAACGGAATAACCATGTCTGCTGTGTTACCCCCCCGAGCAGAGCGGCGCGCAAAACGCCCCCTGCTCGCGCTGTTTCAGGGACTGCTGACGCTGGCCCTGACGCTGCTCGGCCTGCTGCTGGTGACCTTTGCGCTCTCGGCGCTGTCGCCGGTTGATCGGGTGCTGCAAATCGTCGGCGACCACGCCAGTCAGTCCACCTATGATCAGGTACGTCACCAGCTCGGCCTCGACCAGCCGTTGCCGCTGCAGTTCTGGCGCTATCTGGTGAATCTCGCCCACGGCGATCTCGGTATCGCCAGCTCAACCGGCCAGCCGGTGCTGCACGACCTGCTTGCCGCGTTCCCGGCCACCCTCGAACTGGCCACGCTGGCGTTGATTATCGGCGCGCTGTCGGGCGTTATCGCAGGCGTTCTCTGCGCCCGCTACGTCGGCTCGCCGTGGGATCTGGCGATGCGCACCTTTACGCTGCTCGGCAACTCGGTGCCGATCTTCTGGCTCGGTCTGCTGATGCTGGCGCTGTTTTACGCCAAACTGCAGTGGACGCCGGGGCCGGGGCGGCTGGACGATATCTATCAGTACACCGTCGAACCGCGCACCGGCTTTGCGCTCATTGATACCTGGCTCTCGGGTGATAAAGAGGCGGTTAAAAACGCCGCCGGGCACCTGCTGCTGCCGGTGCTGCTGCTGGCCTATTATTCTCTGGCGAGCATCACTCGCCTGACCCGTTCCGCCTGCCTGAGCGAAATGAACAAAGAGTACATCCTGCTGGCGCGCGCCAAAGGGGCCAGCGAGCTGACCATCCTGCTGCGCCACGTGTTGCCGAACATTCGCGGCACGCTATTAACGGTGATCGCCCTGGCCTATACCGCCATGCTGGAAGGCGCGGTGCTGACCGAAACCGTCTTCTCCTGGCCGGGAATTGGCCGCTATCTGACTACCGCGCTCTTTGCCGGCGATACCACGGCTATCATGGGCGGTACGCTGCTGATCGGCGCGAGCTTTGTGCTGATTAATCACCTCACCGACCTGCTGGTGCGGCTGACCGACCCGAGGATACGCTGATGCCGGGCTATCTGTTTTTACGCCGCCTGCGCCGCTCTCCCGCCGCCTTTTGCGGCCTGATCATCATTACGTTACTCCTGCTGATTGCGCTCTTTGCGCCCTGGCTGGCTCCGCTCGACCCGAACTGGCAGGACGCCGCCGCGCGGCTGCAGGGTCCGGGCCCGCGGCACTGGCTCGGCACCGACAGCTACGGCCGCGATCTTCTCTCAAGGCTGATTTTCGGCGCCCGTCCGGCGCTGGGGCTGGTCGCGCTGGTGACGGCGATTACGCTCCCCGCCGGTCTGCTGGTGGGGATCCTGTCCGGCTATTACGGCGGCTGGCTGGAACGCGTGCTGATGCGTTTTACCGACGTGGTAATGTCGATGCCGCGGCTGATTCTGGCCTTCGCGTTTGTCGCGATGCTCGGCCCGGGCCTGGTGAACGGCGCCCTGGCGCTGGCGCTGACGACCTGGCCCGCTTACGCCCGTCAGGCGCGCAGCGAAATTCAGCGCTTGCGCCATAGCGACTATCTGGCGGCGGCGGAGATGATGGGCATTCGCGGCCGGCGTCTGCTGATAGGTCATATTCTGCCGCTCTGTCTGCCCTCGGCCATCGTCCGGCTGGCGCTGGATTTAGCCGGGATTATTCTCGCCGCTGCCGGTCTTGGCTTCCTCGGCCTCGGCGCCCGCCCGCCAATGGCGGAATGGGGCGCGATGATCGCCGACGGCATGCAGGTCATTTTCGACCAGTGGTGGATCGCCGCCGCCCCTGGCGCCGTTATCCTGATCGCCAGCCTGGCGTTTAACCTGCTGGGCGATGGCCTGCGCGACGTTCTGGAGCCGCAACATGACTGATACTCGCCTGATCGTTCAGGGTCTGACCATCGACTATCCCACCGCCAGAGTGGTGGACCATTTAAGCTTCACGCTCGGCAACGAGCGGCTGGCGCTGGTCGGCGAATCCGGCTCCGGTAAATCCATGACCGCCCGCGCCCTGATGGGGCTGGTCCGCCGGCCCGGCGTCGTCAGCGCCGAGGCGCTCAACGTGCTGGGGCGCGACGCATTAACCCTTCGCGAACGCGGCTGGCGCGAGCTACGCGGCAACGATATAGCGATGGTGCTGCAGGACCCGCGCTACGCGCTCAATCCGGTAAAAAGCATTCAGGCGCAGCTGGAAGAGGCATTAACTCTGCATCAGCGCCTTAGCCGCCGCGCGCGGCTGGAGGCAGTCAAAGCCGCCATTGCCGCCGTCGGTCTGGATTTACCGGTGCTCAACCGTTATCCAGGCGAACTCTCCGGGGGGATGGGCCAGCGGGTGATGATTGCCCTTGCGCTGCTCAATAATCCGCAGGTGCTGATCGCCGATGAGCCCACTTCAGCCCTCGATGCCCGGCTGCGCAATCAGATCCTCGAACTGCTGGTAGAGCAGTGCGAACAGCGGCGGATGGCGATGCTGTTGATTAGCCACGACCTGCCGCTGGTGGCCGAGCACTGCCAGCGGGTGCTGGTCCTGTATCAAGGGGAAAAGGTCGATGAGATGGCGGCGCGAGATCTGCCGACGGCGACGCATCCCTACACCCGTACGCTCTGGACCTGTCGCCCGGCCGCGCAAACTTACGGTCAGATGCTGCCGACCCTCGACCGAACCCTGAACTTGACGGAGGCGGCGCATGGCGGTCGTTAATCTCAAGGATTTACAGGTTATTTTTGGCGAAAAAACCGCGGTGTCCGCCGCCAGCTTTGCCGTTGACGCGGGAGAAACGTTCAGCCTGATCGGCGCATCCGGCTGCGGAAAATCAACGATTCTGCGGGTATTAGCCGGGCTGCAGCGGGACTGGCGCGGCCGCGTTGAACTGTTTGATAAGGCCATTACGCCGGGCCTGCGTTTTCAGGGCGAGCTGCGGCGCAACGTACAGATGGTGTTTCAGGACCCGTACGCTTCGCTGCATCCCAATCATACGCTATGGCGCACGCTGGCGGAGCCGCTGAAAATTCACGCTATCGGCGAGATCGAACATCGGGTGTCCACCGCCCTGCAAGAGGTGGGGCTGCCTGCCGACGCCGCGCGCCGCTATCCGCACCAGCTTTCCGGCGGCCAGCGCCAGCGGGTGGCGATTGCTCGCGCGCTGCTGCTGCGGCCAAAGATTCTGCTGCTGGATGAGCCAACGTCGGCGCTGGATATGTCGGTGCAGGCGGAAATACTGAATCTGCTCAATCGGCTAAAGCAGGAGCACGGAATGACCTATCTGCTGGTCAGCCACGATGCCGATGTGATTGCCCATATGTCGGACCGGGCGGCGTTTATGGCGGAAGGCGTGATTCAGCGCTTCTTTGACCGCGAAGCGCTGGTGAACGGCGAACATCGGATAGGCTGAAAACCCGCCCCCGCTCGCGCTACGCTTAGCGGGGCTACGGGTTCGCCGCCATCTGCGAGAAGGTCGCCCGGGTAAGGCATTTACGCCGCGACCCGGGAAATCATCCCCTTATTTCGCCAGGCTCGCGAAGCGGGCGAATACCGCATCAAAAATCGCCAGCCCTTTTGCCACCTGTTCGGCGCTGATGGTGCACGGCGGCACCACGTGAATGCGGTTCTCCACCACAAACGCCAGCAGGCCGGCTTCGGTTAACGCGCCTTTAATGGCCGCCATATCGGCAGCGGTCAGCGGAGTTTTCCGCTCGCGGCTGCTGACCAGCTCCAGCGCCTGGAACAGACCGCGGCCGCGTACGTTGCCGATAATCGCGTGCTTCTCCGCCAGCGCTTCCAGCCCCGGACGCAGCACCTCGTTGCCGATGGTCGCCGCGTTCTCCACCACCTTCTCTTCCTTCATCGCGTCAATGGTGGCGACAATCGCCGCCATCGCCAGCGGATGGCCGGAATAGGTCAGCCCCCCGGCAAAGAAATGGTCATCAAAGTAGCGGGCGATTGGCTCGCTAATCAGCACGCCGCCGGCCGGGACGTAGCCGGCGTTAACCCCTTTGGCGAAAGTCACCAGATCCGGCACCACGCCATCCTGCTCGAAGGCGAACCAGCTCCCGGTACGACCAAAACCGGCCATCACTTCATCGAGGATCAGCACAATGCCAAACTCGTCGGCCAGCGCCCGCACGCCCTGCATATAGCCCTCCGGCGGGACAAGAATCCCGGCGGTGCCAGGAATCGACTCCAGCAGAATCGCGGCTATCGCGTTCGGGCCTTCGCACTCGATCATCCGCCGCAGATGGGCCAGCGCGCGCTGGCACTCCTCCTCTTCCGTCGTGGCGTTAAATTCGCTGCGGTAGAGATAGGGATTAAAGAAGTGCACGTGACCGCGTGAATACTCATTCGGCACGCGGCGCCAGTCGCCGGTGGCGGCAATCGCGCTGCCGGTATTGCCGTGATAGGAGCGATAGGCGGAGAGCACTTTATCGCGCCCGGTATAGAGCCGCGCCATACGGATGGCGTTCTCGTTGGCGTCGGCGCCGGCGTTGGTGAAGAACACTTTGCTAAAGCCTTCCGGCGCCAGCTCGACAATCCGCTTCGCCGCTTCGCCGCGGGCGAGGTTGGCGGTGGCGGGCGCGATGGTCACCAGCTCTTCCAGCTGGGCTTTCATCGCCGCCAGCACGCGAGGATGCTGATAGCCAATGTTGACGTTGACCAGCTGGCTGCTGAAATCCAGGTAAGTATTGCCTTCGTAATCCCACAGCTCGCAGCCTTTTGCCCCGGCGATCACCAGCGGATGTAAATTGCCCTGCATCGACCATGAATGAAACACATAAGCGCGATCCAGCTGCCGAACTTCATCATTGCTTATCGCTACCTCGTTCTGTAGTGCCAGCTTCATACCCTGCCCTCTCTCATGTCGTTGTTGTTGGCCTCATCATTGGCCGTGCGGGGGAGAAACGGATAGAGCCAGTCAGGCGAAAATGATGTGACACCGTGTCACATCGCCGCGCGCCGACTGGCCCTGTGCCCGCACGCGCGCGGTTTTTATAGTGGGAGCGACAACCTGCACAGGAGAATGAAATGGCAACGAGCAAAGTGGTGTTTATTACCGGGGCGACCTCGGGATTTGGGGAAGCAGCGGCGCAGGTCTTCGCCGATGCGGGCTGGTCGCTGGTGCTGAGCGGACGCCGCTTTGAGCGGCTGAAGACGCTACAGGATAAGCTCGCCTCGCAGGTGCCGGTGCACATTATCGAACTCGACGTACGCGATAGCGATGCGGTGGCCGCGGCCGTGGCGGCGCTGCCCGCGGGCTTCGCCGATATCACGACGCTGATTAACAACGCCGGGCTGGCGCTGTCGCCGCAGCCCGCGCAGAAAGTGGATCTGGACGACTGGAAAACGATGATCGACACCAACGTCACCGGGCTGGTCAACGTGACCCACGCGCTGCTGCCGACGCTGATTAACCACGGCGCGGGGGCGAGCATCATCAATATTGGCTCTATCGCCGGGCAGTGGCCCTATCCCGGCAGCCACGTCTACGGCGCCAGTAAGGCTTTCGTGAAGCAGTTCAGCTATAACCTGCGCTGCGATCTGCTCGGGACCGGGGTGCGCGTGACCGATCTCGCGCCGGGCATTGCCGAAACGGAATTTACCCTGGTGCGCACCAAAGGCGACCAGGCGGCGTCGGACAACCTGTATCGCGGTACCACGCCGCTGAGCGCGCGGGATATTGCCGAACAGATGTTCTACATCGCCACGCTGCCAGACCATATGAATATCAACCGGGTCGAGGTGATGCCGGTGCGTCAGGCCTGGCAGCCGTTCGCCATCGATCGGGATTAAGGTTTGGTAGAGCGGAGAGGCGCGTAAGCGCCGCCTCCGGGAATGGTAGCCCGGACAGGCGCGATAAGCGCCGCCTCCGGGAAAGTGTGCAGGGGTTCCGTTCACTATTATCCCGCAGAAAATGTCTCACCGTGGTAGGTGAACGGGTAAAGGGGGAGAAAACCGTCTCCCCCTTTACAATCCCCGCGGTCCCGCAAAGAAATCGGTGCTGCGCACTGCGCTCACCTCCCGGTCCTCAGCCTGCGGTTCGCCGATTTCAGCGGGGGCCAGGGCATCGCTGCATCTCACGTTGTTTCAGAAATATCCCCGCTGTTGTATGAAACTCTCCCGGAGGCGGCGCTTGACGCGCCTGTCCGGGCTACTCGATCTGCCTCCCTCAGGCACCGGGCCCGGAAATCCCGGGTCGCGGCGTAAACGCCTGACCCGGGCTACTCCCCTGCATATCACGTTGTTTCAGAGGCATATCGTAGCTGCACGAACACCGTCCCGGAGGCGGCGCTTATCGCGCCTGTCCGGGCTACTCCCCGCTGACGGCTGGAAACCCGTAGCCCCGGTAAGCGCAGCGCGACCGGGGAGAACGGCCGCTGATGCTTACCGACTGCTCTGCAAAAACTGCCTGACGCGCTCGGAATCCGGGTTGGTGAAAAACTTCTCCGGCGGCGCTTTCTCAATCAACAACCCCTTCTCTAGAAACACCACCTCATCCGAGACCTGGCGCGCAAAATCCATCTCGTGGGTCACCACCACCATCGTGTAGCCCTCGGCGGCCAGCGCCTTCATCACACCCAGCACCTCGTTGACCAGCTCGGGGTCCAGCGCCGACGTCGGCTCATCAAACAGAATCACCTCCGGCGACATCGCCAGCGAACGGGCAATCGCCACCCGCTGCTTCTGTCCACCGGAGAGCGTAATCGGGTAAACGTCGGCTTTATGCGCCATCCCCACTTTCTCCAGCTGCTGCATGGCGATAGCTTTCGCTTCATCACGCTTCATCCCCTTCACGTGCAGCAGCGCTTCGCTGACGTTCTGCTGCACCGTCAGGTGCGGCCACAGGTTAAAGCTCTGAAACACCATGCCAACCCGCTCGCGGATTTTCGACAGCTGGCGATGGGACATCGCGCGGCCATTATGCTCATCAATCCCCAGCCGCTGGCCGCTGATGCGGATCTCGCCGCGATCCGGCTGTTCCAGCCAGTTCATGCAGCGCAGCAGCGTCGATTTACCCGACCCCGACGAGCCGAGAATGCTCACCACGGTCCCCTTTTCTACCGTCAGGTTGATATCACGCAGAACTTCCACGTTATCAAACTGTTTAGAGACGTTTTTGACGCTTACAGCAGTAGTATCAGACATGACTCATTCCTCTTCTGACTCCCCAGGCGCTCAGGCGTTTAATCAGCAGCTCCACCAGGATGCTGATCGCCCAGTAGAGCCCAATCGCGACGATAAAAGCGTTAAACGGGATAAAATAGGTGGCCTGCACGCTGTTAGCCGCGGCGGTTATCTCCTGGACGGTGATAATGCTGAGGAAAGCGGTATCTTTCAGGCAGATAATCAGCTGGTTCCCCATCAGCGGGAGCGCGGAAGAGAGAATATTGGGCAGAATAATGCGGCGGAATATTTTGTAGCGCGAAAACCCCTGCGCGACCGCCGCCTCGATATAGCCACCGGAAAATACCCGCCGCTGGCTGCGCAAAATCTCAAAGAAATAGGCGCCGTGGTAGATAATTAAGGCAATTAAGCCGGCGGTCCAGGGCTCCATACTAATCCCCACTTGCGGCAGCCCGTAATAGAGCAAATAGGCGAGGATCAAAAAGGGAATCGCCCGCATTAAGCTGACAAAGGCAATAATAAGCCGGTTAAGGGTTTTCTTTTGATATTCGCTTAAATAGCACAGGACAACGCCGATAATTAATCCGGCAATTGCCGCGGTAATAAAAAGTTCAAGGGTGGCGAGTAAACCGGCAATAAAGCTGTCGCGCACCGACCAGATAACGGCCCACTGATTCATAGCACCTCCCGTATTTATCGTGCCAGACGCTTCGCTTTACGCTCGGCCATTCCCTGCAGTTTCAGCAGCAGGCCAATAATCACCACGTACAGCAGACCCGCCGCCAGAATCGGCGAAAGCGGTTCATAGGTGACCGAAGAAATCCGGTTGGTGACGCGCGTCAAATCCACCACGCCAATCACCGCAATGGCCGGACTGCCCTTAATCAGGAACGACATCTCGTTAACCAGCGCGGGCAGGCTTTCAATCCACATCTGCGGCAGCATGATGTAGCGGAAGTAGGCCCAGCGGCGCATCCCGACCGACTCCGCCGCTTCCCGCTGTTCGCGGGGAAAAGTGCGAAAGGCGTTGCGCCATATTTCGGCGTTAAAGGCCGAGGTATTGAGCGTCAGCGCCACTATCGCTGCGACGTTTTTGTCGAGGTTAATCCCGACGGTCGGCAGAGAAAGAAACAGGAACAGCACCAGCGTGACCAGCGGCGTCGCGCGGGCGAGGCTGATATAGACCACCAGCAGCTGATCGATAACCGGAATGCGCAGCATGCGCACCAGCGCAATTAGCAGGCCAATCACCACCCCAAAGGCAATGGCGATGGCCGAAATCCAGAGGGTCGTCCATGCGCCTTCAATCAGTAACTGCCAGGAAATTGCATCCATGAAGCCCTCCTTCACTCAACGGGCGGCGGTTACCCGCCGCAGAACGCATTACAGACCGGCCAATTTATGGAACTGTTCCGGGCTGGTGATTGGCACGTTCGGAAGATCGTCATAGGTTTCGCCAAACCACTTTTTCTGGAGTTCCGCGAGCTTGCCGGTCTCCTTCATGTGGTTCATAAACTTGGTCATATAGGCCAGCAGCTGCGGCGAGTTTTTCGGGATCGGCCAGGCCATATAGCCCGGGCCGGATACCGCCAGACCTTTGGCGAACACCTTCGGCTTGGCCTTCGCCAGGTCGTTGACCGAGATAACCACGTTAATCACGTAGTCCAGGCGTTTGTTGGCAAGATCGGCGTAGGCTTCCGGGTAGGAGGGATACTCCACCACCGGCCCCAGCTTACCGCCGGTTTTCTCCAGCATCGCTTTCAGTTCCGGCAGCCTTGCCAGCAGCGCGCTGCCCGCCTGTACGCCCACCTTTTTCCCGCTCAGTTCGGCAATGGTGTTCAATGAATTATCGCCCGCGCGTTTGACAAAATAGTGCTGCGCTGACGCCCACGGCGGCGTGAAATCAAAGACCTTGAGACGATCGTCGGTAATTACCGCGCCGGTTAAGGCCATATCGTATTGCCCGGTAGAAACCGCCGCCAGTAATCCGGTCCACGGCAAAATGCTCTGGTCGACGTTGAATTTCGCGTATTTGCGTAATTCATCGAGCATATCTTTGTTGAAGCCATCCGCCTGGCCGTTATTCATAAAGTTAAAAGGCGCGTAATCATCTTCGGTTGCGACTTTCAGGGTGCCGGATTTTTCTATTTCCGGAAGATCCGCGGCGGCTGCGTGATAAGAAAAGGCCATCGCCATGATGGCACCCAGACAAATTGAACCTAATGATTTTTTCATTAATTCACCCCTAATTAATTCGCCAGACGTGTTCACTCCAGAACATGAAAAGGTTTTGCAAAATATGTGCCGACGGAAGTTCCGGTCCGCGACTGATGAATACGTTTTTACTGTAGGGAGCGTTTTAAATTTCCGGATAGAGCCAGATTCACCGCGCGGATGTGTCAGTCATTCTCAGGGTGGTATGGAATTTGCTCCAGTGTCTGTACTGTGCGTTTGAGTAAGGAGCCAGGCATGATCCGACACCTGTTACACGTTGATTTCGACCCGCGCCGCGGTTTGCAGGAGCAGGTGCGCGAGACGCTGATTAACGCCATTCTGGGCGGCATTTTTTCCGCCGACACGCCGCTCCCCTCCTGCCGCCAGCTGGCCAGCCAGCTGCGGGTCTCGCGCAACACCACGGCGCTGGTTTTTGAAGGGCTGGTTAACGAGGGATACCTCGTGAGTCGCCCGCGCAGCGGTTATTACCTGCATCCGGATTACCAGCACGCCAGCCCCTCTTCGGCGCCGGAAGCTGCACCGCAGGACGAGGGTTCTGCACCACGCTGGGGCACGCGGCTGCAAATCACCCCCAGCCAGCAGGAGTCGATTCTGAAGCCGGCCGGCTGGATGAACTACCGCTATCCGTTTATCTACGGCCAGCCGGATACCCGCCAGTTCCCGCTGGCGACCTGGCGCTCGGCGGCAAACTGGCTGCACGGCGGGGTGCGCGACCCGGAGTGGGTGGTGGATCACATCGATCGCGACGTGCCGATGCTGATTGAGCAGATCCGCACCCGGGTGCTGCCCAAACGCGGCATTGTCGCCTCGCCGGACGAGATTCTGATTACCCTCGGTTCGCAAAACGCGCTGTACCTGCTGACGCGCCTGCTGATGTCATCCAGCACGCGCGTTGGCGTGGAGAATCCCTGCTTTCGCGAGGCTATTAACACCTTTCTGCTTGCCGATACCGATATCGTGCCGCATCCGGTGGATGAACAGGGGATCGTCCTCAACGACGCCCCCTGCGATTACTACTACGTCACCCCCGGACACCAGGTGCCAACCGGGGTGGCGATGAGCAAAGCGCGGCGCGACCAGCTGCTGGAGCATGCCGCTCGCCATGATGCGGTGATTATTGAGGACGATTACGACTCTGAAAGTAACTTTATGCTCAACCCGCTGCCGGCGCTGAAGGCCAGCGATCGCTGCGGAAGAGTGATCTACGTGAGCAGCCTGTCAAAAGCGCTATCGCCGGGCCTGCGGCTGGGCTTTATGGTCGCTGACCCGGATCTGATTGACGAAGCCCGGGCGCTGCGGCGGCTGGTGTATCGTCATCCGCCGACCAATATTCAGTATCAGATGGCCCATTTCCTCGCCCAGGGCCACTATGAAACCCACCTGCGGCGCTACCATTACGACTCTGCCCAGCGCTGGGACCGTCTCAACAACGCGCTACAGCAGCATCTGCCGGAGTGCCGCATCATCCCCGGCAGCGAACACGCCAACGCGTTCTGGCTGGCCACGCCGGAGCAAATCAACACCCAGCAGCTGACCTGGCGCGCCGCCCACGCCGGGGTGCTGATTGAGCCCGGCGCGCGGCATTTTCTCAGCGACGCGCCGCCGGCTAATTTCTTCCGGATGGGGTTCCACGCCATTCACCCTGACGCCATCGAACAGGGCGTGGAGGTACTGCGCGGCCAGCTGGCGCAGATGGGCTGAACGCAGGGCCCCCAGCCTTAACGCGGCGGCCTCACGATGATAGCGACAAATAAGGATGAACGGCGGAAACAATAAGACCGACGGCAAAACACACAAACACGATGCCACCGGTTTTATTCAGCTTAACAAAGGCATTCCCGGACGACATTTTCGTTTTTACGCTGTGTGCGAAAAGGCCGTAGAGTGAATGAATGACAACCACCAGAATACAGAAGGTTATCGACAGCACGCTGAACTGCGGAATAAAGGGCTGCTGCGGATGAATAAACTGGGGAAACAGCGCCATAAAAAACACAATGGGTTTGGGATTAAACAACGACACCAGTACTCCCTGACGAAACCGCTGGCTGGCGGAAGGCATCGTTGAATCGGCAGAAGAGAGAGGTTGATTCAGCGCGCGGGGCACCGAGCGAAAGAGCTTTACGCCCAGATAGATCAGATAGGCCGCCCCAACCCCCTTGACTATCAACAGCGTCAGCTGAGAAGTGGTAATCATCACGCCAACGCTGCTGGCAGCAATAATCGATATGACGCCCATCCCCACCGCCACGCCGATAATCCCCGCCATTGCATTACGCAGATTATAATTCAGGGTGTTGGTCAGCGTCAGAAGCACTCCTGGCCCGGGGCTGGCAATGGTCAGGCTGGCAATCAGTATATAAAGATAGAGCTGCTGCATTGAAAAAGGATCCTGTACAGAACAGGGCGCGGCTCCGCCCCTGAAATGATTAACAACGTCGTATCTTCAGGACGTGCGCTCGCTCAGCGTCAACAGCACAACCGTACTTGATGTGTTTTGTACACTACCGTAACAATTTTATATTGTCATCAAATTTAAAATTAACCCTATAAATCATAATAATAAAAAACAAACATTTATTTTAAGACTATTAACCCGCTATTTACCCCATAAAACGTTACTAATAAGTCACCCTATCGCTCGCCGCCGAAACGCTAGCGATATTGCTCATACTCCACGGCTTCGCGAACCTGGACTAGCGCCGCGCGCAGGCTATCGAAGGGAACGGAGCCGAGGGCGATGCGGATCGCCTGCGGAACGTTCGCTGTAACGCAAAAAGGCTCGGCGGTCGACACGGAAATATGGCGCTCCATCAGCGTTTTCGCCAGCCGATCGGCCCGACTCTCCTCGCCCAGAGGCAGCCAGACAAAATACGAATCCGGATGGCTGACGAAGGGAAGCGCGCCGAGAACCTCACGGGCACCCCCCTGCCGCCGCCGCGCATCCTGGCGTTTCTGCGCTTCAAAACGCGCCACCGTGCCGTCTTCAATCCAGGCGCAGATCAGCGAACTCACCAGCGAAGGGGTGTTCCACGTGGTGGCCCGTATAGCGCGCTCAATCTCCGGCCGATAGCGGGACGGGCAGACAACCGTCCCCACGCGCAGTCCGGTGGCGACGTTTTTCGAAAAACCGGTGATATAAACCGTGCTTTCCGGCGCATAGCTGGCCACCGGCGGCGGCGGATGGCAGGTGATTAGCTGGGCGCTGATTATGGCGCTGCCTTTTATGCTGGTGGCCTCGTGGATAACCCGGCCAGCGTCATGGGGCGCTATATCGCCTTCCGCCTGGATCGCGCTCGGCTATGTGTCGCTCTTTAGCATGCTTATCGGCTTTATTTTCTGGTACAAAGGGCTCGCCGCTGGCGGTATCGCCGCCGTCGGCCAGCTCCAGCTATTACAGCCGTTCTTCGGGCTTGGCCTGGCGGCGGCGCTTTTGCATGAAACCGTCAGCCCATTGATGCTGGCCGTGACGCTGGGCGTGATTCTGTGCGTTATCGGTTCGCGCAAATTTGGCAGCTAGCCTGTATTGCCCTTGTAGCCCGGAAATCCCGGGTCGCGGCGTAAACGCCTTACCCGGGCTACCGCCCCGCAGACGGCTGGAAACCCGTAGCCCCGGTAAGCGCAGCGCGACCGGGGAGAACGGCCTGATGCTGACCGTAACCCTGGGCATGATTCTGTGCGTTATCGGTTCGCGCAAATTTGGCAGCTAGCCTGTATTGCCCTTGTAGCCCGGAAATCCCGGGTCGCGGCGTAAACGCCTTACCCGGGCTACTGCCCCGCAGGCGGCTGGAAACCCGTAGCCCCGGTAAGCGCAGCGCGACCGGGGAGAGCGGCCGTTTATACCACCCGCGCGTACTGCAGCATCACCTGCAGCAGCACGTTCGCGCCGGCCTCAACGTGCTCCGGCGACGCATACTCAATTTCGTTGTGGCTGATCCCGTCCCTGCAGGGGATAAAAATCATCCCGGTTGGCGCCAGATAGCTCATATACACCGCGTCGTGCCCGGCGCCGGAGACAATCTCCCGCGCCGGATAGCCCAGCCGCTGCGCGGCGTCGGCGATCGCCGCCTGGCAATCCGGGTGGAACGGCGCCGCCGGATAGTGGCTCACCTCTTTCAGCGCCACCTTCAGGCCGCTCTCCCGCTCAACCCCGGCGATAAACGCCCGCAGCTGGCGGTCCATCTCATCCACCAGCGCATCGCTGAGATTACGCATATCAATCGAAAAAGTGACCTCTCCCGGCACCACGTTGCGGCTGTTCGGATAGACCTGCACCCTCCCTACCGTACCGCGCCCCTCGTCGCTGCGCCCGGCGATCGCCACGACCTCCTGCATAATGCGGGTCGCCGCCTGCAGCGCATCCTGACGCAGGCGCATCGGCGTCGGTCCGGCGTGGGACTCCTGGCCAGTCACCACGCAGTCATACCAGCGAATCCCCAGCACGCCCTGCACGATACCGATAATTTTCGCTTCATCTTCCAGAATCGGCCCCTGTTCAATATGCGCTTCAAAGTAGGCGCCAATCGGATGATCGCCCGGCGTCTGGCTGCCGATATAGCCGATGCGCGCCAGCTCCTCGCCCACGGTTTTACCGTCCGCATCCTGCGCGGCATAGACAGTTTCCAGCGGGAATACCCCGGCAAACACCCCGGAGCCCATCATCACCGGCACAAAGCGCGAGCCCTCTTCGTTGGTCCAGAACACCACTTCAATTGGCGCTTCGGTTTCGATATGCCGATCGTTCAGGGTGCGCACCACCTCCAGCGCCGCCAGCACGCCGTAGTTGCCATCAAATTTGCCGCCGGTGGGCTGGGTATCAATATGGCTGCCGGAGACAATCGGCGGCAGCGCCGGATTACGCCCTTCCCGGCGCATAAAGACGTTGCCGATTTTATCGACGGTGACGCGCATCCCCGCCGCCTGCGCCCAGCTAATCACCAAATCCCGACCCTGGCGATCGAGATCGGTGAGCGTCAGACGACAGCAGCCGCCCTTCGGCGTGGCGCCGATTTCCGCCAGCGCCATCAGCGACTCCCACAGACGCTCGCCGTTAACCCGGCAGTCGGTGGTTTCGGTCATCGGGGTAAAAAGGACATCACTGCTCATTTCGGTCTCCTTGCATAAACGCGGCGGCCAGCTCGACCAGCAGACGATCGCTGCCGCGCGGGCCTAAAAATGACATCCCCAGCGGCAGACCGCCCGTCTGGGCGACCGGCAGCGTCACCTGCGGACGTTGGGTCATCACGGAAATTAACAGCAGGTCGTGAGACAGGCGCCGGACCGCTTCTATCTCTTCGGCCTGCGCCGTCAGCAGCGGCGCGCCATCGGGAACGGTCGGCATCACCAGGACCGCATCGCCCAGCTGCGCGTCCCACCAGGCGGTAAAACGCTCGCGCAGCTGGCAGGCGGCGTCAAACTGCGCGCGGGTGACCGCTTTGCCCCAGAAAAAGCGCTCGCGGACGTCCGGGCCTAGCTGCAGACCATAGCGCTCAATGGTTTCGCCCTGCGCCTGCCACGCTTCGTAGCCCTGAATCTGACGGAAGGCGAGATAAATATCGTCCGCGTCGGGCAGCGGCGCATCGAGCGGCGCTAACGGGCCGAAAAAGCGCGCCAGCCGTTGGCGGACCGGCAGCAGCGCCTGCTGGCTGCGCAGCGGCAGGCGGGAAAACAGCCCATCGTGGCAGGCCAGCCGCACGCCGTCGAAATCCGCGCGTTCATCGTCGAACAGACAGGCGGCGACGGCGGAAAAGACCTCCGGCGAGCGGGCAAAGAAGCCGCAGGTGTCCATGGTGGCGCACAGCGGCTGGCAGCCGTCGAGGGAGAGACGGCCGTGGGTTGGACGCAGGCCAAACAGTCCGCAGTAGCTCGCCGGCGTGCGTACCGAGCCGCCGGTATCGCTGCCGAGGGCAAAGTCGCACGCCGCGTTCGATACCGCCGACGCCGAGCCGGACGACGATCCGCCGGGTATATGATTCGGCGCGGCGCCGTTGCGCGGGGTACCGTAATGCACGTTGTGCCCGCTCATCGAATACGCCAGCTCGCTGGTATGGGTTTTGCCGATAAAGCGCGCGCCGTTATCTAACAGCTTTTGCACCACCGGCGCGGTGCGGTTTTTAATCCCGGACAGCGCCAGCAGGTGCGGATTGCCCCCGCCGGTTGGGTAGCCCGCCACGTCGAACAGATCTTTGACCGCAAAGGTTAAGCCGCTCAGCGGCCCGCTGAGCGCATGCGCCACCGGATGCGGCGGATAGGGCATAAAGGCGCGAATGTCGTCCTGCATGATGGTTTCCTCCTGGCCTCAGGCGTAAAGCGCCTGGTTTTCAACGGACGGGCTCAGCTCACGCCAGCGATGGCAACTTACCACGTGACGCGGCCCGGCCGGTTCGGTCGTCGGCTGGCTTTGCGCGCAGGCGGGGCGCGCGTGTGGACAGCGTTCGGCAAACGCGCAGCCCGGCGGCAGGCACGAGAGATCCGGCGGCGAGCCGGGAATACAGTGCAGCGCGTCGCCCTTTTTCAACCCCTCTTTCGGCCGGCTGCCCAGCAGCACCTGGGTATAGGGATGGCGCGGGCGATACAGAATCTCCTCGATCGACGCCTCCTCCACGATGCGCCCGGCGTACATCACCGCCACCCGGTCGGCGATCTCCACCGCCGCGCCGATATCGTGGGTCACAAATATAATCGACAGATCGCGCTGCTTTTGCTGCTCACGCAGCAGAATCAGGATCTGGATTTGCACCGTGGCATCGAGGGCGGTGGTCGGCTCATCCGCCAGCAGCAGCTGCGGGTTGCAGGAGAGCGCGAGGGCAATCATCGCCCGCTGGCGCATCCCGCCGGACATCTCGTGCGGGTAAGCATCCAGCCGCCGCTCGGGGCTCGGAATGCGCACCTGACGCAGCGCCTCCAGCGCCCTTTCCCGCGCCGCCTGCCGCGACAGGCCTTCATGGCGACGCAGCCCCTCGACAATCTGCTGGCCCACGGTATAGACCGGGTCGAAGGCCAGCAGCGGCTCCTGGAAAATCATCGCGCAGCGCGCGCCGCGGTAGCGCCGCAGCTGCCCGGCGCTCATGTTCAACACATCCTCTTCCCCGACCCTCAGGGTACCGGAAAGCACGCTGCTTTTCGGCGGGTGCAGCCGCATCAGGGCGCGCAGAGTGACGCTTTTCCCGGAGCCAGACTCGCCGATCAGCGCCATCACCTCGCCTTTTTGCACATCAAAGGAGACGCCGTTGACCGCGTTGACCGTCTGACCGTCGCGGCGAAACTCAACCCGCAGGTCACGGATATGGACGTAGGCTTCATGCGACATGGCTGACCTCCTGAATGGCGATATTTTGATGCCAGGGCGACGCGGGCTGCGCCATCAGGCAGGCGCTCTGGTGCCCCTCGCCGACGCTTTCGAGCGTCGGTTTCACCTCGGCGCACACCGCTCTGGCGTGCGGGCAGCGGGTATGAAAGCGGCAGCCGGAGGGCGGAGAAATCGGGCTGGGCGGATCGCCGCTCAGCGGCGAGGTTAAGGTGCGATTGTGCGGGTCCATTGACGGCATCGAGCTTAACAGCGCCCGGGTATAGGGGTGGGCCGAGGCGGTAAACAGCTGCTCCGCCGGGCCAATCTCCACCACCTCGCCGAGATACATCACCAGAATGCGGTCCGACAGCCAGCGCACCACGTGCAGATCGTGGCTGATAAACACATAGGTCAGCGCCAGCGTCCGCTTCAGCTCCTGCAGCAGCTGCAGCACCTGAGCTTCCACCGACTTATCCAGCGCCGAGACGGCCTCGTCGAGGATCACCAGCCGGGGCTTCATCGCCAGCGCGCGGGCAATATTCACCCGCTGGCGCTGGCCGCCGGAAAGCGCGTGCGGATAACGATGGGCAAAACGTTCCGGCTCAAGGCCGACGTGCGCCAGCAGATAGCGGGCGTACTCGCTGGCCTCTTTGGCGCTGACGCCGTGTACCCGCTGGCCGAACGCAATGCTCTCTTCCATAGTCATGCGCGGGTTGAGCGAGGCGTAGCTATCCTGGAAAACCATCTGCACCTGGCGGCGATACGCTTTCATCGGCAGGCGCGATGAACCCACCTCCAGACCATCGAAGATCAGCTCCCCGCTGTCCTGCTTAAGCAGCTGCATCAGCAGCCGCGCGGTGGTGGATTTACCGCAGCCTGACTCCCCCACCACGCCGAGGGTTTCGCCTTTGATCACCGAAAAACTGACGTCGTCCACCGCCTGCACCACTTCGCGCGCTTTGCCGCCGCCGGCGGGAAAATGTTTCAGCAGATTGTTGACCTTCAGCAGCGGCTGCGCCGGTCCGCCGAGGTCGATATTGATAAAGGGTTGCATCGCTTACTCCTTAATCGCCATTGCCGCACGCAGGCGGTCCGCGAGGATATTGAACGAAATGGAGGTGATAAAAATCATCAGGCCGGGCAGCGCCGCTACCCACGGCTGGGTATAAATCGCCGTACGCAGGGTGTTCAGCATCAGCCCCCATTCCGGCTCCGGCGGGCGAACCCCGAGACCGAGAAAAGAGAGCCCGGAGGCGAGGATCATGCACACCGAAATCAGGCCGGTGGAGAAGACGAAAATCGGCCCCAGCACATTGCCCAGCACCTGGACGCGAATAATGGTGAACGCGCTGGCCCCGGTGGCCCGGGCGGCGTCGATATAGTCCATATGCCGCACCTGCGCGGTGACGCTTTCGGCGATACGCGCCACCTGCGGCACGAACACCAGGGTCAGCGAGAGCAGCGCGTTACCGATGCCCGCCCCCAGCGCGCCGGAGAGCGCGATCGCCAGCAGCACCGAGGGAAAGGCGTAAAACACGTCCACGGTGCGCATAATCAGGGTGTTGGTTTTACCGCCCGCATAGCCGGCGATAATGCCGATCGCCCCGCCGATGAAAAAGGCGAACACCACCGGGACAATCCCCATAAACAGCGACAGCCGGGTGCCGAGAATCAGCCTTGATAGCATATCGCGCCCGAGCTCATCGGAGCCCAGCGGAAAGCCGTCGGCGCCAATCGGTTTGAGGCGTAAAAACATCGATGTTTGATACGGATCTTTCACGATTAGCCAGGGACCGAACAGCGCCAGCGCCAGCAGGATGAGAATGATCGCGCCGACGAATACGCCGCCCGGGTCGCGCAGCAGGCGGCGAAACACGCCGCGCCAGTAGCCTTGTCTGGCAACCGTCGCGGCAGAGACGGTAATGCCTTTGGTCGTCACGGTATCCACCATCGTCAGCTCCTCTTAATTCGCGGATCGAGACTGGTTTGCAGAATATCCACCAGCAGATTGAGCAGGACAAAGAACAGCGCCAGTACCCAGATGGTGCCCTGCAATAGCGGCAGATCGCGCTGGAAGATAGCGGTGTTCAGCAGCAGACCGGTGCCGGGCCAGGAGAAGACGGTTTCCACCAGAATCGAGCCGCCCATCAGATAGCCGACCTGCAGCCCCATCACCGCCAGCGCGGTCGGGGCGGCGTTTTTCACCACGTGCAGAAAGATCCGCGACTCGTTGAGCCCCCGGGCGCGCAGGCCGACGATAAACTCCTGGCTGAGAATGTCCGCCACCTGCGAGCGAACGGTGCGGGCGATAATGCCGGTCGGGATCACCGACAGCGTGAAGGCCGGCAGCAGCATAAACTGCAGGTGTTCCCAGTTCCACTGCCAGCCCACCTCGCCGATTGGCCCGCCGCCGGTCGCCGGCAGCAGCGCGAATTTGACGCTAAAAACGATGACCAGCAGCATCCCCAGCCAGTAGTGCGGTACGCTGACGCCAAACACGGATAGCACCGAGGCCAGACGGTCAATAATGCTGTTACGAAAGTAGCCGGCGACAAAACCGAACAGGCTGCCCAGCGCAAACCCGATCGCCGTCGCCAGCAGCGCCAGACGCAGAGAGTAGGTGACCGCCGTCATCACTTCATCGATGACCGGGCGCCCGGTGGCGACCGACATGCCCAGATCGCCGTGCAGCGCCCGCCATAGCCAGTGCACAAACTGCAGCGGCAGCGGTTTATCAAAGCCGTAGGCCTGCATTAAGGTCTGACGCAGCGATTCCGAAGCGTCCGGCGGCATCACCGATACCAGCGGGTCGCCCGGCGCTATCTGCACCAGCATAAAACAGATCACCGCCACCCCGAGCATGGTGGGGACGGCCAGCAGGATGCGATATAGCAGCGTATTGATCATCTCTTGCTCCCGTGTCGATTACTCTTTTTTGCTCACCAGGCTGAGGTCGATAAACCAGCTTTGCGGCTGTACCACACCGGTGACGGCTGGCGATATCGCCCTTGGCCCGACATCGTGGGCGACGAACAGGAACGGCACCTGATCGACCAGCGCGGCGTGCAGTTCACCCGCGGCTTTATCCATTTCAGCCGGGGTAAACGCATGTTTCACCGCCGCCGCCAGCTTTTCGGTTTCCGGGGTCGAGAAGTAGCCCCAGTTGGTCGCCACCGGCGGGAAGGCCTTCGCGGTGGAGAAGCGGATCATGCCGAAATAGGGATCGTTAACCGCGGCGCTGACGTTGATCGCATCGATCCCTTTCGCCGACGGATCTTTCGCCCCGAGACGCCAGTTGGTAAACAGGGTGTTCCATTCGTTGACCTTAATGTCAACGTTAAAGAAGCAGCTTTTCAGGCTCTGCTGGATGTACTCGTTCATCGGCAGCGGCTGCATCTGCCCGGAGCCGGAGGCCGAGGTGGCGACCGTGACGTGCAGCGGTTTCCCGGCGCTATACCCGGCTTCGGTCATCAGCTTACGGGCGGTATCCGGGTCATATTTGATCTGGAAGGTGGGTTTACCGTGCCACGGGCTGCCGGCCTCGTAGACGCCGGTCGCTTCGGTCATATAGCCGCCGAGATAGCTTTTGAGCTCCGCGCGGTTCAGGCACAGGTTGGCGGCTTTGCGCACGCGAATATCTTTCCACGGCGAGCCCTCTTCGAAGGAGAACTGCCACGGCCACAGGTGCGGCTGGGTGTTGGCGTAGATTTTAAAGCCCTGGGCTTTTATCTGATCGACCGCGTCCGGGGCCGGGGCTTCGATCCAGTCCACCTGCTTCGAGAGCAGCGCCGCCGTGCGGGCGTTAGCTTCCGGCAGCGGGATCAGCACCACTTTGTCCACTCGCGGAATGCGATCTTTGTTCCAGTAGTCGGGGTTCTTATCGAGGATCAGTTGCTGGCGAGGAACCAGTTTTTCCATTTTGAACGGACCGCTGCCCACCGCGTGGGCGGCGAACTCGGTCCACGCCTGCTTACTACGCGCGGCGGCATCGCCGGCGTTTGCCGGCACTGCGTCATACAGCTTCTGCCACGCCGTCGGCGAAACGATAAACAGGTTGGTAAGGTTGTAAGGCAGCAGCGCGTCCGGTTCGGAGGTGGTCAGCGCCACGGTGTGGTCGTCAATCTTTTCCGCGCCGGTCAGGGTCGGCATGCGTGAGAGGGTGTTGCCTATCTGGCCCGGGGCATACTGCGGCGCGGCTTTATTCAGCACCTTATCCACGTTCCAGACGATGGCATCAACGTTGACCGTTGAACCATCGTGAAACTTAACGCCCGGGCGCAGGGTGAAAATCCAGCGGCTTTGATTTTGCGGGTCAACGTGCCACTCGGTCGCCAGCCCCGGCACCAGGCCGCTGGGCTTTTCTCCCTGAGAGAGATCCCATTCAACGAGGGCGTCGTAGAGCGGAATGCCGGTGAAGCGGTTGCCCTCAAAGCCCTGATCGGGCTGTCCGAGGGTCAAAGGGATATCGGCGGCGGTCATGGCGATCCGCAGGGTTGAGGCATTGGCCGGCAAAGAGGCGATCAGCGCCAATGCTCCGCTAACAGCAACGGCGAGATGGCATTTACGCGAAAATATTTTTTTCTTCAGCATCACATTGTCCCTGTTAAATAAAAGTCGCTATTTAACAGGCAAGATACATACCAGTTCTGAACGCGCGGGGAATAAGCGTGAAATGGCTTATAAAATAAGAATGACTTATATCATCTATATGATTTTATTTAAAAAATAGAATAACCTTATCTTTTTGCACCACCGGCGGGAATTCTGTTGCAGGATTGCACCAGCCTTACTTTCTTTTTAAAGGGATAATCACGTGGCGTTATTTTCTATAAATTAAATTCATAATGTCCGGCAAATCATCAGTTTGAGGCGTTGTCTTCTATACTTTCTGATAAAGAGAAAGAGGGAGTCGCCATGCCGTTACCTGATTTTCACCGCTCCGAGCCGTTTACCCTCGGTATCGAGCTGGAGCTTCAGGTCGTCAACCCGCCGGGTTTCGATCTGAGCCAGGACTCTTCCGCGCTGATTGACGAGGTGCAGGGCACGCTGAAAGCGGGCGAGGCCAAGCATGACATTACCGAAAGCATGCTGGAGATCGCCACCGGCGTCTGCCGCGATATCCACCAGGCCACCGCGCAGCTGAGCGCGATTCAACAGGCGGTGCTGCGCGCCGCCTCCCGCCATCATGTGCTGATCTGCGGCGGCGGAACGCATCCGTTTCAAAGCTGGCAGCGCCAGCAGATCAGCGATAACCCGCGCTACCTGAAAACCGTCGAGCACTTTGGTTACCTGGCGAAGCAGGCGACGATCTTCGGCCAGCACGTGCACGTGGGGTGTCAAAACGGCGATGATGCCATCTATCTTCTGCACGGCCTGTCGCGCTTCGTACCGCATTTTATCGCGCTGAATGCGGCATCGCCCTGGCTCGACGGGACCGATAGCGGCTTTGCCTGCTCGCGGCTTAACCTGTTTGCCGCCTATCCCGATAACGGCCCGATGCCGTGGGTGAATAACTGGCAGGCTTTTACCGGTCTGTTTCGCCGTCTTAGCTATACCAGCATGATCGACAGCATGAAGGATCTGCACTGGGATATCCGCCCCAGCCCGCGCTTTGGTACCGTCGAAGTCCGGGTGATGGATACGCCGCTGACGATTGCTCAGGCGGTGAATATCGCCGGGTTTATTCAGATCATCGCCTGCTGGCTGCTGACGGAGCGGCCGTTTAAGCATCAGCCCGAGGATTATCTGCTCTACCCCTTCAACCGCTATCAGGCCTGCCGCTACGGGCTCGATGGGATCAATACCGATGTTAACGGCGGCGAACAACGAACATTGCGCGAAGAAATTTTACAGCTGGCGGATAGGCTGGCCCCCAGCGCCCACAAGCTGAATGCCGGCAGCGCGCTGGAGGCGATTGTGCGCCAGGCGAAGCAGGATCGCAGCGAGCCGCAGCAGATGCGCGAGTTTGTCGCCAACGGCGGGTCATTGATCGGGCTGGTACAAAAGCACTGCGAAATCTGGACGGCGTAGCGGCGATAAAACGCTATACTGCACGCTTTCGTCGTCTGTCTGGAACCTGTCGTGCGCTTTTTCTCTCTTCTGCCGCTGCTGCTGTTATCCCTGCCCGCTTTCGCCAGCGGGAAGTGCTCGCTGACCGACCCGTCGCTGACGCTGCAAAGCTATACCGTTGATCCGCAGCGCGAACGCATCGTGATGTACTGGCAAAAAGAGGACGGCAAAGCCTGGGGATCGCTGCGCTCCCTGCTGGCGGATATCGACCACAACGGACAGGTGCAGATGGCGATGAACGGCGGAATTTATGATAAAGCCTACGCGCCGCTGGGGCTGTATATCGAGAAAGGCAGGCAGCTGACCCCGCTTAACCGCGCTTCCGGCGGCGGCAACTTTTTTATTCGTCCCGGCGGGGTGTTTTATCTGCGCGGGCAAAACGCGGGGATTGTCAGCATCGATAAATTCAGGCCGTCGCCGGCCATCCGCTACGCCGTGCAGTCCGGGCCGATGCTGATTGAAAACGGCAAGATCAACTGGCGGCTGAAGCCGTCCGCCAGCTCGCGCAAGCTGCGTAACGGCGTGGGCATCACCGGCGATGGCAAAGTGGTCTTTATGCTCAGCGCGCGCGAAACCAATTTCTATGATTTTGCCTGCTACGCGCAGTCCAGGCTCAACGTGCGCCAGATGCTCTATCTCGACGGTACCATTTCGAAGATGTACCAGAAAGGCGGCAGCGTGCCGTGGCAGTACCATCCGTTCGTCACCATGATCGCGGTGGAGAGCAGGTAGTTTTCATAACATCGTCTGCGGGGAGTAGCCCGGGTAAGGCGTTTACGCCGTGACCCGGGATTTCCGGGCCCGGTGCCTGAGGGAGGGAGATTGGGTACCCGGACAGGCGTGGCAGCGCCGCCTCCGGGACGGTGTTGAGGGATTCCGTTCACCATCAAGTCGCAGAAAATGTCTCATCGAGGCACGTGAACGGGTAAAAGGGGAGAAAACCGTCTCCCCCTTTACAATCCCCGCGGTCCCGCAAAGAAATCGGTGCTGCGCACTGCGCTCACCTCCCGGACCTCAGCCTGCGGTCGGCTCAACTCGACCTTACTCGTCCCATCCCTGGGACTCGCCCCTACGGGGCCAGCGCAAGCGCTGTTCAAAATTGCTCCAGGCAATTTTGTCGTGTCTCGATTCGCCTCTGTCCGCCATCCCTGGCGGCCAGCCCTTGTCTTCGGTCCTCCGGTTCGCCGATTTCAGCGGGGGCCAGGGCATTGCTGCATGACACGTTGTTTCAGAAACATATCCGCAGCGGCATGAAAATCTCCCGGAGGCGGCGCTGCCGCGCCTGTCCTGGCTACGGATTACCGGCAATCTGCGGCCCGGTAGCCCGGCTAAGCGCAGCGCAAGCCGGGAAGAAGCCACAGCAATACCAAGTCGCGGCATATTCCCCGGGTTATCGGCAATATGCAGTACTGTAGCCCGGACAGGTCCGGGCCACCTACATCCGGCGGTGGGCCCACTCGCGCAGCCGCTGGAACAGCACGTACAGCGAAGGAATAAACAAAATGCCGATTACCGTCGCCACCAGCATGCCGCTGAACACCGTGGTACCGATAATCCGCCGGCTCTGCGCCCCGGCGCCGGTGGCGAGCATCATCGGCACAATCCCGATGATAAAAGAGACCGCCGTCATCATTACCGCGCGGAAGCGGCGGGTCGCCCCTTCGCGGGCGGCATCGACGATCGACATCCCCTCTTCGCGCTTCGCCCGGGCAAACTCGACGATCAAAATCGCGTTTTTCGCCGCCAGCGCGATCAGCAGCACCAGGCCTATCTGCACGTACACATCGTTGGCGTAACCGGCCCACCATAGCCACAGCAGGGACCCACCGATAGCGAACAGCACCGACAGCATCACGCTCGCCGGCAGCGTCCAGCTCTCATACTGGGCGACGAGGAACAGCCACGCCATCGCTACCGCCGCCAGCACAATCCACACCGCCTGGTTACCGGTCTGCTGCTCCTGCCAGGAGATGCCGCTCCAGGCGTAATCATAACCGTGCGGCAGGTTCGCTTGTAAAATCTGCTCCATCACCGCCATTGCCGTCCGGCTGCTGACGCCTTCGGCCGCCGACCCGCTCACCGATACCGACGGGAACTGGTTATACTGCTGAATAAACGGCGCGCCCACCGTCGGCGTAATCGTCACCAGATTACTCAGGCGAACCCGCTCGCCGCTGTCGCTGCGCACGTACAGCTCGCTTATCTGCTCTGCCCGCTCGCGCCACTGCATCTCGTTTTGCATCACCACGTGGTAGACACGATTGTTGATGCTGAAATCGCCGGCGCGGGTGCCGCCAAACGCGGTTTGCAGGCTGCTGAAAATCCTCGCCACCGGTACGTTCAGCCGGGCCGCCTGGTCGCGGTCGACGGTGAGCGTCAGCTGCGGCACGTTGCTGCTCCAGGTGGTAAATACCCGGCTCAGCTGCGGGTACTGATTAGCCGTCCGCAGCACCTGATGCGTCACCTGCTCCAGCTCCGCCGGCGATTGTCCGGCCTGGGCCAGAATGCGTAAATTAAACCCGGAAGCGTTGCCCAGCCCCGGCAGCGTCGGCGGCGCAAAAGTCATGATCGTCGCCTCCGGTAGCCCCATCAGCTGGCCCTGCACCTTTTCCATCACCGCCTCCAGCGGCGGCCGCTGGTGCCAGTCCTTCAGCATCACCGAGATAAATCCGCCGTTTGAAGCGCTGGTACCGTTGAGAATATTAAAACCGGAGACCTGAATCACATCCTCAACCGCCGGATTCAACAACAGCAGCTCGCGCGCCTGGGCCATCACCGCTTCGGTACGCTCCAGCGAGGCGGCTTCAGGCAGTTGCACGCTGGCAAAGAAGTAGCCCTGATCTTCCTGCGGCAGAAAACCCTTTGGCATGGTGATAAAGCTAAACACCACCACCCCGGCCGCCGCCATCGTCGCCGCCAGCGCCAGCCAGGGGCGACGATTCATCCTCCCGACCAGACGCCCGTAACCATCGCGCACCGTATCCAGACCGCGGTTAAAACCGCGCCAGATGGCGGCTGGCTGCTGCGGCCGCGGACGCAGCAGCAGCGCGCACAGCGCGGGCGTCAGGGTCAGCGCCACCACGCTCGACAGCGTCACCGCCGTCGATAAGGTCACCGCAAACTGGCGATACAGCTCGCCGACGATCCCCGGCAGCATCGCTACCGGCACAAACACCGCCAGCAGCACCAGAGTTGTGGCGATCACCGGCCCGGCGATTTGCCGCAGCGCCTCGGCGGTCGCGGCGCCGCGATCCAGCCCCTCCGCCATTTTCGTTTCCACGCTCTCCACCACCACGATGGCGTCATCCACCACCATGGTCAGGGCGAGAATAATCGCGAACAGGCTCAGGGTATTGGCGCTGTAGCCCAGCGCATAAAGCACGGCAAAGGTGCCGATAAGCGACACCGGGATCGCCAGCGCGACAATCAGCGTCGCCCGCCAGCTCTGGAGGAACAGCGAAACCACCACCACCACCGCCATAAGGGTCAGCGCCAGAGACACGCCTATCTCTTTGATCGTCGCCGCCACAAAGCGGGTGGTATCAAACTTCACTTCCCAGGTGAGATCCGCCGGGAAACGCGCGTGCAGCCGGGTCAGCTCAGCGCGCACCGCGGTGGCGACCTGCAGGGCGTTGGCGGTGGGCGTCGGATAGATACCGAGATAGGCGGAATCTTTGCCGTTGAGCTGCGCGCCGGAGCTGTAGCTGCGCGCGCCCAGCTCAATGGTCGCCACATCAGACAGGCGTACCAGCTGGCCGCGTTCGCCGCTGCGAACCACAATTTGCCCGAAGCCGGCGGCGTCGCTGAGTCGCCCGATACCGTTGATGGTCAGCGTCTGCTGCTGGCCGTTAAATACCGGCGGCGTCCCCACCTGCCCCGCCGCGCCCTGTACGTTCTGCTCGCGCAGCGCCTGGGCAATATCGTCGGTTGTGATATTCAGCGCGTTCATGCGGTCGGGGCGCAGCCAGATGCGCATGCTGTAGTCGCGCGCGCCGAACATCTGCACTTCCCCGACGCCGGGTAGACGCGCCAGCGCCTCGCGCACCTGAGTGCTGGCGTAGTTGCTGACAAACAGCGGCGATAGCGTGCCGAGCGGCGAATAGAGACTCACGCCCATCAGCAGGTTCGTCGCCCGCTTACGCACCTGCACGCCGTTCTGCTGCACGTCGGCAGGCAGCTGCGCCACCGCCTGCGACACGCGGTTCTGCACGTCGATCGCGGCTAAATCGGCATCGGTCCCGGCGGCAAAAGTCAGGCTCAGGCTGTAGGTCCCCTCATCGGAACTGGTGGACTCCATATAGAGCATATGATCGACGCCGTTGAGCTGGGTCTCCAGCGGCGCGGCAATGGCTTCCGCCACGTCCGCCGCGCTGGCGCCCGGCCAGCTGGCGCTAACGTTGATGACCGGCGGCGTAATCTGCGGATACTGCTCGACCGGGATCAGCTTCAGCGAGACCGCGCCGACAAAGGTCATCAGCAGCGCAATCACCATCGCAAAGCGCGGGCGACGGATAAAAAATGTGAGCATCGCCTCTCCCTTATTCACTCAGCAGCTGAACGGCCGCGCCGTCACGCAGGCGCTGAGCGCCTTCCGTCACTACGCGCACCCCCGCTTTCAGACCATCGGCCACCACGAAGCTCTGGCCATGCTGACCGGCGGGCGCTAAACGGCGCATCGTCACGGTGTTATCCGCCGTCAGTACCCAGCAGTAAAAGCCCAGCGCATCCTGCTGTAGCGCAGAGGCCGGGATCATCGGGCTCTCCTTAAGCTGCTGCGGCCGGAAGAAAACCGTGACGTTGCCGCCCGGCAGCAGACGGTGCTGCGGGTTGGCAAACTCAGCGCGCAGCGCCACGCTGGCGGTGCGGCTATCAATACGGTTATCGACGGAGGTCAGGGCGCCGTCTTCACGCCGCCCATCGACATCCACCTGCGCCAGCCACGCCTGCTTCAGCGCGGCGATATCCGTGTGCTGTCCCGCTTTCGCGAAAAAGGCGGTTTCATCCAGCGAGAACGCCACGCGAATGGGATCAAGCTGGACCACATCGACCAGCACGCCGCTGGCGGGATTCACCAGCCCGCCGACGTGAAAAGGACTATGGCCGACGCGCCCGGTGACCGGCGAGGTAATGCGGGTATAGCCGAGCGTAATCTGCTGGGCGGCAATGCGCGCCCGGGCCTGCTCGACGGCGGCGGCGGAGACATCGCGCTGCATCTGAGCGGTGTCTACGTCGTTGCGGCTGATTGCGTGGTTATTTTTCAGCTGCTGGTAGCGGCTCAGCTGCTGCTGGGCCTGGCGTAGCGAAGCCTGCACGCTTTTCAGTTCAGCCTGGGCCAGCGCCAGTGCGGCTTTCGGCTGGGCGTCATCCAGCGTAAACAGCGGATCGCCCTGGTTGACGTACTGCCCATCCTGGAAGTGGCGCTGCACAATCTTTCCTTCGGTGCGGGCGCGAATATCGACGGAGTGAATGGCCTCGACGCGGCCGGAGATTTGCCGTTCACCGGCATGCGGCGCGTGTTCCACGGTGGCGACGCGCACCGGAACGGCCGGCGCGGCGGCGGCGGCGAGCGCGTAGCCTGCCAGGCCCCAGGCCAGCAGGGCGGAGCGGATAATCTTGTTCATGGGGAATTCCTTACGACGATGCGGCGTCCCTCCCCCCTCAGGAGAAGGGACGCCGGGCGGGTCAGACACGCTATGCGGCTTTGCGGAAACGACGGGTCAGGCGCTTCTCAACTTCCACCACCAGGAACATCGCGATACCGATGACCAGCGTGATGAACCAGTAGCGCAGCGGCAGCCCTTCGGTGCCAAACATCGTCTGCATCACCGGTACGTAGATGATGACCAGCTGCATCAGCAGCAGCACGCCGCTCACCAGCCAGATGCCTTTGTTGCGCAGCAGTCCCATGTTCAGCGAGAAGCTGTCGCTGCTGCGGCAGTTAATCATGTAGACCCACTGTGCGGTGACCAGCATCTGCAGCAGGACGGTGCGGATAAACTCCGGACTGTGGCCGCGCGGCGCCAGCCAGGCTTCAAGCATAAAGGCGGCGACGGCGATCATGGTGCCGACGAAAGCGACGCGCCAGACGGCGAAGGCGTCCATAACGTGCTGGCCGGTTTTACGCGGCGGCCGGTTCATGGCGTTGCGCTCGGCGGCTTCAAACGCGAGGCCGAAGGAGAGCGTCGCGGAGGTGGCCATGTTCATCCACAGAATCAGCACCGGCGTCAGCGGAATGATGTTCCCCGCCAGCAGGGCGATGATAATCAGCAGCCCCTGCGCCAGGTTGGTCGGCATGATGAACAGAATGGTCTTCTTCAGGTTGTCGTAGACCCGACGCCCCTCTTTGACCGAACTGGCGATGGTGGCAAAGTTGTCGTCGGTCAGGACCATGTCGGCGGCCTCTTTGGTCACCTCGGTGCCTTTAATCCCCATGGCGATCCCGACGTCGGCCTGGCGCAGCGCCGGGGCGTCGTTGACGCCGTCGCCGGTCATGCCAACCACTTCGCCGTTATCCTGCAGCGCTTTCACCAGGCGCAGCTTGTGCTCCGGGCTGGTACGGGCAAAGATATCGTACTCAACGGCGGCTTTCGCCAGCTCGGCGTCGTCCATGTGCTCCAGCTGATAGCCGGTCATCGCCTGGCTGCTGTTGGTGATCCCCAGCATCTGGCCAATGCTCATCGCCGTCTGCGGGTGGTCGCCGGTAATCATCTTCACGCGGATCCCCGCGTTCTGGCAGGCGTGGATAGCGTCAATCGCTTCCGGACGCGGCGGGTCCATCATTCCGGCAATGCCGAGGAAGACCAGTCCTTCGCGCAGATCGTCGTGGGTCAGCGTGGTGCTGCCGACGTTCGCCGGTTTGTAGGCGGCGGCGACCATACGCAGGCCCTGGCGGGCAAAGCGCGCCATCTCCTCTTCCCAGTACTGCGGCTCGAACGGCACCGCCCCCTGCTTGCTCAACTGATGGCGGCACAGGGCAAAAATCACGTCCGGCGCGCCGGTAATCAGCACCTGCTCGACGTCGCCCATTTTCTGGTGGGTCGCCATGTACTTGTACTGCGAGTCGAACGGGATTTTCGCGACCAGGCGGGCATCGACGGGCGCAAGCTGCGCTTTCGCCGCCAGTACCTTCAGCGCCCCTTCGGTCGGCCCGCCGGTAATGCCCCACAGGCCGCGCTCGTCCTGAATCATCTGGCTGTCGTTACACAGGTCGATGGTGCGCAGATAGGTTTCCAGCACGCTGCCCGGTTTAATCTGCACCGGCTCGTTGCTGCCTTCCAGACAGATGTTACCCTGAGGCTCGTAGCTGTCGCCTTCGACGCGGTAGCAGCAGTCGGCGGTGATGATCGCTTTGACGGTCATCTCGTTCATCGTCAGGGTACCGGTTTTATCCGAGCACACCACGGTCATGGCGCCCAGAGTTTCCACCGTCGGCAGCTTGCGGATAATCGCCCGCTGACGCGCCATCGCCTGTACGCCCAGAGAGAGAATAATCGAGATAATCGCCGGTAAGCCTTCCGGCACGGCGGCCACCGCCAGGCTAATCAGGGAGAGCAGCAGCTCGCCGAGAGGAATGTCGCGCAGCGCGAGGCTGAAGACGAACAGCGCGGCCATCATCGCCAGGATGATAACGAAAATCGCTTTACCGAGCTTATCCATCTGCACCAGCAGCGGCGTGCGGTGCTTCTCGATGCCCGCCATCATCTGGTTGATGTGGCCGAGTTCGGTCTCCTGACCGGTTGCGGTCACCACGCCAACGCCGCCGCCGGCGCTGATGGTGGTGCCGGAGAAGAGCATATTGGTACGGTCGCCCAGCGGCAGTTCGCCTTCCAGCGCGTCGGTGGTTTTATCCACCACCGTCGACTCGCCGGTCAGAATCGCCTCTTCGACCCGCAGATTATGGCTCTCAATCAGGCGCATATCGGCAGGTACGCGGTCACCCGCGCGCAGTATCACGATATCGCCCGGCACCAGGTCGCGGGTCGGGATGGTTTCATGCTTGCCGCTGCGCTGCACGCGCGCGTCGCTGGAGAGCATATTGCGGATGCCCTGCAGCGATTTTTCGGCGTTGCTCTCCTGGATATGGCCGATCAGGGCGTTGATCACCGTGACGCCAAGGATGACGAGCGTATCGACCCAGTGGCCCATGACCGCGGTGAGCGCGGCGGCGGCCAGCAGGACAAAAATCAGGACGTCGTTAAAATGGGCAAGGAAGCGCAGCCAGGCCGGCTTGCCTTTTTTCTCCGGCAAGGCGTTGGGGCCGAAGGTCTTCAAACGCTCGGCGGCCTCGGCGGCGCTGAGGCCGTCGACGTGGCTTTTTTTCTGCGCCAGCACCGCATCAACCGTCTGCTGATATGCGCGGCGTGGCGCGACATCCCCTGAGGGGGTGGTATTATTAGTTTTGATCGTTTTGGTCAAAATATATCTCCCTTAAAATTCCGTGAGGCGGAAAGCCTGGAATCATTCCGGGCCAATGAGAAAAATTTCAAACAGGCGGGAGATAATTTGAGCTTGCGCAATATTTACTCTCTCGCCAATACAAAATTTATGGTAAGTTAATTCTATAAAACAACTATTGCAGAATATTAATAAACCAAAACTAAACGAGGTCTACTATGTTTGGAATCTATCGCGGACGCCGTCTGGTGCTGTACATCCTGCTGGCCATTATTATCGCTACACTGGTGGGATATAGCACCTATACTTTTGTAAAAGCGCTGGCTTAATAATGACGTTAATTTACATTGCAATGTAATTAACTTAATCACAAATATTACTAAAATAATTAACATAAAAAGAAAGCGGATGTTTAAATATAATACTTAATGCGTATTTTAATAACGTACGAAACCATATTGCATTGATTCTCTTTTTACCGGACAATATGTTTTTAACTGATGATTAACAAATAATGAAACATCCGCTAGAAACGCTCATGAGCGCCGCCGGCATTCTCCTGCTGGCTTTACTCTCCTGCCTGCTGCTGCCGGCGCCCTCGCTGGGCCTGACGCTGGCGCAGAAGCTGGTGGCGACCTTCCATCTGATGGATCTCAACCAGCTTTATACCCTGATCTTTTGCCTGTGGTTTTTAGCGCTGGGCGCCATCGAGTATCTGCTGCTGCGCTGGGTCTGGCGTCGCTGGTTTTCCCTTGAGCGCTAAGCCGGTCAGGTCGCGCATGCCGTTGACCTGGCCTTCTCACCAGGCGGCGTCATCGGGGCCGGTAAATTATCGCTTCACGCGTTTTCGCAATAGCCGCAGCGCAGTTAAGGGTAAGAGCCGCTGGCCGAAGAAGCCTGCGGTTTTCACAGACCCCTGACTATGAGGTGCACGTGCTTCAGGCTTCCCTGAGTCACCAGGTCAGTGCCTACAAAGAGAGATTCAGGATGGGCTCTGCAAGCAGAGTCCACGTAGCCGGTCTCTGCTTTGATCGGAATATACCCGTCATACTTTCAAGTTTTTAGGGTATAAATAGCTAAAGCGCCTGCGCAAGCCGCTTTATTTGTACTCATACCCGCCACCTACTTTAACGAACCCCGAATGATCGGATCACAACTAATCGCTACATTACAGATGGTGTGTGAATCTTCCGAAACGATTAAATCATAACCTTTTAATACCATATTTCGGTAAGGTAACTCTACCGTAGTAAGCTTAGGATAGACTCTCTGCGAAATAATACTCTGGTTATCAAAACCGATCACCGAAACGTCCTGGGGAATAGAAAACCCCAGCCGTTGCAAAGAAAAGTATACTTCCAGCGCAATTTCGTCACGACCGCAAAAGATGACATTAACGCCACGCTGAATAGCGCCAAGAATATCATTATCTAATACTGTGAAATCATAATCATAGCTAACCGGAACAACAAAATAATCATCAGCAGAAAACGCAATGTGATTATCATTAAGCGCCTTTATATATCCCTGTTTGCGCTTAACCGCGGCGTGATAACTTTCATCAAAATTAATAAAAAGGCTGCGGGTAAACCATGGGCGATGAAAGACCAGATTAGCAATATTATACAATCCTTGCTCGTTATCAGCCTGCACGCTAGAATAATTACCGCGCGCACAATGACAGTTAACAAACACGGTCTTGACCTCATCAAATATTGACTGATACTCAATTTCACAAGGATCAAGCGAAAGGTAAATAAGACCTGATATTCGTTTCTCTCTAAGAAAATTAAGGTCCAGTTCGGTGGGAGAGGAATCTTCAACATGGATAAAAATTAACTGATAGTTGGTTTCCTTAGCTTTTTCACTGATCGAACCCAGCATTTCACTACCATAGCTACTTCTTCCCATATTTAATGAGATAACGCCAATAACCGGTAGCCGGGATTTTTTCATGTCCCTTGCCGCCGCATTGGGGACATAGTGCAGCTCTTTGGCCTTGGCCAAAATCTTCTCTCTGGTTTTGGCTTGAACTTTTTCAGGGTTATTAAGCGCTCTTGATACGGTGACGTGTGAAATACCCAATGCCAACGCTATATCTTTGATTGTGACCATTTCCATCTACCCTCTCAATCAATAACGTGTGTCGTTAAATAAATCAGACATGGGTCACAACTATTCTCAAAAATACCAACCCGCACCTTTCTCTCCGATATTTGTCCAATCATCAACGGGGTCCTTATCTGCTTGCCACCGCTCAGCAGCAATCGGTGAGCCTTGAAGAGTACCGCGATCCTAATATTACTATACTCTTTAAGATGTTCGTTTTCCACTACGGAGATATCGGAACAATTGTTATCGGGGTACCAGATACGGCAAAATCTAGTACCTGAATGCTTAAGCAAAAAATCATTAACAATCTACTATCCGATCTTTTTCACGAGATAGCTTATCAGTGGGTAATTTATTGCTAACGATCATCTCCCTGAAATATTCATTATCAATAAAATAGCGTTTAAATACAAAACTGGCTATCAAAAAGAAAATGGCAGGAATAAATGTTACCGCCATCGATAGCCCCAGCAATGTTTCCATAGATAATTTAGCTCCCGCTTCATATCCAATCCAGGTCAGGGTATAGCCCGTAATAGGGCCAGAAATACTCATTCCCAGCTTTTGGCTAAACGAGATAAAGCCAATCGATAAGCCTGAGGTATTCACCCCAGTTTTAATTTCACCATAAAAACCCACCTCAGCGATAGAGGCCCATAAAATAGGCGAGTTAATCTCCGAGACGGCGCAACACAGGAAATAGAAGAGGATTGCCAAATATAAATCACCGATACCGACGATAAAATACATGGCAACGGCCATTAACGCGGACAAATAAAGAGACCAGCGGAATACGGCCAGCTTATTATAGCGATCCGTTAACCATTTAGATATCAACGCACCAGCGATACCGCCGGCAGACCACATCCCCATGAAGATACCGATTTCCCATCCACCTGCGGCTTTTGCAAATTCAGTGCCATAAATGAAGGCAATGTTACCACGCGTGGCGAAAGCAATCAGTAGCAGGACCATAGTAATACAGAGAATCAACCATTGGTCATTTTTCATTAATGATAGAATTTGCTTCTTCGTTGAAACATTGTTGGGACTATTAATTTCAACCCGCTCTTTAACATAAAAAGCACAAAACATAAGAACAATGATGCTGGCAATCCCTAAGACCAAAAAGGCCAGGGCATAGGCATTTCCAGCCTCGGCAGCGCCTTTAGAAGTCACATAGTATGGTACAAAGGTGGTCACAATAATGGTGGCGGCTTTCGCCATCGGGAAACGAAACGTATTCGCCTTCAGGCGTTCAGCAGGGTCGTTGGTCATTACCCCGACAAGAGAAATATAGGGGATCGCAATCATGGTAAACATAATGCTATTTAAAATATATGCCCCTGTTGTCCACCCCAGCCTGGCACTGTAACTTTCACCAACCACGGTGAACAACATAAAGAGGGAAATACCAAAGGGAATTGAACAGATAGCGATCCAGTGACGATAGCGGCCCCAGCGAGTTTTCACCTTACCTGACAACCACCCCATCACAGGATCGGTAATGGCATCGATCAAACGCACGGCGAGGAGTACCCATCCCGCATCAATCGGCGTTAGCCCTACCACGCTGATCATAAAAGTATAAATAAGGAGAGAGGCGGAAATAATTGAAACACTTAAGGCCATATCTCCGGAGCCGTATGCCACGTGCTCACGCACGGACATCCGTTCTTGGCTTGTGGTATTCATTTTTCAATCCTCCAGGCTTTACCAGCTTGTATGTAAGGTTTCGATTCGTATGTTTTTTTCGCGAAGAGTATTCACTTTTAATTGCTTACAGTGTGATAGTTTATAACTGCGTTTCGTTGCGCAGATTTCACCATCATTGATAAACAGCTCGACAATTCCCGCATCAAAAATAATCTCGAGATTTTTTATCTCTGCTGCGCGAGCCCGGTATTGCGCTTCACTCACGACGGTTTCTTCTATGCTCACATAGCCATCGCGGTATGAAATCGCCAGCCATTCCCCCTTATCTCCGGCCAATATGAGGTCTTCGTTCGGCTGTAAACCCTGCTCTAAGCGGATCCTTAATGATTTTCCCTTGTTGATACGATGGTCCTCACCGGCTTTCAATTTGACGTCACAATATTCGTCAACGTATTTTTCAAGTTCGTTAACGGGGCGCATAGCGACTTTATTGTTGGCGTTAATGAAGATTTCTTTTGGAATAGACATTTCACCGTTATATGATGATTTAATTGGCTTTTTCATTGCCCAATTAAATAGCCATGCAATACCAACCTGGCGCTGGCCGTCCTTGAACGTTTGTAATGCATAATACTCCGTCGCGAAGTCCAGCACTTGCATCTCGCTTTCCGCAGTGAAAACGCCGTTGTCAAATGTGCCAATAATGGCGTACAGAAGATTGTGACGCTTTGTCTCTGGCTCCTGGTAACCGACAATACCGATAGTCAGTACCCATTTAGCGCCCAGCTGGAAAAAATCCGGACATTCAACGCAACGGCCTTTATTTTCAGCAAAATATCCCGGCGCCGTATACAGGACATTTTCAAACGCCCATTCCTCACTGTCCCGTGAGACAAATTGAAGCACGGACGGGTTCCCGTCATAAACGGAGCCGAGGATCATTCGATAGCACTGCGTTTCGCTATCAAACCAAACTTTAGGATCGCGAATATCACAGCCGACTAATTCTATTTTTTTCTCCAGAATAGTCTGGATATGCGTTGCTTTAATACCATAGCGATCAATTGCGGCCTTCTTCTGTACTTCAATATAATCCTTATAGAGATCGTAGGCCGGGAGACGTTCCGTATAGAAAATTTCCGCCTCGCCTTCGTTATTGATAAAGGTCGTACCGGAGAAAGCCCCACCGGTTGCCCCCAGAGAAGCCAGGGGATGTTCGGGATGGTTAAATACCGGCAAATGCGTCCAGGAAATCAAATCGTTACTGATGGCATGCCCCCAGTGCATCGGGCCCCACTCGGTACTGTTTGGATTGAACTGGTAGAACATATGATAAGTGTCATCTATCTTACACAAACCATTTGGATCATTCATCCATGCCTGAAAAGGTGAAAAATGCAGTTGAGGTCTGAATGTTTCTTGCGTATACCACTCTTTCAGCTTTGATTTTGGGTAGCATTGCAGACCGGTGCCATTATCAATAAGGTAAATAACGCCTTGATGATAGACGTTAGTTTTATCATAGTAATAAAAAAGGGATATCTCTGCCCTGTCTTCATCATAGCTTAAGGTTAACTCCCCCTTTTGATGGTGGGTATAATGATAATAATTAAAAAAACCAGCCCCTTCCTGGATTTTATATAGCAGTTGATTATCACTTTTAATAACTAATAGAGGTAGCGGTTCATTATTTTTCTTTTGGCGCAGCCAAAATTCAATCGTGATGCCTTCAGCAGAGGGTATTGAGAAACTTTTCATATTGATGACCTGTAGGTAAGCTCGGCCAGTTCAGCCACTGGCCGATACGAATTAATAAATTACTTCACCTTGCGTGCGATAAATTGCGCGTGCTTCTTATTGCCGGCTTCTTTTTCTCGGGTGGCTTTTAATTTGGCTTCGATTTCAATTTGTCGGGTTTTCATAAATTCTTCGAAGCGCCATTTAGCCGTGTCCTTCTGCATTTGCTGCTCTGCGGTCAATTCGCACGTTGATTTACCAATACCCCGACGTTCAATATCGCCAGGGGTCGTAGGAATACGTTCATCTAAAGGCTGGATAGTGACAGCGCCTGGCTTTTTTTGATACCAGTAAGCCGTAGAGGCCCAGTCATCACAAAGATGGTTGGCGTGACCATGCTCAATTGTTACGCGAATGCGTTTCTTGAAATGTACAGGATCGGTAATATGAAATTTATAGCTTGTCTGGAAGCCGGGAACGATGCTTTCGTGTAATGCTGTTCCATTATATAAACCCGCGTTATCCTGCATCCCCCAGGCGTGATTAAAGTAATCTTCCGTGCCGGTACCGTGTATACTCGGCGGCCATGTATCATCATCGACAAATATCATGTCGTCACCCTCCCCCCACCAGCTTCCCTGGAAATGAGCGACCGATAAATTACAGCCGACATAATGCCCCTCGCCTTCAACATTAAGCACTTCATAGTTCCCTTCAGCGCTCAAAGTTGAGATATTGACTTCCGGGCTATTGGTTTGCAGCTCGGGTCCCCAGCCATTGCATGGGTTAGCGCGCTTCCAGTTAGCATGAAAATACGCGATATCATCCTTGTGTTCTTCAGCATACATTTCATAATCGATGTAAAAATACTGCCCATAGGGAATATCATTCTGATTTTCAATTTCGATGACGGCGCGCGTGTTAAACGGCATTGGAAAGAAACAGTTCAGTGCCGCGCTGCCGCCAAACTTATAGCGTTCTTCAGGCTTGGTAGAAATATTAATCGGGAGGGTATTAATATTACCGGGCATGGAGTGACCAATACAGAAAAAGTCCCCCAGGGGCACAACCACACTCGGTTCTTCAGCATTGTCCCAGTACATTTTAATTAGCACTTTGCGGTAATAATGGGGATCGGCCACTTCCCAACACACGCCCAACGCATTGTGAATTTCATTGACTGGCGCAATCCATTGGCCCATTTTGGGATCAATAACACTCGCCCCCAGCACGCGGCGACAAAATTGCGTCATCCAGATATGGGTGATACAGCCAGCCCCTTGAATATCTGCTAGCGTTACGCTTTCCCCGGGACCAATTAGCCAATAATCCTGATTCTTACCGCTTTGATCCCAGCTTGAAAGACGCCCCGTTTTTGCATCCCGAACCGTTGCCAGACTTTGTAAAAAACCACCATATTGTTGAGCCATGATACCCTCCGATTGTCAGTTTAATTTAAATGTACACGTGTACATTTGCGTTGGTTTGAATGTTAGTGACTAAACTCAGGCATAAATGTGATTAAAATCTCGTTTGACCGACGTTAAGGCAGTAAATTAAAGAGATGTGATCGATAACACAAAATGTACACGTGTACAATCCATAAAAAAGGCATTGAGGTCAGAAAAAAAACCGTATAAATAGACAAATAAAACATATAGTTAACTAGAAAACCACAATGAAAATGCTTAGATTTTATTGGGAGATAAGGCTAATTGCGTCAGGCCCCTGAGGACCTGACTTTTGCGATGATGTGTTATTCAAAAGAATGTCTTCTTAAGGGCTAACTGTTATGCTGTTTGTGCCGGGATAATAACGTTTCCATTCATGTCCTTACCATCGGAACCCAGGAAGATGTAAGTGGCGCCAGCAGACGGTAGAAACTCCTCATACAATGCAGTTTGAAAAACTCTCGAATTGCGCGAGGAAGAATCAAGGACAATCTTAACACTGATATTATCGCTGTAGGCAAGGTGGTTAGAAGAGAGAAGCGTATTGTCACTATCATCAGTAACGAGTATCGCTACGGGATCGGCTCCCGCGGGCCTAATGTTCGAGACATCCGAAAAAGTTATACTAAACATATTTGAAGTGATGCTGTTATTATTACCACTAATGTGAACGATTCCCATCAGGTCATCATAGATAGTACCTCCGACATCTGCACTGGCCGTTTCTGTATCAACACGAATGAACATGTTTGAAGATACTAGGTTTTCATCACATGGACTCAGCATTACAATCGTTCCCGGCCAGCTCCCTTGAAACTTATTAGCCGAAATATTGGTGTGATGAGTATTCAGGAGTACTATTTGAGGGTTCCAGAAAAACGTGTTGCCGGTAATCTGATGACGGTCTCCATTTTCAATAGAAATTGAATAGCCGCCAGGAGAGTTGCCAAAGAAGTTATTGGTTATTTTCGCAACAATGGAGCTGGATGTCATTGTAATACAATTAGCACATTCACCGATAAAATTATTAGTGATTGAAATAGAGTCAGCATTTCTGACCACCATAGCCTCCTCAAGAAGGCTGAACCCCATGCCTTCAATCCGTAATGAATCGCTATCGCTCGCGATATCGATCCCTTTTGTACCGCTTGTATTGTAGGGATTCGTGGCAACCACCAGACCGATACAAAAATCACGCAGCTCAACGCCTGATATTCGCCCAGTGGTAGCAAAATCATCTCGTTCAATTTTGATTGCCGTCAGAGTTGAACTGGTATCCAGCTCAATAAAGCTGGCTCCAGGGGCTGTTTCAAGCCATCCACTGCTATCTGTATCCGGAGCATCCCGACTTGCCTGGCTCATCCATCCATGGCCCGCCCCTTGTATTACCAGGTAGTTAATGGTGATAACAAAAGTGGTTTGTAACCGATAACGCCCTGCTGGAATAAAAATAGTTGCGCCAGGACGCAAACCTTTATCATCCTGATTTGTCTGTTGCTGTAATATAATGTCATCCTGGATCTCAGACATTATTTTTCCAATATCTTCATAAGGCGAAGTATTGCTGGGGGAAGCAAAGGTAGTGACATCATAAGACTTAATATACGATGTCTGGGAATTATAATCAGTCATAATATTGCACACCTATAAATAGTTAAACATTATTTGCCAGTACGTTGAAAATGAAAATATCACGACTTTCACTCAGTGATGCAAATGAAATTTAATCATTAATATAAATGATTAATTAATATTAAAGAATGATAATTAACATTAGAAATAAAAGATAAGTGAGTTGTCATCAATAGACAACAATTTCTTCAATAAGATAACCAGCTTAAGTACGACATTGTTCCACGCCGTCCTGAAGAACCGGGCGATTATTCGTACCGTTAACCCCTCATATTTCAGACTGTAAGGGCGTTATCTGCGCTCTTTAAACGCGTCATATCGAAATGCCAGCAGCGGTTGCTGAATTCTGTCTCTCTCGGCCTGACGACGTGAGCCTGGTAAAAAAGCGTCCGCCGGTCTTCCCCCGGCGGACGCTTTTCAGTGCGCGCGGCTGTGATTTTCTTTACGGTAGGCACCCGGCGGCTGATTAAACGTGCGGGTGAAGATGCGGGTAAAGGTTTGCTGCGAGTCAAAACCGTATTTCAGGCAAATATCGTAGACCCGCTGATCGGTATCGCGCAGATCGCGGGCCGCCAGCAGCAGCTTACGCTCGCGGATATAGCGCCCAAGACTCTCCCCTTTATACTGTAAAAACAGTCGTTGCAAATGCCACTTCGAATAACCGGCGTGGCGCGCAATATCGTCAATACGTAGCGGCTGATGCAAATTATCATCAATCCACTCGACGATAGTATCAATGACCTGAGCGGAAATAGTCATATGTCCTCTCTCCTCCTGAACCACTCTCATCGTTAGCGCCACCAGGCGTTAAATGATTGCGTTTTATCAGCGACCCAAACCGGCTCACCCAACATTGGCGTCAGCAGTCGCCACGGTCGCCCTGTGCTGGCCTCCGCCAGCCTTTTATACGGATCGTCCCATGTGTGTTTTGCCAGCACGAAGCGCCCGGCGTGACCCGGCAGCACCGCGCGTGCATGAACATCGTCAGCGGCTTGCGCCGTCTCTTCCGGCATCATGTGGATGTACTTCCAGTCCTGGTCATACTGACCGTTTTCCATGATCGCCAAATCCACTTCGCCAAACTGTTCGCCGATGGCTTTAAAGTGCGGGCCGTAGCCGCTGTCGCCGCTGTAGTAAATTTTCTGCTGCGGGGTAACGAACATAAAGCTGGCCCACAGGGTCTGGTTGCGCTTGAGGCCGCGGCCGGAAAAGTGGCGCGCGGGCAGGACGTGTACCGTCAGTTCATCGCTCACCTGCAGCGACTGATTCCAGTCCGCCTCGCTGATGATCGCGCTCTCCATTCCCCAGTAGCGCAGGTGCGACCCCACGCCCAGCGGCGTCACCACGCGCTTGACCTTCGGCATCAGAGCTTTGATGGTGGCGTAATCGAGGTGGTCGTAATGATCGTGCGAGATAATCAGCAGGTCGATATCCGGCATGCCCTCAGCGTGCCACGGGTAATCCCCGGCAAAGGCCTTATTAATAAACGAAAACGGTGCGGCATAGTTGCTAAATACGGGATCGATCAGGATGCGTTTGCCCGCCAGCTGCAGGTACCAGGAGGAGTGACCGAGCCAGACCATCACGTCCTGCCCTGACGGCAGGCTGGCCAGATCGGTGTTCACCAGCGGCAGCGGCTGGGCCGGTCTGGCATTTTCACGTTTGGCGACCAGAAACTCCCACCACACGGCCAGCATATTTTTTTGCCCGGTAAAGCCAGGCGTCGGAAGCTGATTGTGAAACTGACCGTCGTGATAGTGCGGCGACTGCTCCACCAGGCTGAGCTGCGCGCCCTGCGGCGCCTGACCAAATCCGGCATTTAACACAAACGGCAAAGTTGTTGCTGACGCTAATAACATGATGGCGACCACGCTGAAAGTGACACGGTTCATATCCTGACCTGGCGAAATCCCCCTTCCTGGAGGTTTTTGTTATAAGGCTTGATTATGAGTGAGTAAGCACTCATTATTAGGAAGAAGCTGAAAGTCGTCAAGACGATTTTCAAATTTTGACAGACAGCGTTGCAGCGCCCATGCCGGGCGTGCTTAGATCGTGGTTTTATTATGAGTGAGGTAAAGTGTAGTGGCTCGTCCTAAGAGTGAAGATAAAAAGCAAGCGTTACTGGAGGCAGCAACCGCCGCCTTTGCCCAATCGGGAATCGCCGCCTCAACCTCCGCCATCGCCCGCAGCGCCGGGGTTGCCGAGGGTACGCTGTTTCGCTACTTTGCCACCAAGGACGATTTGCTCAACGAGCTTTATCTGACCATAAAAGCAGACCTGGTTCAGACAATGATAGCGGGTCTCAACCCGAACGAGACCCGGCCAAAAGAGAACACGCGCAATATCTGGAATAGCTATATCGGCTGGGGCGTGCGTAACCCCATGGAGCATAAAGCGATTCGCCGGATGGCGCTGAGTGAACGGATCACCGACGAAACCCGCAACCGCGTCCAGGAGATGTTTCCCGAGCTCAATGAACTGTGCCAGCGCTCAATCAAACCCGTTTTTCAATCCGACGAGTACCGTACCTTCGGCGATGCGTTGTTTCTTTCGCTGGCCGAAACCACCATTGAATACGCCAGCCACGAGCCGGAGCGCGCCGTCCGTTTTGTCGAGCTGGGCTTTGAAGCCATGTGGCAGGCCCTTGCCGAGGACAATAGCTGATGGATCACCGCTCGCTGCATGACAACGCGCATCGTATCGCGCTGGAGCTCCCCTTTACCGAGCACTGCTGGCCGTTTGGCCCGGAGTACGATGTGTTTAAAGTCGGCGGGAAGATTTTTATGCTCACCGCGACGGTACGCGGCCGCGCGCTGGTCAACCTGAAGTGCGATCCGCAAAAATCGCTGCTTCATCAGGCCATTTACCGCAGCATCGAGCCCGGCTATCACATGAACAAAAAGCACTGGATCACCGTGGTTCCCGGCGAGGACATCAGCGTCGAGTTACTAGCGGAGCTGATCGATGATTCGTGGAATCTGATCGTCGATAAACTCAGCAAAAAAGAGCAGCAGCGCCTACGTCCGGGGTGATTTTCAGCGCTGCGCGATAAGTGTTATCGCATTTTTGCCCCTTATCATTTGCCCGCCATCGCTGTACTCTTCCTTCACGAAACGCACCCGCAAGGGGTTGTAAACAGTGAGGAAGAGTATGGATATCGTATCGGTTGCCTTAAAGCGCTACTCCACCAAGGCATTTGACGCCACCAAAAAGCTAACTGCCGAGCAGGCGGAAAACCTGAAAACGCTGCTGCAGTACAGCCCGTCAAGCACCAACTCCCAGCCGTGGCACTTTATCGTTGCCAGCAGCGATGAAGGCAAAGCGCGCGTTGCCAAAGCGGCGAGCGGCACCTACGTGTTTAACGAACGTAAAATTCTCGATGCCTCCCACGTGGTGGTGTTCTGCGCCAAAACCGCAATGGACGACGCCTGGCTTGAGCGCGTGGTGAACCAGGAAGAGGCCGATGGCCGCTTCGCAAACGCCGACGCCAAAGCCGCGAACCATAAAGGCCGCACCTTCTTTGCCGATATGCACCGCAAAGAGCTGCACGACGACGATCAGTGGATGGCGAAGCAGGTTTATCTCAACGTCGGCAACTTCCTGCTGGGCGTGGCGGCAATGGGCCTGGACGCAGTGCCGATTGAAGGCGTCGATTTCGCGATTCTCGATGCCGAATTCGACCTGAAAGCCCAGGGCTACACCAGCCTGGTGGTGGTGCCGGTCGGCCATCATAGCGTCGAAGACTTCAACGCTACGCTGCCGAAATCACGCCTGCCGCAGTCGACGACCATTACCGAGATTTAATTCTCTGCTTTTCTTTTACGTCAGGATGATCCCCGGATTGCGGCTGTCGCCTTATCCGGGCTACAAAATTACACACTGTGGGAACCCGTAGCCCGGGTAAGGCGCGTCAAGCGCCGCCCCCGGGGATAGCCCGCAGTATTTTGCAGCCAGGATACCTCCACGTGCCAGATGCGCTCCGCATAGCGGCCAATGACCGCCAGGCGTTGAGCGTACGCTGAATAATGCGCTGCTCTTTTCGGGTCACGTTCATAAGCATTCCGTTAGTGTGTGTGCAGCCACGCCAGCGCCCGCTCGCCCGTTTCATCCATCGGCAAATAGACCAGCAGGCGCGAACCGTTGCGCGGGGCCGAGTACCAGTACATCTGCTGCAGGCTGAAGCGTCCGAGCTGCGGATGGTTAAAGTGTTTCACCTGATTCTCCACCCCGCGCACCTCATAGCGCTGATGCCAGAGCGCCTCGAACTCCGCCGACGCGGCGAAAAAGCGCGCCAGCTTATTCTCCCACAGCGGATCGCCGCGGTGCTCCGCCATCGCCGCGCGGAAATAGGAGACAAACGTCGCCAGCACGTCGCGATTCTCGATGCGGCTGCGCCAGGTTTCATTGGTCAGATACAGATAAATGCAGTTGCGATCCTCTTCCGGAATGGTGGCGAAATCGATGCCCATCAGGCGGCAGAAGCTGTCGTTCCAGGCCACAATATCAAAGCTCGGCTTCTGAATACTGGCGGGCTGCGGCATCAGGCTATCGAGCATCCGCCGGGTGCCCGGGCTGATGCCTTCGCATACCGTGACCTGCGCGGCTTCCGGCGGCGTCAGTCCGGCCAGGACAAACAGATGTCGGGTCTCCAGCGGGCTGCACTGCAGCGCGTTCGCCACCGACACCAGCACGGCCTCGGACGGATTCACTTCCCGCCCCTGCTCAAGCCAGGTGTACCAGGTGACTCCGACCTCCGCCAGCATCGCCACCTCTTCCCGCCGCAGGCCCGGCGTGCGCCGCCGGCCGACGCGAGGTAACCCCAGGCGCTGCGGATCGAGGCTCTCACGCCGGGCGCGCAGAAACGCCCCCAGCTGTTTACGGCCGTCATCGGGCGCGGCGATCGTCGATTCACGTTGCGGCATGGTCGTCATAAAACCTCCAGCATGGTAGTGCCAATACCAGTATAAGCAGGAACTGGTACCCGTTTAATTTATCGGTGATGCTACGGCCATCCGCTGAATGACGCAATGGAGAGATCCGATGAATTCGTCTGCTGTTTCACCCGGCCGCGCCGGTTTATTCCTTCTGTTGACCGGCCAGATGCTGCCGCTGATCGACACCTCGATCGCCAACGTCGCGCTGGACTCCATCACCCAGTCGCTGAACGCCAGCGCCACCCAGCTGGAGCTGATCGTCGCGCTGTACGGCGTCGCCTTTGCCGTTTGCCTGGCGATGGGCAGCAAGCTTGGCGATAACTATGGCCGCCGCCGTCTGTTTATGTGGGGCGTGGCGATTTTTGGCGTCGCCTCCCTGCTGTGCGGGATGGCGAACTCCATCTCCACGCTGCTGGCGGCGCGCGCGGTCCAGGGCGCCGGCGCGGCCCTGATCGTGCCGCAGATTCTCGCTACGCTGCATATCACCCTCAAAGGCACCGCCCACGCCCGGGCCATCAGCCTCTACGGCGGCATTGGCGGAATCGCCTTTATCGTCGGTCAGATGGGCGGCGGCTGGCTGGTCTCGGCGGATATCGCCGGTTTAGGCTGGCGAAATGCCTTCTTTATTAACGTGCCGATCTGCCTGCTGGTGCTGGCCTTTAGCCCGCGATACGTTCCGGAGACCCGGCGCGAAGCGCATTCGCGCATCGACTGGCAGGGCACCTTCAGCCTTGCGCTAATCCTCTGCTGCCTGCTGTTTCCGATGGCGCTGGGGCCGGAGCTGCACTGGCCGTGGACGCTGCAGCTGATGTTAGCTGCGGTGCTGCCGCTGCTGGTCTGGATGCGGGCCAGCGCGCTGAGCAAACAGCAGCGCGGCGAGCAGCCGCTATTGCCGCCTCGCCTGCTGAAGCTCACCAGCATTCGCTTTGGCATGGCCATCGCCCTGCTCTTTTTCAGCGCCTGGTCCGGGTTTATGTTCTGCATGGCGCTGACCATGCAGGCCGGTCTGGGGATGGCGCCGTGGCAGTCCGGCAACAGCTTTATCGCGCTCGGCGTGGCCTACTTCATCTCCGCGCTGTACGCGCCGAAGCTGATTGCCCGCTACAGCATGGGGCGCATTTTGCTGACCGGCCTGTCGGTGCAGATTGTCGGCCTGCTGCTGCTGAGCGCGACCTTTTATCGCCTTGGTATCCACACCACCACCCTGGCGCTGGTCCCCTCCACGGCGCTTATCGGCTACGGGCAGGCGCTGATCGTCAACAGCTTTTACCGTATCGGGATGCGCGATATCAGCGCCTGCGACGCCGGGGCCGGGAGCGCGATTCTCAGCACTCTGCAGCAGGCGACGCTGGGCCTGGGCCCGGCAATTCTCGGGTCGCTATTCTTAACCCTTGCCCAGCGCAGCGGCGGCGACTATCCGCGGGCACTGATCGATTTCCTGGCGGTGGAAGTGGTGATGATGCTGGTACTGGGCGCCATCGCGCTGTGGCTACGCCATCACCTTAACGTCCGTCCGGCGGTAGCGACCCCATAATTCACAACGGCGTAACCTGCGATTTGCATAATAGACATCCAGCGGTCATGATAACCGCTGGATGTAAAGGAGACGTTATGCAGGAATTCATATCGCAAATCGCCGCATTAGGCATCAAAATTACCCCCACCACCTCACTCATTATTATCTTCGGCATTATTTTTCTGACGGCGATTGTCGTTCATCTTATTCTGCACAAAGTGGTGCTGCGCACCTTCGAAAAGCGGGCGCAGGCCAGCAGCCACCTGTGGCTGCAAATTATTACCCAGAACAAACTGTTTCATCGTCTGGCCTTTACCCTGCAGGGGATTATCGTCAACGTGCAGGCGGTGTTGTGGCTGCAAAAAGGCAGCGAGGCCGCGGAAATACTCACCACCTGCGCGCAGCTGTGGGTGATGATCTACGCGATGCTGTCCTTCTTTTCGCTGCTGGATGTGGTGTTCAATTTATCGCAGAAATTCGCCACCGCTTCTCAGCTGCCGCTTAAAGGGATATTTCAGGGTATTAAGCTGGTCTGCGCGATTATTGTCGGCATTCTGGTTATCTCCTTACTGATTGGCCAGTCGCCGGCGATTCTGATTAGCGGACTCGGCGCGATGGCCGCGGTACTGATGCTGGTATTCAAAGATCCTATTCTTGGCCTGGTGGCGGGAATTCAGCTCTCCGCCAACGATATGCTCAAGCTCGGCGACTGGCTGGAGATGCCAAAATATGGCGCCGACGGCGCGGTGATTGACATCGGCCTGACCACGGTGAAGGTGCGCAACTGGGATAACACCATCACCACCATTCCAACCTGGTCGCTGGTTTCCGACTCGTTTAAAAACTGGAGCGGTATGTCGGCATCCGGCGGTCGCCGCATTAAGCGCAGCCTGAATATCGATACCACCAGCATTCATTTTCTTGATGAACAGGAGCAGCAGCGCTTAATTCAGGCCAGACTGCTGAAGCCGTATATGGATTCACGTCATCAGGAAATCAGCCTGTGGAACCAGCAGAACGCCGCCGATCAATCGATATTGAATCAGCGCAGGATGACCAATATCGGCACCTTCCGCGCCTATTTGCAGGAGTATTTGCGTAATCATCCGCGCATCCGCAAAGATATGACGCTGATGGTGCGCCAGCTGGCGCCGGACGCCAGCGGCCTGCCGATTGAGATTTACTGCTTCACCAACACCGTGGTGTGGGCGGAATATGAAAGCATTCAGGCGGATATATTCGATCACGTTTATGCCGTGGTTGACGAATTCGGCCTGCGGATCCATCAGTCCCCTACCGGTAACGACATTCGTTCGCTGGCGGGCGCGGTGTCTCAGTAATATCCTCAGGCACTGGCGCGGGAAATAACGCGCCAGTCCATCATCACCCGCTCGACCGCGGCGTCGGGATTGTCGATTCTTTTCATCAGCAGCGTGACCGCCGTACGGCCAATCTCGCGCGAAGGCTGTTCCACGGTGGTCAGCTGCGGCGATACCACTTCAGCCAGTTCGGTGCCATCAAAACCGACCACCGCAATATCTTCCGGCACCCGCATTCCGGCCTGAGCGATAGCCCGCAGCGCGCCCGCCGCCAGCGAATCAGAGACGGCAAACACCGCGTCCGGCTGCTCTTCCTGCGCCAGCAGCGTCTCCATCGCCTGTTTACCGGCCGCGGCGCTCAGATCGCTGGCGTAGATCACCTGTTGATACGCCAGTTCGCGAACGTGCAGAACGCTTTTATAGCCGCGCTCGCGCAGGCGCGAGTAGCGATAGCTGAGATCGTGGTTGATTAAAGCAATGCGTTTACGCCCGCCGTCAACCAGCCGGGAAACGGCGCCCTGCGCCGCGTCGACGTCGTTGATGCCGACGCAGGAGATGCTGCCGTTATCGGCATATTCCGCGCACTGAACCCAGGGCGCGTCGCCGATCATGGTGGTGAGTTCCGGCAGGCTGGAGAGCGCGTTCATGGTGATGATGCCGTCGACCATTTTGCCGGAGAGCAGCTGCAGCCCCGAGGTTGAACGGGCTAAATCCGAACCTGAATTACACAGCAGGATCCGGTAGCCGTTCTTTTCCGCCTCTTCTTCAATGCCCTTGACCACTTCGGCGCAAAAGGGGTTGGCGATATTAGAGACCATCACCAGAATCATATTGCTGCGGGCCGTTCGCAGCTGGCGGGCCAGCAGATTCGGCTGGTAGTTACTCTCTTTGATCGCCTGCAGCACACGTTCGCGATTCTTCGCTTTAACGGTATCGCTGTTATTCAATACCCGCGATACCGTCGCCACCGAGACGCCCGCCAGGCGAGCGATTTTCTGAATTGACATAGAGGCTGCACTTCCCGCATAGACGTTATATTTCGCAGGCTATCATAAATGAGCCCCGCCTGCGCCGTCAGCAGGTTTTGCGATAATCGACGGGATTGATTAGCACGCTAAGGTCGCTATCATGATAGCGCCGGCGTTGTTTCGCGAGAGATGAAACGTACGCCGGCCGTTGAACATCATCGGCATATAACTGGGGTATCTCTTGAACACAATAAAAAATATTCATATCGCGGCGGCAGTGATCGCCGACGGCCAAGGACGCTGTCTTTTAGTGCGCAAACGAGGGACTGAGTACTTTATGCAGCCCGGTGGAAAGCCTGAAATCGGGGAAGCCCCGGAAGCGGCGCTGATCCGCGAGCTCGAAGAGGAGCTCAACTTCATCGTCTCACCTGAAGAACTGGTCCCGTTAGGCCGCTTCACCGATACGGCGGCAAACGAGCCGGGCCATACGGTCTCGGCGGATATCTTTCAGATAGCCACCAACAGAGCGAGCTTTACACCGACGGCAGAAATAGAAGAAGTTATCTGGTATACGCCGGGCCAGGATCGGCATATTAAGCTTGCTCCTCTTACCGAGAATCACCTGCTTCCTCTGCTGAAAGGGGCGTAAGCGCCCGGGGCGCATCGAAAGTATTGGCTCATTTGTCTGCACATTCACGCTGCCATCGTCCCAGTGGCGCTACGGCGGCCTGCAGGCAGAGCCCGTTCAGGCTGCAGCGCCCCGTCTCTCCGAGAAGCATTTGTCCGCTTCTTCCGGTTAAGATTTAGCACATCCTTCTGATTCGCTCCTTTTCAAGCGCCGACGCGTTTTAGTTCTTAAAAACGCCCTGTTTTGTACGCCAGATCATATTTCGCCAGACAGTTCTTTCCCCCATAATCCAAAATATCGCAACTTTCCCTTACAAAAAACAGGTGATTACAGAATAAACACCACAAAATAAAACAAAACAAAAACACAAAATTAACAAACAGCGATGAGATAGCATTTTTTTTGACTTATTGTGCTGTTTTTTTTTAACCAATTCTCCCCCATTCAGCGAGAAAATTCCTGGTCACCATGGATAATTCTTAAAGGGCTATCGACATAAAATTCTGCCCCTTAAGATTTTTCTTATTCAGAATAGTAGGTTAGTATCAATCCAGTCAATTTCAGCCCTTAAGAATTTACACATTTTTCATCTATATAACTCTCCAGAAATTAAAGTTGTCACATTTATTAACTAGCCATAATATAGCCACATCATTGAACGATAGGGTAATACAATATAGGGAAATAAATCGACATATGGCTCCGCAGAAATATGAGAAGGTATACTGCATAAGCTGTCAGTATCAATGCGAAATCTATCCACGACCTACGATAAAATCGATTAACTGCATTGAAACCCGCTATTGCGTATGGCCCGATAAAAACATCTATTTAAAAAATGGTGTGCATTGTTTTTTAATTAACAAGCACTACAACTTCTCTAATTCCGGCTTTATATTTGTTGATTTTTCTCGCTACAACATCAGATTATTCACCAATGATAAATGGATTGAATATTTGATCAAAACAGGGTTGCGGATAGTGTTGATTGCCGACAGGTTAGCGCAGCCGCTGGCGCTGTTCTGGAAACACCGCTGTCAGCAGATAGTTTCGATTATCAACACCAGCGATACCCGAGACGAGATTGAAAAGAAAATACAGCTTTCGTTTCTCGGTCAAAGAGATGGTCGAGGTTACCGCCAAAAACTCAGCGACCAGGAAGTGCTGGTTCTCGATCTTTTACTCGCAGAAAAGTCGGTTAAGCAAATAGCCAACGAATTGCAGATGGCAGAAAAAAGGATCTACGCAATCAAGCTCAGCTTGCAGAATAAGATGGGAGGCAGAGGGAAGTTAAACATTATTCTATCTGGATAAAGTCATTATCAGTATTTGTAGCAATAACTCCATAAATGGAACTAACTTAATTATTCTCAGGAAATTTAAAATGAAAAAAATCGTATTAGCGGGTGTTGTGGCTGCGGCTCTTATCTCTTCCAACGCAATGGCTGACGTGACCACTTCCGCCACTGCAAGCTGGGATGCAAGCGCAACTAAAGACACCACCAGCGCGCTGGTTGTCACTCCGCTGAAATCCCTGAACTTCCAGTACGCTGAAGGGATTGAAGCGTTTAACGCCCAGAAAGGCGCTTTTGACATCACCATCCAGGGCCAGTCTGGCGCGACCGACTTCACGCTGACCTCTCAGATCGTCAGCAACACCCTGAGCCGTACCACTGATGCCTCTACTCTGGCGGTCGGTGTGAGCTGGAACGGCAACGCGCTGAACAAAACCACCCCGGTAACGATGATTGATACCGCCAACAACATCTCCGCGGGTCTGGATGCGCTGGCTGTCGCTACCGCCTTCGCAGGCGCCGATCGCGTCAGCACTCAGGGTTCCTTCGATTTCACTGTCGACTCCGCGACTTCTGACGGCAGCACCGCAGCTGAGTTCAAAGATTTAACCGACGGTTACTGGAGCGGCGACGTTCGCGTTCAGTTCAACGCGGTCTGGACTATCTAATCAGGTGTAGCCAACACCTGTCCGGTATGACAAGGAGGCTTCGGCCTCCTTATAAGGATGCGCCATGAAACTGAATCCATTATTACTCTCTCTCTTCTTATTCACCGTGACGCCCTCCTCCCATGCAATTAATGTCGGAGACGTCACCTCAATAATGGGGCCGGATGCCTCGACTCTGGCAAAAGAAATCATTAATACCACCGATACGGCGCGTTACGTTAGCGTCAGCGTGGAGCGTATTTCATCGCCTATGGCCGGCGGCACGGTTATCCCGATGGCGAGCAGATCGGAATTATTATCAACGCCAGCCAGCCTGATATTACCCGGAAATGCCAAAGAGAACTTTCGCTTTTTTTACAAAGGACCTCAGGACAACCAGGAACGTTATTACCGCATATCCTGGACCGATGAGCCGGTGACCGAGTTCGAAGCCAGTAAAAAGAAAAAACAGGGTGAGGCAACGACCTCTGCCATTATTGGTACCATTCTGGTGGTCGCGCCGCGTGAAGAAAGATTTGACTATCGTCGCGATAATGACACGGTGACCAATACCGGCAACGCTTCATTCCGCGTTATCTCCTACGGGCCCTGTCGTGATAAAGCGAAGGATGAGGGTCAAGGCTGCCGTGAACGCTATTATGTCATGCCTGGTGTCAGCGTAAAAATAAAGCATACCGATCTCACCAACAAAAAAACGCGAATTGGAATATGGCACGGTGAGCAATATATAAATGTAAACTGAGTAACATTATGGATAATCTTGGTTATGTCAAAGGGACGTTGTTCGCTGGGTTATTGCTTACGGTAAACCAGGGTTGGGCAGCTAATGCTACAGCGCCAGTTAAAGTCAGTAACTATGTTATTCCTTCGGTATTTGCTAACGCGTTATATCAGGGCATGTCGGTCCCTGTTTTTATTCGTTATGAAGGCGATAATAGTACCCAACGCAGCCAGCAAAAAATCGCTGATGCCATCCTTACCATCAAGGATAATGAGTTTCGCCTGAACCAGATCACCCTCAGCGATCTCCCTGAGCGAACTGAACTATCGCCGCAAATAAAATCGCTGATTAACGAGATGCAGGACAAAAGCATCGGCGACGGTCAGCGCGTTTATATCAACAAAGACGCCTCGCTATCACTCGATACGCGTTCATTTTATCTTGAATTAACGGTTAACCGGGAGGCCATGCAGGCCGCTATTTTGCCGCGTACCAACGTACTTGGAGAATCCACTGCGCAGGACCTCTCCAGCGTACTGAATTACTCCATGGGAAGCTATTACAACAAATATGAGAATACCGATAGCGCAAGTAGCTACCTGACGCTGGACAATACCTGGTCGCTGCGCGAGCACCATCTGAACTTCAACGGTTCTCTGTACGGTATTGGTACCAGCAACCAGCAGAGCAAACTGTATCGCTCGATGTACGAACGTGACTATCAGGGGCGCCGCCTGGCGATGGGGATGGTGGATACCTGGAATCTGCAATCGATCGCCAGCATGAGCGCCCTGAACTCCAGCCGCATTTACGGCATCAGCTATGGCAATAAAAGCAGTTCACAAACGCAAGATAACACGCTTGCTCTGGTGCCCGTAACGGTGTTCCTGCCGGCCGCCGGTGAAGTGCACGTTTACCGTGACGGTAAACTGCTCAGCATTCAAAACTTCTCCATGGGCAGCTACGAACTGGATACGTCGCGCCTGCCGTTTGGCATCTACAACGTTGATATACAGGTGGTCGTTAACGGGCGCGTGGTCAGCAGCCGGACGGCGAACATCAATAAAACGTTCGCCCGAAAATCGAGCGTCACCGGCGATCTCTCATGGCAAACCTTCGCGGGCAGCCTCGAATACAACAAGATGGACTATCGCCACAACTACAACATCAATTATGGCACACGGAATACGTGGATTGCCGGGGTCGCCGCTGCAACCAGCCAACCCTGGCTTTCCGGCGTGAATCTGAAAACCACGCTCTACGGTTTTGACAATAACGGCGTCAATGAAACGGAAGCGAACGTTATTTTCAACAACTCGTTCAGCTTTAACCAGCAGGGGCTGCTCGCTACCGACGGCAGCTGGCAGAGTACCTCCACCTTCAATATGAGTTTACCGGATGGGTACGGCAGCCTGTGGGGGTCGCGCCAGTATGGTTCTATCGGTAACGCGCTGCCCATGCAGCAGAACAACTACTTTACCGTAGGCGCTAACGCTAACCTGCGCAAAATAGCGCCGTTCCTCGGTACGCTGAGCGTCAGCCGAACCAATAATAAATATACCGGAAGCACCTATACCAACGTCGATTACGATCAATCGCTGTTAGCCAATCGCTATGCGACGATTTCTCTGCGCGCCGGTATTCAGAATTATCAGTACAACAACCACGAAAATCTGCGCGATAAGTACGTCAATATTGATATCTCTATCCCCTTCTCTACCTGGCTTAGCACCGGGGTGTCCAGCCAGAACGGAAACATGCTGGCGAACGCCACGCTGCGCAAAAGCTTCGACAACAGCGCCATTACCCAGGTGGGGGCATCGGTTTCGAAACAAATTAAACAGAATAAAAATGACGATAGCAGCTATCGCGCCGACGATTACGCAACCAATGGTTACGTCAGCTATGACACCAAATATAACGCCGGCACCGTCTCCGTCAGCCGCTCATCGCAGCACAGCTCAAACTACAGCCTGAGCTCGCAGGGCAGCGTGGCCTGGACGCAAAAAAATATCTATGCCGGAAAAGGTACCCAAACCGCAGGCCTGGTGGTCAACACCAATTTCAGCGGCAAGGGCCGGATGATGGCGCAGATCAACGGTCAAAGCTATCCCCTCACCGGCAAAAGCAACTTCATCAGCCTTCCGCCTTACGCGGAATATAAGGTGGAGCTGATGAACGACAAAAACTCAGAAGACAGCGTCGACATCGTGACCGACCGCCGCAGCAAAGTCGTGCTCTATCCGGGCAACGTCAGCGTGATTAATCCGGAAGTCAAACAGCTGGTCACCGTATTTGGCCGGGTGAAAGACCGTCGCGGCGGTTACTACGCCAACGCCGATATTCATAACCACATTGGTAAAACCCGAACCGACGAACTCGGTGAGTTCGCCATGGACGTCGATAAGCGTTATCCAGTGATTACCCTGGTGGATAAATTCGGCGGCATTTGCGAAGTGGATCTGGATCTGAATGAAGCGAAAGGCGCCGTATGGGTCGGGGAGATTCCTTGTGAGATCCAACAACAAACGGCATCAGTGACTGGAGATGTTAAGAATGTCTATTAAACCCCAGAGCATCATGCTGCTGGCCGGCTGGCTGCTGGCTGCGCCGGCTATGGCGCTCACCCCCAGTAACAGCGGAAGCGGCAGCAACTCCTATATGTTTATCGACAATGATGTTGATGACGAATATTTCATCACCACCAGCTCCCTCGACCCGCGCTTCACCGGAGCCAACGTCTGGACAAAATATCCGACTAACCAGCGTAGCCTGGGATATATAACCTACATCGGCTGGGCTTACGCCAACCGCTACTTCGACCTGTGGATCGAGAATTCGCCCATTAACCAGCCGTTTCTCAGGATCCGCTGCATGTCTACGGGCTCAAGCTGCCCGGCCTCTGGCTATATTTCTCCCGATGTCATCGATAAAGACGGCTACTATCACGCGATGTCCGGCAACACCGTAGCAAACGGTTATTACGGTGCCGGAGCGCTGAGCCAGTCGGCCTATGAGTATTTTCGCGATCGGCCGGTGGGGACCATCGATTCTTTGCAGCTTAATCTTTGCTACATGAATTCCAATACCGATTATGACTTTGCCTCCGGCGTTCGCTGTAAAGATCTCCCCAGCGGGGGAACATGGCGCTACTACACGTTCAACCTCGAAAAGGTCTCGCATCTGAAGTTAAACAGTACCGGTGCTATGGCTGAAGTGTGGATTGCCAGCGACGGTACGCCAAGCGTTAACCTCGGCTCTGAATTATGCCAGATGGGCGAGGCCGGAAGCGGTTCGTCGAGAGCTTCGGGAATCATCTGTAAAATGGTGTCTTACAATTTACAGGAGACCAAAGTACTCACCTCCAGCCTTGATATCCGGATGCTCATTGATACGGCAATGTTGGGATTCTCTCCTTCCGCATCGGAAGTAAGGTTCAGCGGTGATGGGGCAACCTGGTACAACTACAGTAGCACTACCGTCGACTATAACCAGGTTTTCACACCGTCAGGTAACTACGTCTACGTGTTCCTGTCCAACGCCTTTTTCCAAAAAGTCCTCAAGGCGGGAACGGATTTAACCAACAAGGATTCTCTGTTTACCTTCTATTTTGATAACGCCGTCACCACACAATCGGGTTATTATCAGTTCACGCCATCAACATTAATTAACCTCATCCCGCGGGAATACGGCATCAGCATTGTCGCCAGCGACGGACGTTCGCATCCACAAGCATCCGGCAAGATCGGTAGCGAAGAGCCCATCACCTTTGAGTATAAAGTCACCACCTCCGCATCGCGTCAGGCCGATAGCATCACCGCCCAGGTCATCGGCGACTCCATCAACATGTATGGTCTGCCGTACTGCCTGTTTACCTCAGCGGACGAGACGCTAAAAGTGCCCGTCCCGGCCTACCTCGAATGGACGTCCGCTACCGGTAAAGCGGTAAAAGTCCGCAACAGCTGCGGCGAAGATCCTGTCGATATGACCAATGCCGCCTGGGTTCAGACGGCCTGGAACGCCAACGTTAACGATGGTTTCTTTTTTACCACCACGCTGAAACTGCTGTTTCCGATGGATGACCCGCATTCACAGTTCACCACCAATGGCCATGACTGGATGGGTGTCGTCAACGCTACCGGAGATGTGAAAGTGACCGCCACCTGGATTGGCGTCGATCGGGGGGTATGATGAAAAAAATCCTTGTCATCGGATTATGCGGGCTGTGGGTGCCGCCCGCGTCTGCGGTGTACTTTGACTCTATTATCTATGATATGGATGCCAGTAAAGATTTTATCTCCCGGCCAATAGTCAATGATACAAAAAACAACAATTTGTATACCATATCGGCTTATAAAATCTCCCGACCGGGCAGCGGAGATGAAAGACCCGTTCCAGGCCAGGATAAAGATCTGGTCTGGTCGCCGCTGAAGTTCACGGTACAGGCGAATGGCCAGGAATATTTTAAACTCTATTATCGCGGGCCTAAAGATGCCGTTGAGAGATATTATCGGGTAATTTTTAAGGAAACCCCGGTTACGATTTTCCCCTGGCGTCAGGACCAGAAACAAATGGATGTCGTTCCCTCAGTGTCTATGAGCACCATACTCATCGTGCGCCCGCGTAAAACGCAGTTCAAGTATGAGATAAACGAAGAAACAGGCACTATTAAAAATACCGGTAACACCTTTTTTAGAGTTGTTATCCAGAAAGGATGCAATGGTGATGATGAAAGTTCGACGCAATTTTACATGCTGCCAGGGGAAAGCTGGAAAGATCCTAAGGCTCAATACGGTAATAAAAAATTTATTGTCGCACTGGGTAAATACCATCGCTTAGGAAGCAGCTGCTTTACCGATGCCTCTGACTAATCACTGCCGATCCAGAGCGGGTATGTTATGCCTGAAGCGCAGCTCGCGCAGGCGATTGAGTCCGCCGAACTTCTTGCATAAAGAGTATTGAAAGCGGTAGACGCTGCGGGTATCGCACGCCATGATGCGGGCGATATCCTGGCTGGAATGCCCGTCCGCCAGCAGGCGCAGCGTCTTCATTTCATGCTCCGTCAGCGACGGTGTGCGCCGGCAGCGAAGATTTCGCCCCAGCATGATGCGTTTTATTTTCTTGATTAAGCTGCTTAAGCTATCGTTGACTTCCACCACCGACCATAATAATCCGGAGCGCAGCATCCAAAAATTAGCCATGGGCAGCATGCTCTTATCCGCGAGTAAAATAACTTTCAGCCCGGTCTCCTGCAGTTTTTCAGCCCACTCCTCATGCAGAAAATACAAAATATTGTCGAGGGAGAAATCCACCACCACCATTCCTTCAGGCAAAAAACAGGTAATTTCACGAAAAACCAAATCATTCACCGCTCGCTTAAAAAAATAGTTTTTATCTGGCCATACAGAAAACTTCCTCTCTCCGCAAAGGGATCGCTCCATTTTATCTTCCGCTTCAATAGGGCAGTTTAAACCACACGCCATACATTTAATCTCATGGTTACCTGCCGGCATTACGCTTACCTCTTGAGTGGCTAAAAAATATTTTCAAAAAGATACATATGGAATATCAAACATACTATAAACAAAAATTCTTGCCGCTATTACATTTACTATAACCATAGAAAACAAAAGACTAATTTATACTTCCAGACCTTCGGAAAAATAGCGTTAACACCTTTTATTAAATATTTTAATAGAACCCTCATATAATTTAACTATATCATATATAGCAAAACATCGCTGCCCTGATTCCCTTACTCGAAGCGAGCATACAATTTTGTGACTTAATTTATCATCACGCGATGCATAATATTCGCCGGCAATCGTCATTCTCTGGCTCCGGTGGGCAGTAGCCCACTCGCCGCCGCCGGAAATGCTTCCGCCAGCCAGTCGATAAATACGCGCAGTCGATATTGCCGCTGATAAGGTCCGAGGGGCTGTCAGCAACCACCAGACTACGTTGATGGCGGGCTGGCGCAGAACTAAAAAATGCCGCCTGAAGACCCTTGGATTCATGGGTCTTCAGGTGCTACCGTATAGACATAATTAGCCGTTTTGTTCTGTAGCCGAATGATCGGTATACCTGTTCTAATAATTATGGATGATGATATCAATGAAACTAAAAATAGCGTTTATCGCGCTCGGCTGTTCGCTTGCCGCCCTTTCCGGCTGTACCTCCTCAAAATCGTCCCCGGAACGCCACGCTTACTATTTTGTCTCACATCGCAGCGATTTCGTCGGCGGTAACTTCGTTAGTAACCGTCAGGAAAACTACCGCTTAAATCTGCCGAACTTTACCGACATCTATGCCCGCGGCCAGCAGGACAGAAAGTCGGGGATGAGCGAAAGCGACGCTCGCCGTACCGCCGACGCAATCAGGCAGCAGGTGGCAGAGGGCACAAAAACCCAGCACGCATTTACCGGCAACGTCAGCGATAAATGGGACAACGAAATGGAAAATAAAGACGCCGTGCTGTTCGGTAATGAACTGGCCGGAACGTATCTCGACGGCTATTTTGGCGTGAAATAACCCAGCGGGTGCGCGAAATGCGCACCGCGCCTTCGGCTTATCTTTCCACCTTCACCCAGCGCTGCTGCTGATGGCTTTTCACTATCGCCGCAATGATGTACATCACGTCCGCCCCCTCGTAGAACGAGGCGAAACGCCGTGACGATGCCGGCGGCATCTCACCGGCGCGCACCGCCTGATAAAAGCTCAGCATCATATTTTTAAACGCATCGGGCCAGCCTTCATTATGCCCGCCGGGGAAGTGGGCGCTGGCGGCGGCCTCGCCGAGCATCAGGCTCGGATCGTCGCTCAGCAGCTGGTTTGGCCCCTGGCGATGGCCAATCCACAGCCGCTGTGGCATTTCCTGATCCCAGGCCAGCGAACAGCGGCTGCCGCCGATCTCCACCGTCAGGCCGTTTTTTCTCCCGGCGCTGACCTGCGAAACGATAAAGCTCCCTTTGCTGCCATCGTCGAAGCGAAACAGGACCGACCCCAAATCTTCGGTATCGACGGGCCGCGCTTCATACGCGATATCATCGCGATGCTGGCTGAACGTCGCGTCGCCGGCCACGGGCGCCTGGCGCGTCGGCCAGACGATGGAGAGGTCCGCCATCACCTCCACAATGCGTCGGCCGGTCATAAACTGCACCGTATCGCACCAGTGGGAACCAATGTCGGCCATCGCCCGCGAGGCCCCGCCCTGCGCCGAATCCACCCGCCAGTTATAGTCGGTCTCCAGCAGCATCCAGTCCTGCAAATAGCTGCCGTGCACCGCAAACAGCCTCCCGACATCGCCGTTGCGCATCATCGCCGCCGCCTGCTGCACCATGGCAAACTGGCGATAAACAAAGCTGACGCCATGAATCACCCCGGCGCTTTCCGCCAGCGCTACCAGCTCACGGGCCTCCTCCGCGGTCATGCAGAGCGGCTTTTCCGAAAAGACGTGCAGTCCGGCGGAGAGGATCTGTCGGTTAATCCGCGCATGCAGATGGTTCGGCGTACAGTTATGCACCACCTGTAGCCCGGGATGCGCCAGCAGCGCCTCAACGCTACCGTAGGCGTGCGCCACGTTGAGCTGGCGCGCCTTCTGCTGCGCCATCTCCAGCGAACCGTCGCACAGCGCCACCACCTCGATGTCGCCCACCCGGCGCAGCGCTTCCAGATGCGCCGGCCCGATAAATCCGGAGCCAATAATGCCGACCTGAATCATTATTCCCCCTCCTTGCCTGCGGCGAAATCGTCAAACGCCCGCCCGGAGACCGGGATGATATGGCGGCGGATAAACTCGCTGCCTTCGCGCGCGCCGACCTCCGCGTCCTTCAGGCAGCACTCCCACTCCAGCACCGCCCAGCCGTCAAAATCATACTCGGTGAGCTTGCTGAAAATCGTTTTGAAATCGATCTGCCCATCGCCCAGCGAACGAAAACGCCCCGCCCGCTGCTGCCAGTTCTGATAGCCGCCGTAGACCCCGCTGCGCCCGTCGCGGCGGAATTCGGCATCTTTGACGTGAAAGGCTTTGATTCGCGAATGATAGATATCGATATACGCCAGGTAGTCCATCTGCTGAAGATGAAGGTGGCTGGGGTCATAGAGCATATTGCAGCGCGGATGGTTATCGACCCGCTGCAGGAAACGCTCGAAGGTCACGCCGTCATGCAGATCTTCGCCGGGATGGATTTCGTAGCAGACATCCACGCCCTGTTCGTCAAAAACGTCCAGCAGCGGTCGCCAGCGCCGGGCCAGTTCATCAAAGGCCTCATCGAGAAGCGGCTGATTATGCGGCGGCCACGGATAAAAATAAGGCCACGCCAGCGCCCCGGAAAAGGTGGCATGCGCCTTCAGCCCCAGACGCGCCGAGGCCACCGCCGCCTGGCGTACTTTTTCTACCGCCCACTGCTGGCGCGCCTGCGGGTTACCGCGCAGCGCTGCGGGCGCAAACGCGTCAAAGGCCGTATCATAAGCCGGATGAACGGCCACCAGCTGCCCCTCAAGATGGGTGGACAGCTCGCCGATCGCCAGGCCCTGTTCCGCCAGGATGCCGCTCACCTCATCGCAGTAGGTCTGGCTCGCGGCGGCGCGTTCAACGTCGAAAATCGCCGGATGGTTACAGGGGATCTGCAGTGCCTGATAGCCCAAACCGGCGGCCCACTGCGCCAGGCCCTCCAGGGTATTAAACGGCGCCTGCGCGCCGATAAACTGCGCCAGGAAAATGCCCGGTCCTTTGATTGTTTTCATACCACCTCCTGAAAAATTAACGCTGCTCTTTCTCGTTGTACTGGAAAGAGAAAAGGAAAATCAGCGCGATAACCGCAGCGGCCACCGCCGGGATCCACCAGAAGGTCACCCACGCCTGCGGTACGCTCTGGCCTGCCACCAGATGGTTGTACAGCGCGCCGGAGATCTGCGACCCCAGCAGCATGCCGATACCGTAGGTGAACATCACGATCATGCTTTGCGCCTGGCCCTTCACTTTTTCACCGGCCACGCGGTCGGTATAGATAAAGCCGACAACAAAGAAAAAGTCATAGCACACGCCGTGCAGCAGGATGCCGAGATAGAGCAGGAAGCGCCCCTCTTCGCTGACCCCCAGCGCAAAGAAGGCGTAGCGCACAAACCACGCCGCCATGCCGATCAGCAGCATGTATTTCACCCCGAGGCGGCGGAACAGCAGCGGGATCACCAGCATAAAGAAAATTTCTGACATCTGACCGAACGACATCGCGGTGCTGACGTCCGCGATGCCGGCATCCGCCAGATAAGAGGCGGTATAGGCGTAGTAGGTCCCCAGCGGAATCGAAATCAGCGTCGCGCAGAGGGAGAAAATCAGGAAGTGGCGCGTTTTAAGCAGCGCGAAAGCGTCGGCGCACAGCAGATCGCGAAACTGGACCGGCGTCCCTTTCGCCGGCGCCGGCGTGTGCGGTAGCGTCAGGCTATAAACGGCCAACGCCGCCGAGCAGAGCGCCGCCAGGGTAAAAATGCCGGTGGTATCGGAGATACCGGTGACGCCGATGAAGATACCGGCGATAATCCAGCCGATGGTGCCGAAGACGCGCACCACCGGAAAGGTTTTATCGACGTTCGCCAGGCTGTGGAAAGCGATGTTGTTGGTCAGCGCCAGCGTCGGCATATAGCACAGGGTGTAGCCGAACAGCAGGCCAATCAGCAGCGCGCCGTTTTGCGCCACCAGCGCCTGCGGGACAAACCACAAAATAACCGCTCCGGCCAGATGCATCACCGCCATCACCTTCTGCGAAGCGAAAAAGCGATCGACCAGCATTCCCAGCACAAATGGCGAGAGAATAGAGGCAATCGGCCCGGCGGAGAAAGCATCGCCGATCAGCAGCGACATCTCATAGCGGGTCATCACCAGCCCCAGCGTCACCGACCAGCTACCCCAGATAAAGAACTGCATAAACATCATTAACGACAGCCGCGGCACCAGAAAACGGTGGGCTACGCGGGGACTTTCACGACCTTCGGTTGTTGTGACCATTTCGACCGCCCTCATAAAGTAATCGATTACAAATACGCTCAAATAAAAAGTAATCGATTACAAAAAGAAGATCGCGGGCAAAATACGCTAAGCGCGAAGAAGATCACAATAAAAACAGATAATGCCCCGCCGGACGACGGGGCGATCGTGCTACGCCGGACGGCGCAGGGTTTTAAAGGCCACAAACAGGAACAGGATCCACACCGGCAGCAGAATCGCCGACAGGCGCATCCCGTCAATGGTGCACATCAGCACCAGGATCAGCCCCAGAAAGGCGATACAGATATAGTTTCCGGCGGGCGACAGCAGCGCTTTAAACTTCGACTCGCGCCCCTTGCGCCGCTGGGCGGCGCGAAACTTGAGGTGCGCCAGGCAGATCATAATCCAGTTCAGCAGCAGCGTTGCTACCACCAGCGCCATCAGCAGGCCGAGGGCTTTCTGCGGCAGCAGATAGTTAAGCAGCACCACCAGCGAGGTGATAATCCCCGAGAGCAGCAGGGAGTTAACCGGCACGCCGCGCTTGCTGACGCGGGCGAGAAACTTCGGCGCATTGCCCTGCACCGACAGACCGAACAGCATCCGGCTATTTGAGTAAACGCCGCTGTTATAAACCGACAGCGACGCTACCAGAATCACGAAGTTCAGCGCGGAAGCCACCACGTTGCTGTCGAGATTATGAAAGATCATCACGAACGGGCTGCTGTCGGATTTGATTTCCACCCACGGATAGAGCGCCAGCAGAACCACCAGCGAACCGATATAAAACAGCAGAATACGGTATACCACCTGGTTAACCGCTTTCGGGATGCTCTTTTCCGGGTTCTGCGCTTCCGCGGCGGTAATGCCGATAAGCTCCAGTCCGCCGAAGGAGAACATGATCACCGCCAGCGACACGATCAGGCCGTGCCAGCCGGTGGCGAAGAAACCGCCGTGTTTCCACAGGTTATCGATGCCCGCTTTGCTGCCGCCGTGGCCGCCGAACAGCATCCACAGGCCAAAGCCGATCATGCCGATAATCGCCAGCACCTTAATCAGCGCGAACCAGAACTCCGCTTCACCGTACAGGCGCACGTTCACCAGGTTTACGGCGTTGATAATGATGAAGAACGCGGCGGCCCAGATCCACGTCGGCACATCCGGCAGCCAGTACTGCATATAGATCCCGGCGGCGGTCAGCTCCGCCATCCCGACCAGCACGAACATCACCCAGTAGTTCCAGCCGGAAAGAAAACCGGCGAACGGGCCCCAGTATTTATAAGCAAAGTGGGCAAAGGAGCCTGAAACCGGTTCTTCGACGACCATTTCGCCCAGCTGGCGCATGATCAGAAAGGCGACGATCCCGGCGACGGCATAGCCGAGCAGTACGGCCGGTCCCGCCATTTGAATCGCCGGCCCGATGCCGAGAAACAGGCCGGTACCGATGGCGCCGCCAAGGGCGATAAGTTGAATATGTCGGTTCTGTAAACCGCGATGAAGCGTCGGGCCGCTTTCCTCTACGGCATCCGACGACGTTGACGCGTCTTTCACGTCGATCCCCTGTGTATATATATGAAGGGGCACCTTTTAACACTTATACCCGTCATACTTCAAGCTGCATGTGCGTTGGCTTTTCTCGCTCACCCCAGTCACTTACTGGAGTAAGCTCCTGGGGATTCCCTGCGTCGCCGCCTTCCTGCAACTCGAATTATTTAGGGTATAAAATCGTCATACTTCAAGCCGCAGATGCCCTGGCTTTATACATTCATTGATTTATTACAACCGGCGAGCCGCCCTGCCCGCTCCTGCGGTTTTGCCTTAAAATTCGTAGCCGACCGAAACCTTGAACGTGCGCGGTTCGCCGCGGAACAGATAGGTTCCGCTGTCGTCCGCGCCGGACCAGTAGTTCTCATCCGTCACGTTATCGACGCCCGCGCGTACCGTCATCTGATTCTGGTTCTCGTTAAGCGCCAGACGATAGCGCACGCCGAGATCCAGGGTCGTGAAGCTATCAATCTTCTTGCTGTTCGCCTGGTCGGCATACTGCGAACCCGAGTGATTGAGGCGTGCGGTGGCGGTCAGGCCGTCGATAGGTTTGATGTCATACTCTGCGCCAAGCACCGCGTAGAAGCCCGGTACGCCGATGGCCGTTTTACCATCATTGACGCCATCCTTGGTTTTCGACAGTTCGGCTTTCAGCCAGGTCGCGCTGGCGTTAAGGCGCAGGCCGTACAGCGGTTCGCCGAAAACGTTAAATTCCACGCCGCGATTGCGCTGCTCGCCGTTAAGGCCATAGCGTTTCTGGCTATCCAGGAAGGCGGAAGGCATTTTAATTTCAAACAGCGCCAGCGAGCCGCCAATGCGGCCAAAATCCGCCTTCATCCCGACTTCGTTTTGTTTTGAGTGAATAATTCCGACGCTTTCCCCATAGTTAGCGGCGGAGGTTGGCGCATTGCTGCCCGGCTGCAGGGCTTCGGTATGGTTAGCGTATAAAGAGAGAACCTGCCACGGCTTATAGACCACGCCATAGGTCGGCATCCAGCGGCTGTCGTCATACGCATCGCTTTGCAGGCCGGTGACTTTATCGTAGTTGCGCACCACCACTTTTTGATGACGGGCGCCGACGGTGAACAGCAGCGTATCGTCCAGCACGCCGAGGGTGTCGCTCAGCAGCCAGCCCTGGGAACGGGTGCGGCCGCTGGTGAGCGGATCGTCATAGTCGCCGCCGAATGAAGCGTTCGCCGGGGGCGCAACCGGACGGGTATCGTAGATATTCACCAGCGGATTATCCGCCGCCTTCGACATCCGCCACGCGGTTTTGTCGTTCTGGGTTTTCGCCGAATAGCCGACGTTGACCTTGTGCGACACAAAACCGGTGGCGAATTCGCCGCGTATCCCGGCCATGCCGCTGGCGGTATCCATATAGCGGTTGGTGTCCAGGCGCCCCGCCGTGGCGTTGCCCGCCCGGTCAATCAGCTTCGAGGCGCTATAGAGACCGATTTCATGGGCATGCTGCGCCCCCAGAGCGGCGTAGGCGGTCCATTTATCGACAATGTCGTATTCCATTCTCAGCATACCGAACTCATTTTCGATATCGCTGTAAGCCCATTTTTGCGTGTAGTTGTGGGTGTTATCCGGCAGGCGCGGAATAAAATCGACGCCCGAAATGTTGATGCCCATCGGGCTACCGTGGAAGGTTTTTTTCTGATAGCCAAAGTCAAACGAGCTGCGCACCCGTTCGCCGCGATAATCGAGCCCTATGGAGGCCAGCGTGGTTCTGCGCTTATCACTCTCCACCGCCGCCTCGCCTTCGCGGTGCACCAGATTCACCCGCGCGCCGAACTGGTTGTCGTCGCCAAAGCGGCGGCCCAAATCCAGCGTGCCGCCGACCTGAGAATCCGAGGTATAGTCGACGCCCACGCGGGCGGTCGGGGTATCTTCCGCGCGCTTAGGCTCCAGGTTGATCATCCCGCCGACGCCGGAGCTGGCCGCACCGTTAAGCAGAGCGTTGGCGCCTTTAAAAATTTCGACCCGCTCAAGCATGGCGGTATCCACCACCTGACGCGGCACCACGCCCGCCAGCCCGCTCAGGGTCATATCATCGCCGTCAAATTTAAGGCCGCGAATGCGGTAGGTCTCGGCGTAGTTACCGTAGCCCTGCACCGGCTGAACCCCGGCATCGTTGCTGACCACATCGGCGATGGTTTTCGCCTGCTGATCCTCGATAAGCTTCGAGGTATAGCCGATGATGCTAAACGGAACGTCCATCGCGTTTTGTTCGCCGAGCATCCCTAGACGGCCGCCGTTGGCTATCTGACCATCGAGATAGGCGGGCACTATCAAATCGCCGCCGGCTTTAAAATCGCTGGCGGATGCGGCCTGAACGACCATCGTTTCTTCGCTTTTCTGGCGTTCGGCGACGTTTTCCGCCGCCGTTGCCGAATGGGAGATTGCGCCAATGGTTAACGCCAGCAGCGTTTTCCGCAGCGGGAAAGCCGGTGCGGCGCAGCCGCTTAAGTTGGCAGAGACGGCCAGCGCCGGGAGAGTGCGTTTCATAAGATCAGTCCTGAACAAAATCAACGATCCGATAGTGACTCCGCCGCCGAAATTCGCATTTCCGGTCTTGCGCCTGTGAGCCCCATCCAGTGCCTTCGCCGTTTCCCTGTGAGCCCGCGACGTACGCAGGTTATCTCCTGATAAAACCGCAAACAAGAAGAAGAATGAGAACTATACGCATTATCTTATCGTAATCAAGCCTGGCTTTTGCCGTCTGGAAAAACGTTTCATTTTTCGCTGAAAGGGATTCGCCGCAGAGGTTTGGGCGAAAGGTGAGGAAGCGCGCGCAGCAAAACGCGGAGAGACAAAAGGCCGGAACCCGACAGGCTCCGGCCTCAATCACTACGCGCTGGCGGTATCCAGACGCGCCAGCTGCCCGGCGCTCAGGCTCAGCGCGGCGGCGCGAGCAAAGCTCTCCACCTGAGCGAGGCTGGTGGCGCTGGCGATGGGCGCCGTCACGCCGTCGCGGCTCATCAGCCAGGCCAGCGCGACTTCGGCAGGTTTAGCGCCGCTTTGCTCCGCCACTTCAACCAGGGTATCGACAATACGCAGCCCGCGAGGATTGAGATATTTGCCGATACCGCCCCCGCGCTGGCTTTGCGCCAGGTCGGACTGCTGGCGGTATTTGCCGGTCAGGAAGCCGGACGCCAGGCTGTAGTAGGTCACCACGCCGATATCGCGGCTGATGCACAGGTCGCAGAGCGCGCCCTCAAAAGCCGAGCGATGATAAAGATTGTATTCCGGCTGCAGCACCTGCCAGGCCGGCAGGCCGCTTTTACGCGACACCTCCAGCGCGCCTGAAAGCTGCTGCGCATCGAGGTTCGAGGCGCCCATGGCGCGGATTTTCCCCGCCTGCTGTAGGGCGTGGAAGGCGTCGAGGGTTTCGGCGACCGGCGTTTCCGGGTCCGGCCAGTGGGCGAAATAGAGGTCAATATAATCGGTATTCAGGCGTCGCAGGGAGTCGTCCACCGCCTGCTGGATCCAGGCTTTTTTCAACCCTTTATGACCGGGAAGGCCTAAATCGGAACCCACTTTGGTGAAGAGCTTTACCTTATCGCGCATGCCTGGCCGCGCCTGTAGCCAGCGGCCGATAATGGTTTCAGACTCGCCGCCCTGGTTGCCATCCGCCCAGCGGGAGTAGACATCCGCCGTGTCGATAGCATCGAAGCCGTGGTCTATAAACGCATCAAGAATGGCAAAACTGGTTTTTTCATCGATGGTCCAGCCAAAAACGTTACCGCCAAACACCAGCGGGGCGATGGAAAATCCGGTTTTGCCCAAGGGACGTGTCATCATGCCGTTCACTCCTTATCGCTTATATTCAGTATCCTTCGGAACGCCGTGAGGGCCAGAAAAGGACAATTACGGGATAGTAAGAAAAGGAAGCTTGAAGCGGGCTATCCGTGCCCGCTGAATGCATAACAACATTATGTCCCGGAATAGACGTCAAAGCTAAAATATTTCCCGGCTAACTTTTTATAGGTGCCGTCGGCGAGAATAGTGGCAATCGCGCCGTTTATCTCCTGGCGCAGAGCATCGTCCTCTTTGCGCAGGCCAATCGCCGCGCCGGCGCCGAACAGCTTGTCGTCCTTCAGGTGGCCGCCAACGAAGGCAAAATCTTTACCCTGCGGCTGCTGCAGGAAGCTGTAGTCGGCCATCATCCCGGAAAGCACCGCGCCGTCAATACGCCCGGACTCCAGATCCTGAACCACGCGATCCGCCCCCTGATAGGCGACGATATTGATCCCCGCCGTGCGCCAGTGCTGGTTAACGTAAGTCTCCTGCGCCGAGCCCTGCTCTACGCCGATGGTTTTGCCCTTCAGCTGCTCGACGGTATTCCCGGCCAGGGTGTTTTTACGCGCCACGAGGAACACCGGGCCGTTGTACAGCTTGTCGCTAAAGCCGATCTGCTCTTTGCGCTTCTCGGTCATATACATGCCGGAGAGGATCGCGTCGAACTTACGCGCCTTCAGCGCCGGAATAATGCCGTCGAAGTTGCTTTCCACCCACACGCACTTCGCCTGCAGCTGGGCGCAAATCGCGTTGCCGAGGTCAATATCAAAACCCGCCAGCTTACCCTGCGGATCTTTCCATTCAAACGGCGCGAAAGTCGGATCGACGCCAAAGCGAATTTCCTTATTTTCTGCGGCCAGGGCTGAAGTTGAGGCCATCAGCGCGACCCACAGCAGAAGAGATTTTTTCATTATTTACGGACTCCAGAGATCAACGGCAGTGTGTTTCAACTAACCGGGCGAACAGCGTCGCGCCGGTAGAAATAATGTCATCATTAAAGTCATAGCCGGGGTTGTGCACCATACAGCTGCCCTTCCCGCCTTTCTCGCCATTGCCCAGCAGGAAGTAGCAGCCGGGGCGCTGCTGGAGCATAAAGGCGAAATCTTCGCTGGCGTTCATCGGCGAAATGGATTCCAGCACGCCCTCCTCGCCAAAGACGTCCAGCGCCAGCGCTTTGGCGAATTCGGTCTCTTCGACGCTGTTGGTCAGTACCGGATAGGAGTCAAAAACCGCTACCTCGCTGCTGGCGCCGTAGCTTTTGGCGGTAAAATCAGCGAGCTCCTTGATCCGCTTAATCAGCAGGTCGCGAATTTCCGGCTTCATCGCCCGCACGCTCAGCTCCATCACCACGTTCTCAGGGATGACGTTGGAGGCGATACCCGCCTGGAAGGTGCCGACGCTCACCACCGCGGTTTCGCCCGGCGGTACGTTACGCGCAACGATGCTTTGCAGATTCATCACCAGCGCCGCGCCGGTAACAATGGGATCGACGGTGCGCTCGGGATGCGCGCCGTGGCCGCCGTAGCCGGTAATGGTGATTTTTACCGTATCCGCCGAGGCCATAAAATTCCCGGCGTAAAAGCCGATTTTCCCCACCGGCAGGCCCGGCATATTGTGCAGGCCGAAGATGCGCTCGCAGGGAAAGCGCTCAAACAGGCCGTCTTTGATCATTAAATCCGCGCCGCCGATCGCTTCTTCCGCGGGCTGGAAAATCAGGTGTACCGTGCCGTTGAACTGGCAGGCCGGCGAGGCGATATATTTCGCCGCCGCCAGCAGAATGGTGGTGTGGCCGTCGTGGCCGCAGGCGTGCATTTTTCCGGCCACGGTGCTGGCCCAGGGGAGATCGGTCGCTTCGAAAATCGGCAGCGCGTCCATGTCGGCGCGCAGGCCGATAGTACGCGGCGAATCGCCCTTGCTTAACGTTCCTACCACCCCGGTTTTCGCCAGCCCGCGGGTCACCGTATAGCCCCACTCGGTCAGTTTTCCGGCCACCAGCTCGCTGGTATTAAACTCTTCCAGGCTTAATTCCGGATGGGCGTGCAAATAATGACGGATCGCAATCATTTCATCTTCGGTAGCTTTAATTTCAGGAATTACACAGTCGGTCATGCCGGTCTCCGGGATATAGAATCAAGTGCTAAGCTTTAATAACTTAACGTGCTAAGGGTTTATTGCAAGCAGGATTTCTTATTCCGCGCGGGGTTTTCATCTGATTTATTCATAGCGATTTAACGGCGAAGCGGACGAGTTTTACTATCACCTGAACCAGGAAACGTCTTACATTCTCTGCCTTTTATTAATCATGAAGCACAATACTCATTTATAAAGCCTAAATAAGCAGATAAAACATCAAAGAAGAGGCGCAAGGATGATATTTTCAACTTTGCGGTTTTTAAGCGGATTTGATGTGAGAACAGGGGCAGGTGGGCATCGCCCGATAGCGCCAGGCTGGCCGGACTACCGTCCCGCAGACGCGGAAATCGGTAGCGCGAACAGGTGCACAGCACCGCCTCCGGAGGAGGCGGTTGCGAGGTTAAAGCAGAAAAGGTTAGTGGCTCAGCGCGCCGTTAATCAGGATCGACGTAATAATCCCGGTCGCGGCGGCAATCAGCACATAGTTACCGTCAATATAGGACCAGTGCTGTCCGTGCGGCGGTGCCGGTAATCCGCGATCGTTCCAGTCGTTTATCCGGTAATCATTGCCGCGATAACGTTCCGGAGCCGGCTGACCTTTGCGAAAATCATGGCCGTTCCACGCGAAATGGTCCCGCTCATGGCGCTCCTGATGAGGATTGCCCTGCGGCCCCTTGTCACCGCGCGACGGGCCACGGTTATCGTCGTTACCCTGATGATTGTTGGCCTGCGGCCCCTTGCCCGGCCCCTGCTGACGGTTGCCGTCCGGGCCACCGCGGCCGGCGTCTTGCTGCCAGACCTGCTGCTGACCGCGGTTGTTGCCGCCAGGACCATCCGCCCAGGAGACGGAAGTCAAAGCACAAGATAGAATAATCGCCAGTGAAAGAATCTTTTTCATAATACACCTCCTGATATATTTCCTTTGTACCGGGAAAATGTGGAGGAATAGTGAGTAACAATATAACCAGGACAATTCCTGGCTTATACCTTTCATCTTTTAAGGCGCATGTCCTGGCTGGATGCATTCCCCCGTTCACCTGGCGACCGGTGCTCCCGGGGACTTATAAATTCGCCGCCGCAGTGCGGCTAAAAATCCAGGGAGAGAGCATGATAACGTTTTTAAAATATTATCCCGACGCTGAACAAAGCGCACCAAATAACAAAAAAGGCCGCTTTCGCGACCTTTTTGAGAAAATAGCCAGAGATTACTCAGTGACTTTGGTTTTTAGCTCTTCGGCACCCTGCTTGGTTTTATCCCAGCCTTCTTTGCTGACCTCTTTGGTCTTATTCCAGCCTTTTTCGGTGCCTTCTTTGGTCGCGTTCCAGCCCTTCTCAGTCCCTTCTTTGGTCTTATTCCAGGTTTTCTGCGCGCCTTCGCTGACTTCGCTGCCTACGCTGTCGCTTTTGCCTTCTGCCGCGTGTTTGGCTTTCAGCTGCTGCTCTTCACCCTGGTGCTGGGCCTCGTGCAGTTTTTCTTTCGCGGTGTTCGCCCCTTCATGGGCCGCCGCGACGGTATCGTCGGTTGCGTGTGTCGTTGTTGCAGCAAAAACAGGAGCTGCTACCAGAATCGCAGATAACGCAATCATTGCTTTTTTCATAATGTCCTCTCTCGCTAACGAACTTAATGTTATGAGTCGCATTTAGCATGGCACAAGATTTTACCGTCTGGCTTTAGGGATTGTTCTTAAAACTGATTTCGGACTTTTCTATCGACTTTTGGTCTGCCGCGTCCCGCTTCTGAATGCGCGAATAAATTCCAACAAATTTGTTACATTTTAAGTCATTTGCCGTTGATATACTTGCCGTTTATGTTTACACGAGAATAATTCTCAGAATCATTATATTTATAAATTAGCAAACGGAACGCATATTATGGCAAGAAAATCAGTAGGTTCATTCATCCTTACTGCCCTGATTTCCACTCCTCTCTGTAGCTTTGCCGCGCAATATCCGCTCACCGTCACCGATCTCGACGGCCGCGCGATTACGCTCCAGCATGAGCCACAGCGCATTATCCTGCAGGATGGTCGCGATATTATGGCCATGGCCCTGCTCGACCGCGACAACCCCTTCAGGCGCGTCGTGGCATGGAATAACCTGGCCAGAAAACAGGACATCAATACCTGGAAAATGCTGCAAGAGAAGTGGCCGCAATCCGCTCAGATCCTCGATATGGGCTTTAGCGATAAGGGCAACGTTGACCTTGAGAGCGTCATTTCCCGCCAGCCGGACCTGATGATCGCCCAGCTTCGCGCGAAGCCCGCGCTGGAGGAGAGCGGTGTCATCAGCAAGCTCAGCGCGCTGAATATTCCCGTGCTGTTCGTCGATTATGAAATCAACCCCGGCAAAGACACCGCCCCGAGTATCGATCTGCTGGGGAAAGTCCTTAACCGTGAAGAAAACGCCAAAGCCTATACCGACTATTACCGTCAGCAGCTGGACGCCATCCGCCAGAAAACCGCGAACATCACGCCGAAGGCTAACGTTTTTGTCGAGGCGCTGGCGGGTAATAGCGATGCCTGCTGCTTTACCCACGGCCACAACGGCTGGGGCGGTCTGGTCGAAGCCGTCGGCGCGAACAATATCGGCTCGCAGCTGCTGCCGGGCGCTTCCGGCTTTGTGTCGCTGGAAAAAGTGATTAGCATGAAGCCGGATGCCTATATTATGACCGGTTCAAAACGCGGGAATAGCCAGGTGCTGCCGCTCGGTTTACAGGCCGATCCCCAGGAGGTCAATCGTCAGGCGGAGCGGCTGCTGTCGCGCACCGGCGTGAGCAACATCCCGACGATTGAAGCAAAACGCGCTTACGGCATTTACCACCACTTCTACAACCATCCGTGGAATATCGTCGGGATGGCGTATCTGGCGAAGGATATCTATCCCCAGACCTTCAGCGACCTCAACCCTGACGATAGCTGGCACTACATTGTCCGTCATTTCACCACCCTTCCCGATCTGCCGTTTGTTTTTTCCTGGCAACAAGGTGAGTAATTAGCCATGAGTCTCTCTCCTGAATCCGATATCGTCGCGTTCGGCGTCGATAGCCGTGACGTAATGGCAAACTACCGTCACATTGTGCGCCGCCGCGCCATCATGCTGCTGCTGCTGACGCTGTTGATTGTCGCCTCGCTGCTGCTCGACTTCGTGATGGGACCATCCGGCCTGTCGCTGCAGGCGCTTTGGCAAACCCTTACCGACCCGGCCAGCGCCAGCGCCGGGACGCGGGCGATCGTCTGGGATATCCGCATGCCCTATGCGCTGATGGCGATCGTCGTCGGCCTGGCTCTCGGCCTCGCCGGGGCGGAAATGCAGACCATCCTTAACAATCCGCTGGCGAGCCAGTTTACGCTCGGCGTCTCCTCGGCGGCGGCATTCGGCGCGGCGCTGGCTATCGTGCTGGGGATAGGGATTCCCGGCATTCCCGGCCAGTGGTTTGTCTCGGCCAACGCTTTTATCTTCGCTCTGCTGGCGGCGCTGCTGCTGGACGGTATTACGCGCTGGACCCAGGTCGCCACCTCCGGCGTCATTCTGTTCGGGATCGCGCTGGTGTTTACCTTCAATGCGCTGGTATCGATGCTGCAGTTTGTCGCCAACGAAGATACCCTCCAGGGACTGGTGTTCTGGACGATGGGCAGCATTGACCGCGCCTCATGGCAAAAGGTGGGGATCCTGCTTGCGATACTGGCGGTCGTCATGCCGCTATCAATGCGCAGCGCGTGGAAGCTGACCGCGCTGCGCCTCGGCGAGGACCGGGCCGTCAGCTTCGGCATCAACGTGCGCCGCCTGCGCCTGACCACCCTGCTGCGCATCAGCGTTCTGTCGGCGATTTCGGTGGCGTTCGTTGGCCCAATCGGTTTTATCGGCCTGGTGGCGCCGCATATCGCCAGGCTGGTTTTCGGCGAAGATCACCGCTTTTACCTGCCGGCCAGCGCGTTAATCGGCGCCCTCGTCCTGTCGCTGGCTTCGGTTGCGGCAAAAAACCTGATTCCCGGCGCAGTGATTCCGGTGGGCATCGTCACCTCGCTGGTGGGGGTGCCTTTTTTCCTGAGCATCATTTTGCGCCATCGGGGGCACGTATGAGCCATGTTGTATCCGGACTGGCGCTGACCCATTTCAGCGCCGGTTATCCCAGACGTCAGGTGATCCGCGACCTGACGGTACCGCGGCTGCAGCGCGGTAAAATCACCGCGCTGCTCGGCCCCAACGGCAGCGGAAAATCCACCCTGATGCGGGCGATGGCCGGGCTGGGGCCGTCCGCGGGCGAGCTGTTGCTGGACGGTGAGAATCTGCTTGCCCTCCCCTTTGCCCGGCGTGCGGAAAAAGTGGTCTACCTGCCGCAGACGCTGCCCGCCGGCGTGCACTTGCGGGTGCTGGAGTCGATTATTGTCGCTCAACGCGCCGCCGGAGGAGCGCACAGCCCGGAAAATCAGGCGCAGGTGATGTCGCTGCTGCGCCAGCTAGGCATTGAACATCTGGCGCTGAGCTATCTCGACCGGCTATCCGGCGGGCAGAAGCAGCTCGTCGGCCTGGCGCAATCGCTTATCCGTCAGCCAGCCCTGCTGCTGCTGGATGAGCCCCTTAGCGCGCTGGATTTAAACTATCAGTTCCACGTGATGGATCTGGTGCGTGAGGAGACGCAGAGGCGCAACATCATCACGCTGGTGGTGGTTCACGACATCAATATCGCCCTGCGCCACGCGGATCACGTGCTGATGTTGAAAGAGGGACAACTGCTGGGGGACGGCGCGCCGGCCGAGGTGATTACCCCGCAGGCTCTGGCGGCGGTTTACGGCGTGCGCGGGCGCATCGAGCCCTGTTCTCAGGGGGTGATGCAGGTGATTATCGACGGTCTGGCGGCGGGGGCTTAAGCGGCTGCGGCGTTGAACATCAAGCCCTGAGATCCCCTCTCTCCAGGGCTTTGCCGGAGGCGGCGCGCTGCGCCTCTCCGGCCTACCGCGTTATGCCGCCATCTCGCCCGCCGCCACCGGAAGCCCCTCCCGCCTGGCCGAATCATCGCTCTTTTGCTAACCAGCTCACGTTTTTATGCCCTGATTGGCACTTTTCCGCCCGTGACGTTCCCCTCATTCTGTCGCTATGCTTTAATGTGCTAAACCGGTTTAATTAAGTTTAGCTATGGAGAATTTTCAACATGAATGCAAAAGTTTGGGTTCTGGGAGACGCGGTAGTGGACCTGCTGCCGGAGAGCGAAGGCCGCCTGCTGCGCTGCCCCGGCGGCGCCCCGGCTAACGTGGCGGTCGGTATCGCCCGCCTTGGCGGCGACAGCGGATTTATCGGCCGCGTCGGCGACGATCCGTTTGGCCGCTTTATGCGCCATACCCTGCAACAGGAGCAGGTCGACGTCAGCCATATGCGCCTCGACGGCCAGCACCGTACCTCCACAGTGGTGGTCGACCTGGACAATCAGGGGGAACGTACCTTTACCTTTATGGTGCGCCCCAGCGCGGACCTGTTTCTGGCGGAAGAAGACCTGCCGCAGTTTACCGCCAACCAGTGGCTGCACGTCTGCTCCATCGCGCTCAGCGCCGAGCCCAGCCGCAGCACCACCTTCTCGGCGATGGAAAGCATCAAACATGCCGGCGGCCGGGTCAGCTTTGACCCCAATATCCGCCCGGACCTCTGGCAGGATCAGGAGCTGCTGCACGCCTGCCTCGATCGCGCCCTGCGCATGGCCAACGTGGTGAAGCTGTCGGAAGAGGAGCTGGTATTCATCAGCGGCAGTGATGATTTAGCCTACGGAATCGCCAGCGTGACCGAACGCTATCAGCCTGAACTGCTGCTGGTGACCCAGGGCAAAGCCGGCGTACTTGCCGCCTTTCAGCAGCAGTTTACCCATTTCAGCGCCAAGCCCGTTGTCAGCGTGGACACCACCGGCGCGGGCGACGCATTTGTCGCCGGACTGCTCGCAAGCCTTGCTGCCAACGGGATGCCGACGGATATCGCTGCGCTGGAACCGACGCTCACGCTGGCGCAAACCTGCGGCGCCCTGGCGACAACGGCGAAAGGCGCCATGACCGCCCTGCCATACCAGCGCGATCTTAATCGCCAGTTTTGATCCTTCAGGCCGCCGCGCGCGGCCCAGTTTGTTGCATCCATCACATTTATTAAACCGGTTTAGCAAAATCCATTTCAAAATGTTAAGGGTCATGCTTAACATAGCGACTAAACCGGTTTAGCAAAAAACAACATTTTACATTTTCCTTTCGGGATGCAACCAGCATGTATAAAAAAAGCACACTCGCCGTCCTTATCGCTTTGCTAACCGGCGCCGCCTCAGCCCACGCGCAAACGGATCTCAGCACGATCGAAGCCCGTTTGATCGCCCTGGAAAAACGCCTGCAGGAGGCGGAAAACCGGGCGCAAACTGCGGAAAACCGCGCCGAGTCGGCGGAGAAACAGGTCCAGCAGCTCACCGCGCAGCAGCAGAAAAATCAGGACTCGACGCAGGAAGTGGTTCAACGTACCGCCAAACTCGAGAAGAAGGCCGATGAGAAAAGCGGCTTTGAGTTTCACGGCTACGCCCGCTCCGGCGTGATAATGAATGATTCCGCCGCCAGCACCAAATCCGGCGCCTACATGACGCCAGCGGGGGAAACCGGCGGGGCTATCGGTCGTCTGGGAAACCAGGCCGATACCTATGTTGAAATGAACCTTGAACACAAGCAGACCCTGGATAATGGCGCGACGACCCGTTTCAAAGTGATGGTCGCCGACGGACAAACCACTTATAACGACTGGACGGCAAGCAGCAGCGATTTGAACGTTCGTCAGGCCTTTGTCGAACTGGGCAACTTGCCCACCTTCACAGGGGCGTTTAAAGGCTCAACCCTGTGGGCCGGGAAACGCTTCGACCGCGACAACTTTGATATTCACTGGATTGACTCTGACGTTGTGTTCCTCGCCGGTACCGGCGGCGGTATTTACGACGTCAGGTGGAACGACAGCATCCGCAGCAACCTCTCGCTTTACGGGCGCAATTTCGGCGATATTGCTGACTCGAGCAACAGCGTGCAGAACTATATCCTCAGCATGAACAACTTCATCGGTCCGGTGCAGGTGATGGTCAGCGGGATGCGGGCAAAAGACAACGACGACCGTCAGGATACCAACGGTAACCCGGTCAAAGGCGATGCGGCAAATACCGGGGTACATACGCTGCTCGGCCTGCACAACGACAGTTTTTACGGTCTGCGTGAAGGCATCAGCAAAACCGCCCTGCTCTACGGTCACGGCCTGGGCGCGGAAGTTAAAGGTATCGGCTCTGACGGCGCGCTACGGCCGGGAGCCAACACCTGGCGCTTCGCCAGCTATGGCACCACCCCGCTCAGCGAAAACTGGTCTATCGCCCCGGCGATCCTGGCGCAAAGCAGTAAAGGCCGTTATGCCGATGGCGACAGCTATCAGTGGGCCACGCTCAACATGCGCCTGATCCAGGAGATCAACCAGAACTTCGCTCTCGCTTACGAAGGCAGCTACCAGTATATGGATCTCAAACCCGAAGGTTATAACGATCGTCATGCGGTAAACGGTAGCTTCTACAAGCTCACCTTCGCCCCGACATTTAAGGTCGGAAGCATCGGTGATTTCTTCAGCCGCCCTGAAATCCGCCTTTACACCTCGTGGATGGACTGGAGCAAAAAACTGAATAATTACGCCAGCGATGACGCGCTGGGCAGCAATGGTTTTACCTCGGGCGGCGAATGGTCGTTCGGTATGCAGATGGAAACCTGGTTCTGACGGTGAATGCCTGACGACAGGCCCCTCCGGGGCGACGACGCGCCTTTCATCGCCCCGGACACAATAACGACGCAGAGACTGCGCCCCCGTTAACGCGGGACGACAACACGAATTTTTTTACGCATTCAGAGGGTACTATGGATTTTGAACAGATTTCCCGCTCGCTGCTTCCGCTTCTGGGAGGCAAGGAAAATATCGCCAGCGCCGCGCACTGCGCCACGCGCCTGCGCCTGGTGCTGGTCGATGACGCGCTGGCCGACCAGCAGGCTATCGGTAAAATTGAAGGGGTTAAGGGCTGTTTCCGCAATGCCGGGCAGATGCAGATTATTTTCGGCACAGGGGTGGTGAATAAAGTCTACGCCGCCTTTATTCAGGCGGCAGGTATAAGCGAATCCAGCAAATCGGAGGCCGCCGACATCGCGGCGAAAAAGCTTAATCCTTTCCAGCGCATCGCGCGCCTGCTGTCGAACATCTTCGTACCGATTATCCCGGCTATCGTCGCCTCCGGCCTGCTGATGGGCCTGCTGGGGATGGTCAAAACCTACGGCTGGGTTGACCCGAGCAACGCCCTCTACATCATGCTGGATATGTGCAGTTCGGCGGCGTTTATCATTCTGCCGATCCTGATTGGCTTTACCGCGGCCCGCGAATTCGGCGGTAACCCCTATCTCGGCGCGACGCTCGGCGGCATTCTGACCCACCCGGCGCTGACTAACGCCTGGGGCGTGGCCGCCGGTTTCCATACCATGAACTTCTTCGGCCTCGAAATCGCCATGATCGGCTATCAGGGGACGGTGTTCCCGGTTCTGCTGGCGGTGTGGTTTATGAGCATCGTTGAGAAGCAGCTGCGCCGCGCGATCCCCGATGCCCTGGACCTGATCCTGACGCCGTTCCTGACGGTGATTATTTCCGGTTTTATCGCCCTGCTGATTATCGGCCCGGCCGGTCGCGCGCTCGGCGACGGCATTTCGTTTGTCCTCAGCACCCTGATTAGCCACGCCGGCTGGCTCGCCGGGCTGCTGTTTGGCGGTCTCTATTCGGTTATCGTCATTACCGGTATTCACCACAGCTTCCACGCCATCGAAGCCGGGCTGCTAGGCAACCCGTCCATCGGGGTCAACTTCCTGCTGCCGATCTGGTCCATGGCCAACGTCGCCCAGGGCGGCGCCTGCCTGGCGGTATGGTTTAAAACCAAAGACGTCAAAATCAAAGCCATTGCGCTGCCTTCGGCGTTTTCCGCTATGCTGGGCATCACCGAGGCGGCGATTTTTGGTATCAACTTACGCTTCATGAAGCCGTTTATCGCGGCGCTGATCGGCGGCGCGGCGGGCGGCGCGTGGGTCGTGTCAGTGCACGTCTATATGACCGCAGTCGGCCTGACGGCGATTCCCGGCATGGCCATCGTGCAGGCCAGCTCGCTGCTGAACTACATTATCGGCATGGTCATCGCCTTTGGCGTCGCTTTCGTCGTCTCTCTGCTGCTGAAATACAAAACGGACGCTGAATAATGTCACTACCATCACGTCTGCCTGCGATTTTGCAGGCCGTTATGCAGGGCCAGCCGCGCGCGCTGGCCGATAGCCATTATCCACGCTGGCACCATGCGCCGGTGACCGGGCTGATGAACGACCCCAACGGCTTTGTCGAGTTTGCCGGGCGCTATCATCTGTTCTACCAGTGGAACCCGCTCGCCTGCGATCATAAGTTCAAGTGCTGGGCGCACTGGAGTTCAGAGGATCTGCTGCGCTGGCGGCATGAGCCTATTGCGCTGATGCCGGATGAAGAGTACGACCGCAACGGCTGCTACTCCGGCAGCGCGGTGGATAACAACGGTACGCTCACCCTGTGCTATACCGGCAACGTGAAGTTTGACGACGGCGGCCGAACCGCGTGGCAGTGCCTGGCGACGGAAAACGCCGACGGTACCTTCCGCAAAATCGGTCCGGTCCTGCCGCTGCCGGAGGGCTATACCGGCCACGTGCGCGACCCGAAGGTCTGGCGGCATAAAGACCGCTGGTACATGGTACTGGGAGCGCAGGATCGGCAAAAGCGCGGTAAGGTGCTGCTGTTCAGCTCCCCGGACCTTCATCAGTGGCGCAGCGAGGGCGAAATCGCCGGCTACGGCATTAACGGCCTGAGCGACGCGGGCTATATGTGGGAGTGTCCGGATCTGTTTCCGCTCGGCGACCAGCATATTCTGATCTGCTGCCCACAGGGGATTGCTCGCGAAGAAGAGCGCTTCCTCAATACCTATCCGGCGGTATGGATGAGCGGCGATGTCGACTACGACCGCGCCGCGTTCAAACACGGCGAGCTGCACGAGCTGGACGCCGGGTTTGAGTTTTATGCCCCGCAAACCATGCACACCAGCGATGGCCGCCGCCTGCTGGTCGGCTGGATGGGCGTCCCGGACGGTGAAGAGATGCTTCAGCCGACGCTTGCCAGCGGCTGGATCCACCAGATGACCTGCCTGCGCGAGCTGGAATTTATCGACGGCCGGCTCTACCAGCGTCCGCTGCGCGAGCTGACCGCCCTGCGCGGGGAGGCGCACGGCTGGCAGGGGAACGCACTGCCGCTGGCGCCGATGGAAATCGCCCTGCAAACCGCCGGCGACGACGCGCTAAGCCTTGATTTCGGCGGCGCGTTAACCCTGGAGCGCGACGCCAGCGGTATCCGCCTGGCGCGACGCAGCCTCGCCAGCGACGAAATGCACTATCGCTACTGGCGCGGCGAGGTGCGCTCGCTGCGGATTTTCATCGATCGGTCGAGCGTGGAGATTTTCATCAACGACGGCGAGGGGGTGATGAGCAGCCGCTGCTTCCCGGATTATCCGGCGCAGCTGATTTTCTCCGGCAGCGCGCCGGATGCATTCTGCTACTGGCCGCTGCGAACATGCATGATAGAATAAGCGTTTTGCTTTCAGGCTCATGGCGTCGTAATGAAAACCAAACGCGTAACCATTAAAGATATCGCCGAACTGGCGGGCGTTTCCAAAGCGACCGCCAGCCTGGTGCTGAACGGTCGTGGCAAGGAGCTGCGCGTGGCGCAGGAAACGCGCGAACGCGTGCTGGCGATTGCCCGCGAGCAGCACTATCAGCCGAGCATTCACGCCCGCTCGCTGCGCGATAACCGCAGCCACACCATCGGCCTGGTGGTGCCGGAGATCACCAACTACGGCTTTGCGGTCTTTTCCCATGAGCTGGAGATGCTGTGCCGCGAAGCGGGCGTCCAGCTGCTGATCTCCTGTACCGACGAAAACCCCGGTCAGGAGAGCATGGTGGTCAATAACATGATTGCCCGCCAGGTCGACGGCCTGATCGTCGCCTCCTGTATGCATAGCGATGCCGACTACCTGAAGCTCAGCGAACAGCTACCGGTGGTGCTGTTTGATCGCTGTCCTACTGAAAGCGCGCTGCCGCTGGTGATGACCGATTCGATTACCCCGACGGCGGAGCTGATTTCCCGCATCGCGCCTCAGCATCACGATGAGTTCTGGTTTTTAGGCGGCCAGCCGCGTCTGTCGCCCTCCCGCGATCGCCTGGCCGGGTTTACGCAGGGTCTGACTCAGGCGGGCATTGCGCTGCGCCCGGAGTGGGTGATCAACGGCAACTATCACCCCAGCTCCGGCTATGAGATGTTCGCCGCCCTCTGCGCGCGCCTGGGCCGGCCGCCAAAGGCGCTGTTTACCGCCGCCTGTGGTCTGCTGGAAGGGGTGCTGCGCTATATGAGCCAGCACCATTTGCTGGATTCAGACATCCACCTGGCAAGTTTTGACGATCACTATCTCTATGATTCGCTGTCGCTGCGTATTGATACCGTCCAGCAGGACAACCGCCAGCTGGCCTGGCACTGCTACGATTTAATCAGCCAGCTGATTGACGGCAATACGCCTGAGCCGCTACAGCGCTACCTGCCGGCGACGCTGCAGTTTCGGCATCGGTGATACTACGGAGGTTTAAAAGGTTATCGAAACGCGTTAACGGACTATTTGTCTTGCCGCGTTGAAAATGCAGTGGCACCGGGCGCGTTAAAGCCACGACTTACGTAGTCTCAAAATCTCTTCTGGCGCGCCTTCAAATATGAAAGGATTAAAAAACATCCTTCCCCAGAAGAGTTTTCTGTCCACTTCACTTGCAAACCAGGGGCAGGTACAATTGCGCCTCTGACTAAAGGAAGCTCCGGCACATAAACCGCTATCGCCTCTTTCCGCTCCAGATAACTGCGGCCGTAGTTGAAAATAAACCGACCGTTGTCTCTGCTTAACACTCCGGCGACAACGGGTTCTGTTGCTCCAGGCAGCCAGATCCAGACATACACTTGCTCAAGGCTATTCTCAGAAGTCATCATTTATCACCTTCCTTGAGTGATGAACCGCACGCGGCATTAATGACAGCGTTTTCTCTGCATTAGCAATATGTAACGCCAGAGCAGAACGATCTGGCGTAAACAGCGGCACGCCCACTATTGTCGCCAGTTCAAATACCGCGCCAATCGCACATCCCATATCGCCTTCCTCAGCACGATAAACCAGCCCACGCGACACGCCAGCACGTTCTGCCAGCTCCTCGATAGTGAGTCTGGATTCTATGCGTGCGGTGCGGATCATCATTCCCAGCAACCGTGCTGCATCGCGACTGTAACGAGAGTAGGTTCGGGTTGACGGCTTTGCCATAATGCTTCTCTTGTCTTATTAATAGAACGTAGTTAGCGATTATAACCTGTTTATAGAACACTACAAATGAGCCAACTCAGTCATTCCAAAGAGCTCATGTCCCATAAAAAAAACAGAAATGGCTATTACGCCCCATTAAAAGAACACAATCACGCATCCAGTCCCGCGATCCGCACCAGATGAACGGTGAGCCACAGCAGCTCGTTGCCGCCGAGGGTGATATCGAGCTGGGCTTTGACGTAATCGCGGATTAGCAGCGCGCAGCGGTATGCGTCCGGATACGCCTTAATCACCTGCACCAGCAGAAAACTGTCCCGCGCGCCGTCCAGCTCCCCCTCCTGTAAACGCTGGAGGAAAAACTGCATATGGACCAGAAAGCGCGAGTAGTTTATCGAGTCGGTGTCTATCTGCTGCTTAAAGTGGTACTGCACGAGATTAAAAATATCCTTCAGCATTTTCACCGACTGCATGGTCTGCGCCACGTCGTCGCCCTCGCTCTGGCCGTTTACCAGATGAAAGGCGATATTCCCGGCTTCCTCCTCCGGTAGTTCGATCCCGTACTGCTGACGAATAATCGTCACCGCCTCGCTGGCGACGCGGAATTGCTGCGGATAAAAACGCCTGACTTCCGGCAGCAGGCGATTTTGAATGGCGATCCCTTTACGGCTGCGCTCGATGGCAAAGGTCAGGTGGTCGGCGAGGGTAAAGAAAATCTGCTCGCGAACCTTGCCGGCGAGCTGCAGATTGGCGCGGGAAATAATCATCGCCGCCATTTCGATGACCTCATCCGGAATGGCGGAGAGCGCCTCAAGATAGCCGCTGCGCGCGCCGAGCGTCTGGGTCACGAACAGCTTCTCTATCTTCTCCGGGGCGATCTCGTCCCCGGGTCTGCTATTGAAACCAATGCCTTTCCCCATGACGATAACCTCCCTGTTATCGTCATCCGTAGAGAGCACGAGGCTATTATTGAGCACCTTCTGAACAATCATCTCTGCGACTCGTCGTGGTTGCCGTTCTGCGCGATGACATCCTTATACCACCAGAAGCTGCGTTTGCGGATCCTTTGCAGGTGCTTCAGGTCATCCTCGCCGCGATCGACATAAATAAAACCGTAGCGCTTGGCGTATCCCTGGTGAGTGCTGACCACGTCAATCGCCGCCCACGGGCAGTAGCCCATCAGCTCGACGCCGTCGGCTATCGCCAGCCGCATTTGCTCGATATGCGCCTGTAAGAAGGCGATGCGATAGTCATCATTTACCGTCCCGTCATGCTCCAGCTTGTCCGGCGCGCCCATCCCGTTTTCGCTAATCAGAATCGGCAGACCGTAGCGCTCGCACACTTTACGCAGCGTCAGGCGCAGCCCCACCGGGTCAACAACCCAGCCGTAGGGGGTTTTGCCAACCCACGGATTTTCCGCCGGACGATAAACCCCCTCTTCGCCCAGCATAATTTGCTGATCGCCCGCGCGGGGCGCAACGTCGCCGCCGTCGCCCCGGCTGGCGGCAATGGTGGCGGTCGAGTAGTAGTTAATGGCGATAAAGTCCGGCCTCCCCTGCTGCAAAATCAGCGCATCTTCCGGCTGCACCTCCGGCGCAAGGCCGCGATCCTGCATATAGGCCCACGCCAGGGCGTTGTAGCGCCCATGCACCGCAACATCCAAAAAGCTCCAGCAGCGCAGCGTCTCCCAGTTATGCGCGGCGATGGCGTCCTCCGGCTTACAGCTTTCGGCGTACATCGACGTGGTGTTTATCGCCGGGCCGATGCGCAGCCCGGGGAACTCACGGTGGCACAGGGCGAAGATCTGCGCCTGGGCCAGCATCATATGATGATTCTGCTGGTACAGCGCCTTCTTATCCGGCAGTTCACGATCGGCGGGCACGCCAATCGCGCCGGGATGCAGAATCATGGTGTTCTGTTCGTTGATGGTCAGCCAGAGCGGAACTTTGGCGGCAAATTCGCTGAACAGCAGCCTGGCATAGCGCACGAATGCCTCCCCGGTTTTGCGGTTCAGCCAGCCGCCTTTTAGCTCCAGCGCCCACGGCAGATCGAAGTGGTAGAGCGTCACGATGGGGGTGATCCCGTGGCGCGTCAGGGCGTCGATCAGGCGGTGATAAAAGGCCAGCCCATCCGGATTCACCGGGCCATCGCCGTCAGGTATCACCCGCGACCAGGCCACCGAAAAACGGTAGGCCTTCAGCCCCATCTGCGCCATCAGCGCGACGTCCTCCTCCACCCGGTGATAGTGGTCGCTGGCGATGCGGAAGTCCGCCGTTCCCGGCGGATGGCTGAGCATGTCGACCACCGACGGCCCTTTACCGTCTTCATTCCACGCGCCCTCAACCTGATAGGCCGAGGTGGAGGCGCCCCACAGAAAACCGTCCGGGAACCGGGCCTGCTGTTGATAAATCATACCTGCGCCTCCTTAGCGGATTGCACCATCAGGGGTTCGCCGTAATCCACCTGCGCGGCGGCGGTGAGGCGCAGAGCGCGCTGCGCGTCGCCGTTGACCACAATCACCGGGGTAATCAGGTCGTATCCGGCCTGTTCGATGGCGGGAATATCAAAGCGGATCAGCGCCTGTCCCGCTTCCACCTTATCACCCACCTTCAGCGTAGAGCTAAAGTGCTGGCCGTTAAGATTGACGGTGTCGATACCGATATGGATCAGCAGCTCAAGACCGCTGTCGCTCTGCAGGCCAACGGCGTGGCAGGAGGGCAGAAACATCATTACCGTGCCGCTAAACGGCGCGCGCAGTACCCCTTCTTCGGGACGAATCGCCAGCCCCTCGCCCAGCAGGCCGCCGGAAAAGACGTCGTCGTTCACGTCGCTGAGCGCCACCACCTGGCCGCGCAGCGGGCTGAATACTTCCGTCTCCCCCTCGCTTGTCGGGCTGACCGCAGGCTGCGGCGTCTCGCTCACCGCGTCTTGTTCCTCAGGAACGTCTTTAAAAGCGATAAACCAGGTCAGGGTAAAGGTCACCACGATGGAAATCGCGCAGGTCACCAGCGCATGGACGATGTTCATCGGGTTTTCGCCGATAAACGCCGGCAGCGCAGCGAGGCCTGGCGAGACAAACGCGTAGCGCACCAGCCCGCTCACCCCGGCGTAGACCCCGGCGCAGCCGCCGCCGATCATCGCGGCAATCAGCACCCGGCGGAACTTGAGCAGCACCCCGTACAGCGCCGGTTCGGTGATCCCCAGCAGCGCGGTAAAGCCCGACGAAGAGGCCAGCTGGCGCAGGTTGCTATTTTTGGTTTTCAGCGCCACGCACAGCGTCGCCGCTCCCATCGCCACGTTGGATGCCAGCATCCCCGGGCCGTTAATCATCTCGTAACCGCTTTTACTCAGCTGACCGGTGGCGATCGGCGTCATCGCCCAGGCGGTGCCGGTAATGATCAGGAAGGGCTGCAGGGTGCCCATCAGCATCGGGATTAACCAGCTGGCGTGGCGGTCGATAGCGCCCGCCCCGGCGGCGACCAGATCGTTAAGCAAAATGCCCGCCGGGCCGACCACCACCAGCGCCAGCGGCGCGGTAATCAGCAGAATCAGCATCGGCTTAACGAAAAACTTGATAATCGATGGCGACACTTTTTCGGCGAAGCGCTCCACCCACGACATCAGCCACACGGTCAGAATAATCGGCAGCACCGAACCGGCGTAATCGGAAAGCAGGACGTTGATGCCGACAAAATCGACCGCTTTACCGGCCGCCAGCATCTGGCCGATGCCCGGATGCAGCAGCACGCCCGCGAGGGTCATCGCCAGAATCGGATTGCATTCAAACTTCAGCGACGCGCCGTAGGCCAGCAGCACCGGCAGGAAGAAGAAGGCGGCGTCGGCAATAATATTCAGCAGCTGATACGTCGAGCTGGTTTCGCTAATCACCCCCGTGAGCTTGAGAATGGCCAGCAGCGCTTTAATCATCCCCGCGCCGGTAATCGCCGGGATCACCGGGGTAAAGGTGGTCGAAATGACGCTGATAATCCGGGCGACGATGCTGGCCGGCTTCGCGTTTTTATCGCCGCCTGCCGGGCCTTTCTTCTCCGGCAGCGCCTTATTAAGCCGCCGGTAAACCTGCTGCACCTCGTTGCCGATCACAATCTGGAACTGGCCGCCCTTCTCCACCACGCTGATCACGCCGGGGAGGGAGCCAATCTGCGCATCGTTAACCTTTGCGCGGTCATTGAACTCCATGCGCAGCCGGGTCGCGCAATGGGTGAGCATGCGGATATTTTCCGCACCGCCCACCGCGTGGAGGATTTTGTCTGCTGTTTCGTTATAGTTCATAGTGTTCCCTGGTGTTGGGGCAAAAAAAAAGACCAAAACAGAGACGCTCCCCTTGGCGGGAGAGCATTTCTATTTTGGTCTTGCCTGCTTTCGCAGTAGCACGCCATCATAAAAATGGGTTATTTCGGCGGATTATCTAAGCGCCCCTGCGTAATGACAATGGCGACCGAACAAAAGTGTGAACTGGATTAAGTAAATTCTTAAGTAAATATCAACCGAGGGCCTGCTGGCGTAGCCAGCTCTGCAATAGCTTACCGTTGGGAGTCATCTCGCTATCCTGACGCACGCAGAGATAATAATCCCGGCCATCATCAATTGCCGCATCGAAGATTTTCACCAGCTCACCGCGCTTCAGATAGGGAGCGATCAGCGGCTCGCGCATGAGCGCGCAGCCCAGCCCTGCCTGTACGCCAGCCAGGGTCAACAGGCCATCCTCAAACAGCGGCCCGGTCGAGCGCGGCGGGCGCTTCACGCCCTGCTGCACAAACCACTGATTCCAGGTCGTGCGCTCCTCATCGTGCAGCAGCGGCATCTGCAACAGCTGTTCCGGGGTATCAATATGCCCGTGCAGGCGCAAAAAGGCCTGGCTGCATACCGGCACCATTTTGCCGGAAATCAGCTTTTCGCTTTGATAGCCCACCCAGTGACCGTTGCCAAAGCGGATCGACATATCGGAAGCGTCGCTAAGATAGTTGCGGTGGTTAGCATAAACCACGTTGATTTCGGTATGCGGGTTCGCGTGCACGAACGACGGCAGGCGGGGAATAAACCAGCCCATGCCAAACAGCGGGATCAGGCTGATCGTCACCTGCTGGGTTTGCACCTGCTCGACCAGATGCTCGGTGGCCTGACGCAGCACGTTAAACGCCGCGCGGATCGAGCGATAATACTCCCGCCCCTGCTGGCTGAGAGTCAGCCGCCGCCCCTGCCGTTCGGTAAGCGGGATCTGCAAATAGCCCTCCAGCACCTTAAGCTGATGACTGACCGCCGAAGGCGATATCGCCAGCTCCTGCGCCGCCAGGGTCACGCTGCCCAGGCGTGCGATCGCCTCGAAGGCGCGCACCGCCCGCAGCGGCGGATCGTTGGCCAACGTACTCTCCGACCAGCTAACCGGCGCTTCTGATTGTTCTGTTTTTTTCATATGTTGATTTTCTTAGCGCATTGCGCTATCCGGCGAGTTATTAAATTATATTTAAAATCATAAGGATAGTTAACCACACATTTATAATAAGAAAGAATATATGCGTATTTTACAATTTAATTCATTTGTTGGATGGTAGCTATTATTTGAGCATCTTGTCGGAACAATCAGTTGGACACACTCATACAACAAATCATCAACGGGGTCATGCTCGGCAGCATCTACGCCCTGATCGCGCTCGGCTATACCATGGTGTACGGCATCCTGCGCATTATTAACTTTGCCCACGGCGACATTCTGATGGTCGGCGCGTTGACCACCCTTTCCGGGATGCACGCCCTGAACGCGCATTTCCCTACTCTGCCACCGCTGGCGCAGCTCGGGCTGGCGCTGCTGCTGGCCATGACGGTCTGCGCCCTGCTGGCGATGGCGGTCGAACGCTTTGCCTACCGCCGCCTGCGCAACGCCCCGCGCCTGGCGCCGCTGATCTCCGGGATCGGCGTCTCGGTGCTGCTGCAAACCGTGGCGATGATCGTCTGGTCGCGCAATCCGCTGATGTTCCCGCAGATCCTGCCAATGGATGCGATCGCCGTGACCCACGGCAACGCAGCGCATCCACCGGCTCTCGTTACCGTCACCGGAATCGTCACCGTCGCGCTGGCCTTCGCGGTGATGCTTGGCCTGTGGCTGCTGGTGGAGTACACCCGTTTAGGTCGCGGTATGCGCGCGGTAGCGGAAAATCCGCGCATCGCCACGCTAATGGGCGTTAATCCTAACGCAATTATCGCCCTCACTTTCGCCATCGGCGGCATATTCGCCGCGCTGGCTGGCGTGATGATGGCCAGCAACTACGGCAATGCCAGCTTCTCCATGGGCTTTCTGCCCGGCATTAAAGCCTTTACCGCCGCGGTGCTCGGCGGCATCGGCAATATTCGTGGCGCGATGATCGGCGGCCTGCTGCTGGGCCTTATCGAATCCCTTGGCGCAGGCTATCTCGGCGACCTGACCCACGGCGTCTTCGGCAGCAACTACCAGGATATTTTCGCCTTTATGGTGCTGATCCTGGTGCTGGTCCTCCGCCCTGCCGGTTTGCTCGGCGAACGCGTCGCGCACCGGGCTTAGGAGAAAAATCATGACAACGGCACAACTCGATACGCCTGTCGTCTCCCGCCGCTTCTGGTCCGGGATGACCCTGTTGGTCTGCGCGCTGCTGGTAGCGCCGATGGTCGCCAGCCAGCTCGGCGGCAACTACTGGGTGCGGGTCATCGACTTCGCCCTGCTCTACGTTATGCTGGCGCTGGGGCTGAATATTGTGGTCGGCTACACCGGCCTGCTGGATATGGGCTTTATCGCCTTTTACGCCGTCGGCGCGTATCTGGCGGCGCTGCTGGCCTCACCGCATCTACTGGACGTCTTCCCGATTTTAAATAGTTGGTTTCCGGACGGCCTGCACACCTCCTGGCTGGTGATTATTCCGCTCGCCGCGCTGGTGGCGGCAGGCTGCGGTATCGTGCTGGGCGCGCCGACGCTGAAGCTACGCGGCGACTATCTGGCCATCGTCACCCTCGGGTTCGGCGAAATTATCCGCATCCTGATGCGCAACCTCGACCGTCCGGTCAACATCACCAACGGCGCAAAAGGCATTTCCGGGGTCGATTCGCTGAATCTGTTCGGCCTCAAGTTTAGCGGCGTTTATCACTGGTTTGGCTTTAAAGTCCCGGCGCTGTGGCTGTGGTACTACCTGCTGATGCTGGTGATTGTGGCGATTATTTTCGTCTGCCTGCGGCTGCAGCATTCGCGCATTGGCCGGGCCTGGCACGCCATCCGCGAGGATGAAGACGTCGCCCGCGCGATGGGCATCAACCTGCGGAACTACAAACTGCTGGCTTTCGCTATCGGCGCCTCATTCGGCGGCGTGGCGGGCGCGCTGTTCGGCGCATTTCAGGGCTTCGTTTCACCGGAATCTTTTACCCTGCAGGAGTCGATAGCGGTCCTGGCGATGGTGGTGCTGGGCGGGATGGGGCATATCCCCGGCGTGATCCTAGGCGCGGTGCTGCTGACCGCGCTGCCGGAGCTGCTGCGCAGCCAGGCGGCGCCGGTACAGCAGGCGCTGTTTGGCGAAGTGCTGATTGACCCGGAAGTGCTGCGCCAGCTGTTCTACGGCCTGGCGCTGGTGCTGGTCATGCTGCTGCGCCCTCAGGGCATCTGGCCCGCGCGACATCAAGGAGCGAAAGCATGAGCCTGTTAAGCGTACGCCATATGACGAAGCGTTTCGGCGGTCTGACGGCGGTCGACAACGTATCGCTGAGCATTAATCAGGGTGAAATCTACGGCCTGATCGGCCCCAACGGCGCGGGGAAAACCACCTGCTTTAACCTGATTACCGGGCTCTACCCGGCGGACAGCGGCGAGTTCGCTATCGGCGGCGAAGCCTATTCTCCGAACAATATTGAGAAAGTGACCGCCGCGGGCATCGCCCGCACCTTCCAGAACGTGCGGCTGTTTAACGACATGTCGGTACTGGAAAACGTCATGGTGGGCCGCCATGTCCGCACCCGCAACGGCCTGTGGGCCGCGATCTCCCGTCATAAACGCGCCCGCGCCGAGGAGACGCAAACCCGCGAGCTGGCCTGGCACCTGCTGGACTATACCGGCATCGCGCAGTTCGCCCACTATCGCGCCTGCGACCTCGCCTACGGCCACCAGCGGCGGCTGGAGATTGCCCGCGCGCTGGCCACCGAACCGCGCCTGCTGGCGCTGGATGAACCGGCGGCCGGGATGAACGCCGCCGAGAAGATGGCCCTTGGCGAACTGCTGCTGCGCATTCGCGACGACGGCAAAACGCTGCTGATGATCGAGCATGACGTCAAGCTGGTGATGGGGATCTGCGATCGCCTGATGGTGCTGGATTACGGCAAAACGTTAACCAGCGGCACGCCGGATACCGTACGCCGCGATCCGGCGGTGATCGCCGCCTGGCTGGGAGGCAATGTCCATGTCTGATTTATTAACCGTTAACCAGCTTAGCGTCCACTACGGCGGCATCCAGGCGGTGCGCGACGTCTCATTCAGCGTGAAAGAGGGCGAGCAGACCACGCTTATCGGCGCCAACGGCGCGGGCAAAAGCTCCACCGTCCGCGCCATTACCGGGCTGGAACCCTTTCGCGGCGAAATTCTGTTTAACGGCAAGCCGATCCGCAAACGTCGGGCCGAATCCCTGTTGCGCGAAGGTCTCGTGATGGTGCCGGAAGGACGCGGCATCTTTGCGCGCATGACGGTGCTGGAAAACCTGCAAATGGGCGCCTGGCTCCGACGCGACGCGGCGGCGGTAAAGCAGGAGATGGGCGCCATCTTCGCTAATTTCCCGCGCCTCGCCGAACGCCAGCATCAGCTGGCGGGGCTGCTCTCCGGCGGTGAACAGCAGCTGCTGGCGCTCAACCGCGCCCTGCTCAGCCAGCCGCGCCTGCTGATCCTCGACGAGCCGTCAATGGGCCTGGCGCCGCTGATGGTCGAGAACATTTTTCGCGTTATCGCCACCCTGCGCCAGCGCGGCGTCGCGCTGCTGCTGATCGAGCAGAACGCACGTCTGGCGCTGGAGGCGACCGACAGCGCCTGGGTAATGGATAGCGGCAGCATCGTCGAGCGCGGTCCGTCGCAGACGCTGCTGGCCGACGATCGTATTGCACAGATTTATTTGGGCGAAATGCCCGTTTAACACACCAACCAGCATCAGGGAAAAACAATGAAAACCGTAAAAATCAGCGCGCTCAGCGCCGCTATTCTGCTCAGTGGTTTTGCCTCATCCGCCGCGTGGTCCGCGGCCAGCGAAACCGTTATTATCGGCCTGGCTGGCCCGCTCACCGGCCCTTCCGCGCGTATCGGCAAGGATCTGGAAAACGGCGCGCAGCTGGCGATTGACGATATCAACAAGCAGCACCCGACCATCGGCGGCAAGGCGGTAACCTTCAAGCTGCAATCGGAAGACGATCAGTCCGACCCACGCACCGCCGTTGCCGTCGCCCAGCGTCTGGTGGATAGCGGCGTCGCGGGCGTCGTCGGCCACTGGAACACCGGCACCAGCATTCCCGCTGCGCGGGTTTATCACGATGCGGGCATCGCCCAGGTCGCGCCGGTCGCCACCGGGCACGCCTACACCAAACAGGGTTTCGACACCAGCTTCCGCGTGATGGGCCACGACGATGACGGCGGGCAGTTTGCCGGACAGTACGCGGTACAAACCCTGAAGGCCAAACGCATCGCGGTCATCGATGACCGTACCGCCTTCGGCCAGGGGCTGGCGGATGAGTTTATTAAGTCGCTGGAAGCGCAGGGAATCAACATCGTCGACCGCCAGTACGTCGATGACAAAACCGTCGACTTCAGCGCCGTGCTGACCGCGATCCGCAGCAAAAACGCCGACCTGATTTTCTTTGGCGGCGTCGATAGCCAGGCCGCCCCGCTGGCGCGCCGCATCAAACAGCTGGGTATGAACGCCACCCTGATGGGCGCAGGCGGCTTCGTTAGCCAGACCTTCCTCCAGCTGGCGCAAAAAGAGGGCGACGGCGTGGTGGCGCTGGAGCCGGGGCTGCCGGTCGAGCAGATGCCGGGCGGTAAAGCCTTCGAGCAGGCCTACCAGTCGCGCTATCACACCCATATCGAACTGCACGCGCCGTTCGCCTATGACGCTACCCGCGTGCTGGTCGCGGCGATGGAAAAAGCCGACTCCGTCGACCCTGCCGACTATCTGCCCGCCCTGCGCGCCATTAACTACGCCGGCGTGACCGGACAAATCGCCTTTGATAAAGAGGGCAACCTGAAATCGCCAACCTTTACCGTTTATAAAGTCGTCGACGGAAAATGGCAGCCGCAAACCGTACTCGGCGGCGCAACAACGAAGTAACGCAGTGAGGCAATGTGATGAGTGATAATAACGAGCTGGGCATTCTCGCCCGCCGCAAAATTGAAGCAGAAATAATCAAGCCGATTTACGCCATCCTGGTGCGCGAGATAGGGAAAGCTCGCGCCCAGGCGGTCATCGGCGAAGCGATTGAAAACGCCGCCATTGAGGCGGGAAAAGCGTTTGCCCGCCAGGAGCCGAACGGTGCGGATATCCAGAGCTTTGTCGCGCTGCAGTATCTGTGGGAGAAAGATAACGCCCTGGAAGTCACGGTGCTGGACGCCGACGACCAGCAGTATAACTACAACGTGAACCGCTGCCGCTACGCCGAGATGTACCACGAAATGGGCCTCGGCGAGATTGGCCACCTGCTCTCCTGCGCCCGCGACGATAAATTTATCGTCGGCTACGCCCCGGACGTGGAGCTGACCCGCACCACCACCATCATGCAGGGCGGTAAATGCTGCGACTTCCGCTATCGCGTGCAAAAGGACAAGTCATGATAACCGTCAACGGCGCACGTCTGTGGTCGACGCTCAACGAGATGGCGCTGCTCGGCGCCACGCCGGCGGGCGGCGTGACCCGGCTGGCGCTCAGCGAAGAGGATCGTCAGGCGCGCGACCTGCTGCGCCAGTGGGCTCAGGAGGCCGGCTTTCCCTGCGACGTCGACAGCATGGGCAATATGTTTATTCGCCGCGCCGGTAAAAATTCGCAGTTAGCCCCGGTGCTGACCGGTTCCCACGTCGACTCCCAGCCGCTCGGCGGCCGCTATGACGGCATTTACGGCGTCCTCGCCGGGCTGGAGGCGCTGAGCACGCTGAACGATCGCGGCATTGAGACCGAACGCGATATCGTGCTGGTGAACTGGACCAACGAAGAAGGCGCGCGCTTTGCCCCGGCGATGCTGGCGTCCGGCGTGTGGGCCGGGCAGTTTAGCGAAGCTTTCGCCCTCGCCCGCGAAGATCGCGACGGCATCAGCGTTGGCGCGGCGCTGGAGGCTATCGGCTATCGCGGGGAGCGTCCTGCCGCCGCCTTCCCGCTCCACGCCTGCTACGAAGTGCATATCGAACAAGGGCCGATTCTGGAAGAAGAAGGCGTTGATATCGGCCTCGTTCACGCGGCAATGGGCCAGCGCTGGTTCAACGTCACTCTGGAGGGCTTTTCCGCCCACGCAGGAACCACGCCGATGGGCAGCCGCCGCGACGCGCTGACCGCCTTCGCCGAGCTGGCGCTGGCGGTGGAGCAAATCGGTATCGCCCATAATCCAGACGGGCGTGCGACTATCGGCATGGCGCAGGTCATTCCGGGATCGCGCAACGTGGTGCCGGGAGGCGTGGCGTGCAGCGTCGAGTTTCGTCATCCGCAATCCCCGGCGCTGGAAGCGATGGAACTCGCCCTGCATCGCGCCGCTGAAGCGCTGGCGGCGCGCGGCGTGACGGCAAACGTCGAGCGTATTTTTGATTACGCGCCCATTGCCTTTGATACCGGATGTCTGGCGCGCAGCCAGCGGGCGGCGGACGAACTGGGCTATAGCGCGCGAACCATGGTTTCCGGCGCCGGGCACGATACCTGCTATATCAGCAAGGTCGCGCCCGCCAGCATGATTTTCATTCCCTGCGAGAAGGGAATTAGCCATAACGAAGCGGAGAACATTCTGCCGGAATGGGCGGAGAAAGGGGCGAACGTGCTGCTCAACAGTTTACGTCTTGCCGCGGATGAGCCCGCTTGCGGCGCGACGTAAAGCGCGATACAGCCCACGCCAGCCAAGGCCGTGGGCTATTGCCGATCAATGCTTTTTGCGGTTGCGGCGCATATCGATAGTCACCGCCGCGACGATAATGATGCCTTTGATAATATCCTGCACGTAGGCATCGACGCCGACAAAGGTAAACCCGCTTTTAATCAGGCCAAGGATCATCGCGCCGATTAAGGTCCCGGTGATGCGCCCCACCCCGCCCATCAGGCTGCTGCCGCCGATAACCGCCGCGGCGATAGCATCCAGTTCGTAGGACATGCCCATGCTCGACTGCCCGCTGCTGACGCGCGCCGCCAGCACCACGCCCGCCAGGCCGGAGAGCGCCCCGGCGATGGCATAGACGATCACCAGGTATTTATTCACGTTGATACCGGAGACCTTGGCCGACGTCATGTTACCGCCGATAGCGTAAACGTATTTACCGTAGCGGGTATGCTTCAGGGCGATATGGAAGACCGCGGCGACGACGAAGAAAATAATCACCGGCATCGCCCCCTGGCCGATGGCGGTAAAGCTGTCGGATAAGAAGCTGATTGGGTTGCCCTGGGTGTAGTACTGCGCCAGACCGCGCGCCGACACCATCATTCCAAGCGTCGCGATAAACGGCGGGATGCCGGTGCGGGTCACCAGAAAACCGTTGGTTAAGCCGCACAGAAGACCGACGCCGATGCCGGCGCCAATCGGGATAATCGCCGGCATATTGACCAGCGACGGGAACATCGGCGACAGGCTATCGGAGGTTTGCGCGAGGCTTGCCGCCACCACGGCGGCGAGAGCGATCACCGAGCCGGAGGAGAGGTCAATGCCGGTGGTAATAATGACCTGGGTGACCCCGACGGCGATAATACCGATAATCGCTACCTGCAAAACAATTAATATCAGGCGATTGGTGTTTAATAAAAAGGACTGGTCGCGGACGTACCAGCCGGCAATTTCAAACGTCAGGGCAATCACCAGCATGACGATAAATATCCCGGTATCTTTCGGCAGCCGGTGGCGTAATTGCCCAAAGAAAGAGGGTTTCTCAGTGATCGGGGTCGCCGTTATTTTCATATTGCTCATTCTCTGTGCCTCAATGGGATGCCAACGACAAAATGGTTTCCTGGTCGGCGTCCTCTTTATTGAGGATGCCGGTAATACGCCCTTCATGCATGACCATCACCCGATCGCTCATCCCGAGAATCTCCGGCAATTCTGAAGAGACCATAATCACCGCCACGCCGCGGTTGGCCAGCTCGCTGATCAGATGGTAAATTTCCGCTTTCGCCCCGACGTCGATTCCGCGCGTCGGCTCATCGAGAATCAGTATTTTCGGCTGGGCCAGCAGCCAGCGGGCAATCAGTACCTTCTGCTGATTACCGCCGCTGAGGTTATTAATAATCTGATCCATGGTGGGGGTTTTAATATTCAGGCGGCGGATCTGCTCCATGCAGTCTTCGGCCATTTTGAGGTGCTGAACAAAGCCGGTTTTACCGATATATTCCGGCATTTTGACGATGCTCATATTCTCCAGCACCGACAGCACGAGAAACAGTCCGGACTTTTTGCGGTCTTCCGTCAGCAGCGCCATCCCTTTTTCAATCGCCGTCGAAGGCGAGTCAATCGTGACCGGCACTCCCTCAATCAGCACTTCGCCGCTATCGGCTTTATCCATGCCGAACAGGCTCTCCATCACTTCGCTACGCCCGGCCCCCACCAGCCCCGCCACGCCGAGAATTTCGCCGCGGCGTACGCTAAAGTTGATATCGTGAAAGACCCCCTTGCGCGACAGATTGCGGACGGTCAGCACCTCTTCGCCAATGGCGTTATTGAACTTGGGAAAGAGCTGGGTGAGCTCCCGGCCGACCATCTGGGTGATCAGCGACTGGCGGGTAAACTCGGTGGTATGTTTACTGCCGACCCAGGTGCCATCGCGAAATACGCTGATCTCATCGGTAATCGCGAAAATCTCATCCATTTTATGGCTGATATAAATAATGGCTTTTCCCTGCTGGCGTAAATCGCGAATAATGGTAAACAGATGCGCCACTTCGCTTTCGGTTAACGCCGAGGTCGGCTCATCCATAATCACAATATCCGCGTTCCACGAAACCGCTTTGGCAATTTCCACCATCTGCTGGGAGGCGATACTTAACTCCCCCACCAGCCGGTCGGCGGATAGCCGGATATTGAGTTTATCCAGCAGATCCTGCGTCTGGCGGGCAAGCTGGCGATGATCGACAAAACCGTATTTCATCGGCTCGCGGCCGAGCCAGATATTTTCCGCCACCGTCATATGCGGCACCAGATTCAGCTCCTGGTGGATCATCGAGATCCCGGCGCGCAGCGCGTCCATCGTATCCTGAAACTGGACCGGCTCCCCTTTAACGCGAATCGCGCCCTTATCGGGACGGTAGATCCCGATCAGGCATTTCATCAGCGTGGATTTTCCGGCGCCGTTTTCGCCCATCAGCGCGTGCACCGTCCCCGGGCGCACGCGTAATGAGACGTTGTCGAGCGCCTTCACGCCGGGGAAGAATTTGCTGATCCCTTCGGCTTCAAGTGCAAAAGCGTTCATACTTCACCTCCGTACCCTGAGCGACTATTTCTGGTTGCGATTAACGAACTCAGCCATGTTGTCTTTGGTGATCAGCTGGTAAGGGACATCGATGATCTTTTCCACTTTCTCGCCGTTGGCCAGCTTAATGGCGGCATCCACCGCGCCTTCGCCCTGCCCTTTGGCATCCTGGAAAATCGTGGCGATCATCTTGCCGTTTTTGAGCATTTGCAGGGCATCCGGCGTCCCGTCCACCCCGGCTATCAGGATATGGTTCGGGTTTTTACCCAGCGCCTGCAGCGCGCCGATGGCCATTTCATCGTTGTTGGAGGCGATGGCCTGAATGTCTTCGCCGCTGGTCATCCAGTTGCTGACCACGTCAACGGCATCGTTGCGGGTAAATTTCGCGGTCTGCTTCTGCACGATTTTGATATCCGGATACTTCGCCACCACCTCTTCGACGCCTTTGGTGCGGTCACGGGTCGATTCATTCGCCAGGTCGCCGAGCAGAATGGCGACGTTCCCTTTGCCGTTCATCGCTTTGGCTAACGCTTCCATCTGTAAGCGCCCCGCCAGCACCGAGTCGGAGCCAACGTAGGCCATTTTGTCGGTCAGCTGCGCCTGCGGGCGGCGGTTAACAAAGATCAGCGGAATGCCCGCTTTAGTCGCCTGGTCCATAATCGGTTTGACCGCGTTGGTGTCGACCGGGTTGACGATAATCGCGTCGACGCCCTGGCCAATAAAGTTCTGCACCTGCTGTAGCTGCTGGGAGACGTCGCCTTTGGCATCTTCCACCTGCGCCTTAACGCCATCTTTTTGCATCTCTTTTTGCATTGCGGTGCGCAGAATCGTCAGGAAGTTGTCATCGAATAGCGCCATGGAAACACCGACCGAAATATCTTTCGCCATCACGACCGCTGGCAGCATGCAGGCTATCAAAGAGGCAACAACCGTTTTCTTAATATTCATCGTTGATCCTTTATTTTCAGGTACATCGGTTAGGTAAGGTAAAATGAAAAAATAGTTTCATTAATTGTGCGTTAAGCGCCTGCTTTTCCAGCTTTTTGAAAAAACAGCCCGCGCGCTGGTGCATTTTTTGTTGTTGATCGAAATCACAAAATTCAGTTGTTTTAAAATGGTTTTTTGAAACATTAGTCCATTTATAGCGGAAGAAAAATTCCAGACCATTTATTTCATTAACAACACATATGAAACTTTTATAAGTAAATAACTGAAATGAAAATTTTAAAACTGCGTGTTAACAGAACTTTGACACACATCTAACATTGACGCATAAATGCGCAAAAAATGAGAGGCAGGCGACGGTTTGCCGCGCGGCGCGCCGATAGCGGCAGCGGTTTAAAACGAGACAGGAGATAGGGTGTAAAAGGGGATGTCGACCCGCGGGCGGCGGACGCTCAGTCGACGTTTTCAGCGCTGTAAAGGATAAATTCGACCTTGCCGTCGCTGAAGAGATGCGGCTGATAGCCGGTTTCCAGATGGCGCAGGGCCAGCTCCACCGCCAGACGGGCATGCTGGCGCGGGTTTTGATCGATCGTCAGCGCCATTCCCCCCAGGGCCAGCTGTTCACGGGTGGTGCTGTAGCGTTCATGGGTCATCCAGCAGCACTCGCCGTAGCGGCGATGGCGAGCCAGCGCCTGCGCCACCTGCGTGTTGCCCAGCCCGGTATTGTAGATGCCCACCACGTCGCGGTTGCGGCGCAGGGCCTCTTCCAGCACGCGGTCGATTCGCTGTCGGTTGTCCTCCCCCGCCAAAACCTCGCCCAGCAGCAGATGCGGAAAGCGCTGGCTAATCACCTCGCGAAATCCCTGAATCCGTAAGCGATGAGCGCTGAAGTCCTGGCGCCCGCTGAGCATCAGCACTTCTCCAGGACGGTGCGCCATTAACCCCATCATCCTGCCCGCGGTGCGGCCGGCCTGCTGCTGATCGATCCCGACGTGACAAAGCCTCTGCGCGCCGGGGAGATCGGTGACCAGCGTAATCACCGGCACGTTCGCCTCGCGACACTGGCGCAAGGCGTCATAGACCCGCGGATGTTCGTTGCCAAAGACAATTATCGCATGGCGCTTTTTGCTGCTGCGGATAAGGCTTTTCGCCAGCTTTTCCGGCGCGGACTCCGCCACCAGCGTGCGGTGCAGCGTCAGTCGGCGATAGCCAAGGCTATCCGCCACGTCGGCGAAATCCTGCGTCAGACGGGAGAAAAAGCGCGAATCGTTATCGCTGAGAAACACTTCTATTTGCCACGGGAGACGGCGCTCTTCCGGCAGAATGCGCTTCAGCCCGGCCTCCCGCGCGGCCTCCAGCACCCTGCGCGTGGTTTCCGGCGACACGCCGCCGCGTTCGTTAAGCACCCGGTCAACGGTCGCGACGCCCACGCCAATCCGTTTAGCCAGCGCCTCCAGCGAAATGCTTTTCATCGTCTCCCCCATGATGGAAATCCATCAAAACGCGTGTGTCGGTCAGTGTAGCAAACGGATTACTTTGGCAACGCTAAATCCCTCTTTCTGGAGAAAAAAATGACCTGCATTCGTTTTGCATTGTTGGGCAGCGGTTTTATTGGCCAGGTTCACGCCGCCAGCCTCGCTCGGCATGAGCGGACCGTTCTGGCCATGGTGGCCGACGCCGATCCCGAGCGGGCGAAAGCGCTGGCTTCCCGCTACGGCGCGCGGGCGGTAACCGTCGCCGAGGCCATCAATAGCGACGCCATTGACGCGGTACTGATCGCCAGCTCGACGCCTTCACACGCGGCGCTGCTGGAAGCCGCCGCGCGCGCGGGAAAAGCGGCCTACTGCGAAAAACCGATCGATCTTTCGCTGGCCCGCGCCCGCCAGGTCGTCGAGAAAGTGCTGCCGCTCGGGGTACCGGTGACCGTTGGCTTTAACCGCCGTTTCGACGCCAGCCACCAGCAGCTGCGCCGGGAGATCGAGGCGGGCGCGATTGGCCAAATCGAACTGGTTCAGATGGTGTGTCGGGCATCGGTTATGCCGCCGCTGGAATATCTGCGCAGCTCCGGCGGCCAGATGCGCGACCAGGCGATTCACTTCTTTGACCTGCTGCGCTTTCTTACCGGTGATGAAGTGACGACCGTCGCCGCGCTGGGGGCTGCGCTGGCGCTGGCGGAAATTGCCGAATTCGACGATGTCGATACCTCTATTGTCATGCTGCGGATGCGCGGCGGCGCGCTGGCGCAGCTGGACAACACCCGGCGCACCGGCCACGGCTACGATGAGCGCATTAGCCTGCTTGGCCCGCAGGGGGTGATAGAGTCCGGCAGTCAGGCATCGCGCGGCGTCACGCTGTGGCAGGGAGCGCGCTGCATTCAGCCCGGCCTCTATCCGGACTGGTTCAGTCGCGTCGAGGGGTCGTACTACGCGCATCTGGATGCTTTTGTCCGCTCGCTAGGCGGAGAAGCGGTGCCGGACCTGCCGGGGCTGCTGGACGGGCTGCGGGCGCAGGCTATCGCCGAAGCCGCCGTGCTTTCCCTGCGGCAAGGGCAGTTTGTCAGCGTCGAACCGCTGGCGTAAAAAAGCCCCGTATGCGGTCGGCATACGGGGCAACGGCGCGCCGTTAACGCTCCTCGTTAAATATCACGCCAATCTGCCGCCGCACTTCGTCCATCACGCTCAGGTTTTCCAACACCCTGGCCAGCGGGCGGATCGGCGAGTCCGCAAGCCCTTGCCCCACGCACCAGGCAAAATGTTCGGCCTGATAAAACAGCTGGTCGTAGCGGTTGCGCGGCTCCTCCCAGCGCAGCACCTGCCCGCCCTGGCTGGCGGCGAGGGTAAAATTCCCCGGCGCGTAGAACTGCCCGTCGAGGGTAAGGGTCGCATCGCGCCCGGCCACCACCGCGCCGCCCGGCGTGTTGCTGAACAGGGTGGTATTGAGCAATCCCTGTAAGCCGTTTTCCCAGTTAAACAGCATCGAAATCTGCCCGTTGACGCCTCTTTGGGCGGGACGCCCGCGGGCGATAATGTCCTGCGGCACGCCGCCGACCATCACGCAGAATGAGGTCAGATAGCTGCCGAGATCCATCATCGGCCCGCCGGCGAGATCGGCATTAAAAATGCGATGATCCGGGGTAAAAAACTCGCCGTGATCGGCGAGCAGCGTGTGCAGATCGCCCAGCACGCCGTCCTCCAGCAGCTGGCGAATCACGTCATACTTCGGCGCGTAGTCGCACCACATCGCCTCCATCGCCAGCGTCCCCTGCTTCATGGCCTCCGCTTTCAGCGCCGCGCCTTCCCGCCGGTTCAGCGCAAACGGCTTTTCAATCAGCACATGTTTGCCCGCCTGCAGCACCCGCAGCCCGTCGGGAAAGTGGTGGTTATGCGGCGTGGCAACGTAAACCGCATCAATATCCGGTCGCGCCAGCATCTCATCCACCTGAGCGTAAGCCTGCGGGATCCCCCAGCGGGCGGCGAAATCGTCGGCTTTTTGCTGCGTGCGCGAGGAGACGGCAACCACCCGCTGGCGGCTGAGCTCTTTTAACGATTTCACAAAGCGCTCGGCAATCCAGCCGGGGCCAATAATGGCCCAGCGCAGCGAGGGGATCGCCGAGGCGGCGGGATGGCGCGGTTTTGGTAACTGTGACGGGAACATAGCGGCTCCTGATTTTATTTTGCCGGGGAGAGACACTATAAGCAGGCGCAGAGGAGGACGAATAACGAATTTATGATGGAATTCCATCATCGACACAGTGCTTGTCAAAAGCGCGGGAGTCGCGGATAGTCCGGGCAGCTCATCACTATCAAGGAGTCTGAGATGTTGAAAAGTTCGTGGCGTAAAACCGCCCTGATGGCCGCCGCCGCCGTTCCGCTGCTGCTGGCGAGCGGTTCATTATGGGCCAGTGCCGATGCTATCCAGCAAAAGCTGGCTGATTTAGAAAAACGTTCCGGCGGTCGGCTGGGCGTAGCGCTGATTAACACGGCAGATGATTCGCAAACCCTCTATCGCGGCGATGAACGTTTTGCCATGTGCAGCACCGGTAAAGTGATGGCCGCCGCCGCGGTGTTAAAACAGAGCGAAAGCAATCCAGAGGTGGTGAATAAAAGGCTGGAGATTAAAAAATCGGATTTAGTGGTCTGGAGCCCGATCACCGAAAAACATCTGCAAAGCGGAATGACCCTGGCGGAACTCAGCGCGGCGGCGCTGCAGTACAGCGACAATACCGCGATGAATAAGATGATTAGCTACCTTGGCGGACCGGAAAAGGTGACCGCATTCGCCCAGAGTATCGGGGATGTCACTTTTCGTCTCGATCGTACGGAGCCGGCGCTGAACAGCGCGATTCCCGGCGATAAGCGCGATACCACCACCCCGTTGGCGATGGCCGAAAGCCTGCGCAAGCTGACGCTGGGCAATGCGCTGGGCGAACAGCAGCGCGCCCAGTTAGTGACGTGGCTAAAAGGCAATACCACCGGCGGGCAAAGCATTCGCGCAGGCCTGCCCGCAAGCTGGGTGGTCGGGGATAAAACCGGCGGCGGAGATTACGGCACCACCAACGATATCGCGGTGATCTGGCCGGAAAATCATGCCCCGCTGGTGCTGGTGACCTATTTTACCCAGCCGCAGCAGGATGCGAAAAGCCGCAAAGAGGTGTTAGCCGCGGCGGCAAAAATCGTCACCGAAGGGCTTTAACCCGGGAACAGGCCCCTCTGCAACACTCTGCGCTTTGTTTCCCGGTGGCGCTGCGCTGACCGGGCTACGGGTCCACCGCCGTCTGCGGGCCGGTAGCCCGGACAAATGCGCAGCATCGCCTCCGGGAAATTCAGCCACTCTGCGCTTTGTTTCCCCAGTGGCGCTGCGCTGACCGGGCTACGGGTTCCCCGCCGTCTGCGGGCCGGTAGCCCGGACAGGCGCAGCCCGCCGCCTCCGGGACAGCCTGAATAGACAGCCGCCAAATATTAGTCGGTAATTTTAAACGTCAGCGCGTAAGCGCTGGTTTTCCTTTCATCGCGCGCTCCGCCCATCTGATAAACCCGCACCGTATATTTACCGCTGCTCATCAGACGTTGCTCAAAGGTATCACCGCTCAGAGAACCGTTAAAAATCGAATTATTATCAGGAGCGATAACATTGAAATAAGGATGCGGCCGCTGGCTGTTCATATTGATATGCATCATCTGGCCCGCTTTCGCCTCCAGCGTATAGTCGTTAACACCGTCACCGGTCACGGTGCTTTTTATTATCGTGCCGTTGCTGCCTTTATCAAAATGAACGGTATGGTTGTTGATATTATCACTTGCCATTGATAACACTGACGTAAATAAATAACTTGCACAGATCACGCCACCAACAATTAATTTTATTTTTTTCATTTAATTAACACCTTATGTTTTTTATGCGCGCTGTTATAGCACATAAGGTGTCCGGAGTAAGCTGATTCGCAATTATTACTCGTCGGAATTAAACACGTCGAAATAAAGGCCCCCCGGTTCAGGGAAACGAGGGGACCTGGTTTTAGCGGAATTTACTTCTGCGGACGCATTGCCGGGAACAGAATCACGTCGCGAATGGTATGGCTGTTGGTAAACAGCATCACCATGCGGTCGATACCGATGCCCAGGCCGGCCGTCGGCGGCAGGCCATATTCCAGCGCGGTGACGTAGTCTTCGTCGTAGAACATCGCTTCATCATCCCCCGCCGCTTTGGCGTTGACCTGATCCTGGAAACGCTGGGCCTGGTCTTCCGCGTCGTTCAGCTCGCTAAAGCCGTTGCCGATTTCACGCCCGCCGATAAAGAACTCAAAGCGATCGGTGATTTCCGGGTTCACGTCGTTACGGCGCGCCAGCGGCGAAACCTCCGCCGGATACTCGGTGATAAAGGTTGGCTGGATCAGATGGGCTTCCGCTACTTCGTCGAAAATCTCGGTGACGATACGCCCCAGCCCCCAGCTCTTCTCAACGTGAATACCGATGGATTCCGCCAGCGCTTTTGCCGCCTCGAAGTTATCCAGATCCGCCATCTCGGTTTCCGGACGGTATTTCTTGATCGCTTCGCGCATGGTCAGTTTTTCAAACGGCTTGCCGAAGTCGAACACCTGGTCGCCGTACGGGACTTCGGTTTTCCCCAGCACGGTCTGCGCCAGCGTGCGGAACAGAGATTCGGTCAGTTCGATCAGATCTTTGTAATCCGCATACGCCATATAGAGTTCCATCATGGTGAACTCAGGGTTGTGGCGCACGGAGATCCCTTCGTTACGGAAGTTGCGGTTGATTTCGAACACCCGTTCGAAGCCGCCGACCACCAGCCGTTTCAGATACAGCTCCGGCGCGATGCGCAGATACATATCCAGATCGAGCGCGTTGTGATGGGTGATAAACGGACGCGCGGAGGCGCCGCCGGGGATCACCTGCATCATCGGAGTCTCGACTTCCATAAAGCCGCGCGCGACCATGAACTGACGCATGGTGGCGAGGATCTGCGAACGCACCTTGAAGGTGTGGCGCGACTCTTCGTTGGAGATCAGATCCAGATAGCGCTGACGATAGCGCGCCTCCTGATCCTGCAGGCCGTGAAACTTGTCCGGCAGCGGGCGCAATGCCTTGGTCAGCAGGCGCAGCTCGGTGCAGTGAATGGAGAGTTCGCCGGTCTGGGTTTTAAACAGCTTACCGCGGGCGGCGATGATGTCGCCAAGATCCCATTTCTTAAACTGTTCGTTGTAGACGCCTTCCGCCAGATCGTCGCGCGCGACGTACAGCTGAATGCGGCCGCCGACGTCCTGTAAGGTGACGAAAGAGGCTTTCCCCATAATCCGGCGGGTCATCATGCGGCCAGCCACGGCGACCTCGACGTTCAGAGAGGTGAGCTCGTCGTTTTCCTTACCATCAAATTCCGCATGGAGCTGGTCAGAAGTGTGGTCACGGCGAAAATCATTCGGGAACGCCACGCCCTGCTCGCGCAGCGCGGCCAGTTTTTCACGACGGGTTTTCAGTTCATTATTAAGGTCAATTGCCTCATCGGCACCTTGTGCTTGTTGTTCAGACATGTTGGTTCCTCATAACCCTGCTTGCAAACTTGCTTCGATAATTGAACCAGGTCACTCTCCAGCGCGGCCTGTTCCGGCGTCGACGCCAAAGAACAATCTTAAGGAGCCTGGCTTCAATTCCGGCTGATTTCGCTCAGCCATCGCTTCAGTAACAGTTTTTTATCTTCGGCTTCCGCGCCTGCCAGAATATCCTCCTCCTGTTCAGTAAACGGTGCAAGGAGCGGCTTGTCGCTCCACTGTTGGGGTTACCGATCCACGGCTCGCGGCGTAAACGCCTTAGCCGGGCTACCAGGCAGCACGATTTTGTAGCCCCGGTAAGCCGGACCTGTCGCCAGACGGGGCTAGGCGCCGCCGCCGGGAAGTTCACCGGCGGCCGCGCGGCGTTTGCCGACGCTAAACGCGGCGGCAAAGGCGACGACGACAATCACCGCCACGCAGCCCAGCGTCCATTCGCCCATCTGGGCAAAGAAGTGCTGATATGCGGCAATCGCCGTATCGCTGATCTGCGACTCGGTGGTCTGCTGCGCCACCACTCCCGCCAGCCAGTTGGCTACCGCGCCGGTCGCCAGCATATAAATTCCGGTCAGTACCCCGGTGACGCCGGGCATATTGAGGCGGGTGATCTGCGCCATCGCTACCGGGTCGATAAACAGTTCGGCAAAGCCCATCAGCGCCAGGCCGGCCACCATCATGCCCATTGATGCCTGCCCTTCCGCCGCGCCGTGGCGCGCATTAAGCGCCAGCAGCATAAAGCCGCAGCCCATCAGCACCAGGCCAAAGGCGAACTTCAGCCACACGCGCAGCGCCGAGCGGGTCGCGCCTTCCGGCCGCATCAGCCACGCCAGCACGACGCCAGCCGCCATCACCGCCACGGCGTTAACCGACTGGAACAGCGCGGTCGGCACCTCAATATTCAGCAGATGACGGTTAACAAAGTGGTCGATGAACAGGCTGATCGAACTCCCGCCCTGCTGCGCCAGAACCCAGAACAGAGTCCCGGTCAGCATCAGCAGAACGATCTGCCACAGCGCGCGGCGATGCTCCGGCGATTTGACCATAATGCGCGCCACCATCTGGGCGGCGAACACGCACACGATCGCCAGCAGATAGCCGGACCAGTTATTCTCCAGCAGCAGCGTGAAAAACACCGGCGCAACGCAGAGCATCACCACCAGCCAGCCCCAGGTCGGCAGCACAAACTTTACCGCCCGCAGCGCCTGTTTATCGACGCCGCGCGCGTGGCGGAAGTAGCGGCTACCGCTGAGGAAAATCATCAGGCCGACAAACATGCCGATTCCCGCCAGCGCAAAGCCGATATGCCAGCCGTACCACTGCGCCGCCAGCCCACAGGCGATAGGCGCGGCGATGGAGCCGACGTTACCGGCGGCGTACAGCAGCGAAAAACCGCCGTCGCGGCGAGGGTCGTCAACGGCATAGAGCTCGCCCAGCAGGCAGCTGATGTTGGATTTGAACAAGCCGTAGCCGCAGATAATGATCGCCAGCGCGAGGTACAGGCTCCAGGTGGAATCGGATTCGACGCCCAGCACCACGTGGCCAAGCGTCATTAACAGCGCGCCGGCAATCACCGCCGCGCGGTTGCCGAGCAGGCGGTCGGCAAGCCAGCCGCCGAGAATAGGAGTGACGTACACGAGGGAAGCGTAAGCGCTGAACAGGCTGATAGCGTGGCTGTCATCAAAGCCGAGCTGATGGGTGAGATAGAGGATGAGTAAGGCACGCATGCCGTAAAAGCTGAAATATTCCCAGATTTGGATCGCAACGATGTAATAAATCGCGCGCGGCTGTGAGGGTGTTTTCATGTGTTCTCCTTGCAGCGTGAAAAAGGGAAGTGGCAAGCCACTTCCCTGTTGTGCATCGATTATTTGTTATTTTCTTCTTTCAGCACTTTAACGGTGTAACGACCATCCGCCTGACGATAGGCGCCGTGGATATCGGTTTCGAAGCCCGGATAGTGGGCGCCGATTTCGCACAGCATCTGCAGGAACTCCAGCACCGGACGGCTCTCTTCGGTGATCATTTCACCCGGCATGACCAGCGGCACTCCCGGAGGATACGGCAGGATCATATTGGCGTTGACGCGGCCCACCATCTCTTCGAGATACACCTCTTCGGTCTGACCGTGCAGCTCTTTCTGGAACGCGGCGTACGGCGTGATCATCATGGTCGGCAGCACTTCGAACGCGCGGAACATCAGATCCGGCAGGTTGTGGTGCTCAATCAGTTTATGAATGTTCTGCGCCAGTTCCTGAACGCGCATGTTTTCGTAGAATTCCGGATCTTCACGATACAGCGACGGCAGCATGTTTTTCACCCGCAGGTTCAGGTCGAACGCGCGTTTGAAATCAGTCAGCGCACGCAGCAGGCTCAGCGCTTTGGTTTTGTCGATACCGATACTGAACAGGAACAGCAGGTTGTACGGACCGGTTTTTTCGACCACGATACCGTGCTCGTCGAGATACTTCGCCACGATGCTCGCCGGAATACCGAACTCATCCATGGTGCCGTCTTTCTTCATCCCCGGAGTCAGCAGCGTGACTTTAATCGGGTCGAGATACATGTGCTCGTTATCGATGTTTTTGAAGCCGTGCCACGCGCTGTCGGAGCGCAGCGGCCAGCATTCAGCGCCATCGATATGTTCCGGCTGCCAGACGTCGAAGAACCAGCCGTCGGACTCGCCTTTCAGACGTTTGATCTCTTTACGGAACTTGATTGAACGTTCGATAGAGCCGTCAATCAGGCGCTTACCGGCGTTGCCTTTCATCATCGCCGCCGCGGTTTCCGTCGAGGCCACCACGCCGTAGTGCGGAGAAGTGGTGGTGTGCATCATGTAGGCTTCGTTAAAGGTCTCTTCGTTCACGTCGCCTTTAACGTGAATCATCGAGGCCTGAGAGAACGCCGCCAGCAGTTTGTGCGTGGACTGGGTTTCGTAAATCACTTTCCCTTCGACGCGGCCGCCGCTCATCCCGCATTTGCCTTCATAAATCGGCGAGAAGTTGGTGTAAGGCACCCACGCGGAGTCAAAGTGGATGGATTTCACATCCAGGGTTTTCTTGATGTAGTCCGTGTTGTACAGCAGACCGTCATAGGTGGAGTTGGTGATAACCGCGTGCACCGGCCAGGTCGCGTTCGGGGTTTCTTTCACGCGCTTCGCGATGGTCGCATGCTGGAATTCGCTCTGCGGGATACCGCCGAGGATACCGTAGGCGTTGCGGGTCGGGCGGAAGTAGATTGGCGTAATGTCGCTCATCATCATCAGATGGGTCAGCGATTTATGGCAGTTACGGTCAATCAGCACGGTGCTACCGGCCGGGGCGGAATACATGCCGACAATTTTGTTGGCGGTAGAGGTCCCGTTGGTCACCATGTAGCTGCGTTCCGCGTTGAAGACGCGGGCGATGTACTCTTCCGCTTCTTTGTGCGGGCCGCTGTGGTCCAGCAGAGAACCGAGTTCAGAAACCGAAATCGAGATATCAGATTTCATGGTATTGGAACCAAAGAAATCGTAGAAGATGCTGCCGACCGGGCTTTTCTGGAACGCGGTACCGCCCATATGGCCTGGGGTACAGAAGGTGTATTTGCCTTCACGCACGTATTTAAACAGCGCTTTGGTCAGCGGCGGCAGAATGGTGTCGATATACTCGTCGGTATTCTGTTTGATTTTGTTGGCAATATCTTCCGCTGCGCCCAGCGCATATTCGAAGAAGCGAACCTGCATCCGCAGATCGTTGAGGCTCACGTCCAGCGTTGAGTAAGTGTTCGCAAAGGCGTACAGCGGCATGTATTCGTTCATTTTGCTGATGTCTTCGCACAGTTCGAGATTGTATTTATCCCAGTCGAAGATCACGCCGCACAGACGCGCATTGTTTTCGATAAGTTTTAATAAGTCTTCACGGTCGTTCGGGTAGACAATACGGAAGTCCAGGCGTTCGAGGGCGCGATGCAGTTCACGGATGGGTTCTTCTTTGAAGTAGACACCCATGTGATTCATGATTGCGATAACGTTCATAGTCAAATCTCCAGATAAAGAAAGCCCCTCCCGCCACGTCGTGACAGGTGATGGAAGGAGCCTCAGGAATAGGGTTGCAGATTAATGCGCGCTGGCGGTGCTGCTATCAGCGGAGTTGTCGTTGTTCTGGCGCTGGTGCATTTTGCGACCGTAGAACATCAGGATAATCAGGCTGACGATAAAGGTACCGGCCAGTTCGAAGGAGCTTGCCCCCATCAGGGCGATGAAGCAGAACGCGCAGCCGAGTACGGAGCAAATCAGGCTGACGAAGTTGCGTACATTGATGCCTTCGAAGCGAATCAGGTCAACGCAGGAGTAGAAGTAAGGCAGCATGGTCAGCAGTACCGCGATACCGGTCAGCTCACCGAACAGGTCAGACGCTTTGCCGCCGGTAGAGTTCATCAGGGTAATCAGCACCATCAGCGCGGTCATTTTCACCGCGGCCAGCAGCAGGCCTTTTTTCGGAATACCGTTGCTGTCGAGTTCGCCATACACTTTCGGGAAGTTACCGTCATTAGCGGCACGTACGCCGGCCTGACCCACCAGCATCATCCACGAGCCCAGCGAAGTCAGGCACGCAAAGGCGGTGAAGGCGGAAACCATCGGCGCAGCCCAGCCGCCGAGAATGGTGGAGGCGCTCACTGCAAACGGCGCTCCGGATGCGGCCATCTGAGAGGCAGGATACATACCCGCAATCACCTGGGTCGCGGCGATGTAGACGATACCGGCCATCGCGGTGCCCAGCATGGTGGCCAGCGGCACGGTGCGTTTCGGGTTTTTCACCATCCCGGTACTCACGGCGGCAGATTCTACCCCGACAAAGGCCCACAGGCAGAGCAGGATACTTTTGATTACCGCGTGGCTGTCAGTGGTGCTGGAGGTGTTCCAGTTTGCCTGATAGGTTGCGGCATCAAACCAGTGCCAGCCGACCACCGCGGTCATGACCACAGGAATAAGTACCAGTACCAGGCCAATTGTTGTCAGGCGGCTAACCCAGGTCCCGCCGAGCATATTCACGAAGGTGAATATCCATACGATGGCGATACAGGCAATACCTGCCGGCACCGGGTTATTTAAAATTGGGAAGAATGTTGATAAATAAGAGACGGCGGTAATACCGATTGCCAGGTTACCGATCCAGTTGGCGTGATAATAAAGCACGCCGGTCTGGAAACCGAACGCTGGGGATATTTCACCGGCGTAGGCAATTGGGCCACCCTGCTGCGGATTCTTGGTCGCCAGCCGGGCATAAACATAAGCCAGAGACATCGCGCCAATAATAGAAATCACCCAACCCCAGATGGCAATACCACCGATGCTAGCGAGGTTTGCAGGTAATAATGCAATACCGCTCCCCATCATATTACCGGCGACTACGCCGGTACAGGCAAATAGCCCGATCTTCTTGGCAGAACTCATGTTTGCTTTTCTCCTAAGTTTATTTGGGAGGTACAGATCATGATGATGAACCTTTTATTGACCCGACCAACTGCCAACAAGATTACGGATTAGTACGAGATAAGTCCTAAAGATAAAGTGAAATAACTGCAAACATCAGACAAATGATATTTTGACCTTTTTCGCGCAACATATCAGGATGACATGTTGATATCAGGAAAAGGTAAATTAAGATATTTTTCAGTGGGTTATAAGGTCAACTTCGTGTTGAAAAAGTGTTGCGTGCGGGACCAGCTTGGTTATAAAACATAACAACCTTGTGGCTCATGAGAAACATAATTTTAACCTCACCACGGCCAAAACCATGACCTTGATGAGGGTTTACTTATTCTGAAGCGAGGAAGTTATCGAGATACGGAACCACGCGGGTCACGGAGGTCTGGAATACGGCGTTTTCAATCCAGTAAAATGTATTCTCACCCGGGCGTAAATTAAACGCCGTCAGGTAGGCATCGGCAGCTTCCCGGTTCTGCCCTTTCATTTCGTAGACTTTGCCCAGCAGCACATAATTCATCCACGACATTTCCAGATCAATCCCGGCATTAATCGCGTCATAGGCTTCATCCACTTTTCCTTTGCCCAGCATATCCACCGTTTTAATCTGATAAAATATTGCCATATCTTTAATCCCCGGCATATTACCCACCCGGGTTATTTCGCTGTAAAGATCGGCGAGCTGTTTCTCATCCAGCGGCTGCTGAGAATGGCGCAATACGTCAACCAGCGCCTTTTCCGCCCACGCATAGGTAAAGTCCGGCGACTGCTTATTCACGTCGGCAAGCAGGCTACTGGCTTTGCCCAGCGAATCAACGTCTCCGTTCATTAATAGCTGATGCGCCTGATAGAAATGGGTAAGCGCGATACTTTGCGACGGCTGATACTGCTTTAACATCTCCTGCATCCGCGCCGGCCACGGCTGCTTCAGCGCCTCAGAGAGGCTGCTCAGCAGGTCGTTCTGAATCGAAAGCTGGTTGTCGCTGGTGACAAAGTAACGCTTATCCATCATGGTCGAGCCGTCGGCGTTATCCACCACCTTCACCGACATGAAGCACTGCTGTGCGCGATAGTGCCGCTGGTTGACAAACTCAATGGTCAGGGTTTTACCGGAACTGCTCGGCTCATTGATGTTGTAGTTGGTTTTGTCGTGCACCATAAAGGTGGAGAAGGTGTTCAGCGAGGTGGTAATCAGGCTCCCCAGACCGATGGCATAGGAGTGCTGCGATGACCAGTTGTTGCAGGTGTTGCCGCTGAGCAGGTGAATATCGACATCACGCGGGTTAAGCAGCAGCCGGGTTTTCGTGACCGGCGGGCGCGACTGCAGGGTTGACAGGGCCACCAGCGCCACGCAGCTCGCGAGGGCCAGCAGGAACAGACCCCAGACGATAAACGTGCTCAGCCGCTTGCGTTTTTCCGGCTTCGCCACCGGTGTGCTGTCTGGCGCAGCCGCATCGGGCTGCGGGGAGGTCAACGGCGCGTCAAACCCGACCGTCGTCGTTTCTGCGGGGATAACCGGCGTCGGCTCCTCCCCCTCTTCGGTACACCAGATCACCGGCACCGTCAGCTTATAGCCGCGTTTGGGTACGGTAGCGATATATTCAAGGCTGCCATCGTCGCCATCTTTCAGCGACTTACGTAGCTCGGAAACGCTTTGCGTGACGACGTGACTGGTGACAACGTTGCGGGTCCAGACATTATCGATGAGCTCATCCCGACTGAGTACTTCGCCGGGATGACGGGCAAAGAAAACCAGAAGATCGATTAAGCGCGGTTCGAGAGTTAGCTGACGCCCCTTGCGGCTAATTTGGTTAACAGAGGGAGTAACCAGCCATTCTCCAACGCGAACAACAGGTTGTTGCATAAAAAAGAGCCCCAGGACGAAAAGGGAAAGGCGCGATGATACCACATTTACCCTACCTATTAATGATAGGGGTCATGACCATGAACGCAATATATTCCTCTTCGTTTTTGATGACTGGCAAACTTTCATTTGCTAAAGGCGTCTTTTGCCTGAGGGCGATGCTCCCTGGGGCGACAAAAGCGCGCCATTTTTAGCCCTATTTTCCCCGAATGTGTGACCTGAGCAAAGCTTAGGCGCGACAATCGTCGCCCATCCGTGGGGATATGCTATTTTTAGCTCGCCCGACAGAGATCGGACCGCCGAACAGATGGCCGAAAACAGTGCCTCACCCGCAGCGTAAGGAATGTCGACGATGAACTACAAATTAGATAAGCAAATTGTGCACAATGACGTGTTAAGAAATAGCTTCATTGACCTGGCGATTAAAACCTTCGATCTCTCCTTTAAAGAGTGGTACCGCAAAGGGTACTGGACCGACGCCTATATTCCCTACGCCCTGGTGAGCAACAATAAAGTGATTGCTAACGCCTCCGCCAATATTATCGATCTGATCTGGCAGGGCGAACCCCGCCGCTATATTCAAATCGGCACCGTGATGACCGATATCGATCATCGTGATAAGGGCCTGGCCGGGCAGCTCGTCAGGGAGATTCTGACGGACTGGCAGGATAAGGCCGACGCCTTTTTCCTGTTTGCTAACCCGACAACCGTTGATTTTTATCCGAAATTTGGCTTCGAGCGCACCGCCGAACATCAATATATTATGCCGGTAGTACCGGCAGCGGGCGACTTCCGCAAGCTCGATATGGACCAGCCGGAAGAGGTTGCGCGATTACAGCGGTACTATCAAAAATCGAATCCGTTTTCACAGCTGCGGGTACAGGATAACTTCGGTTTATTGATGTTCTACTGCTCCGCCTTTATGAAGCACTTCGTCTATTATTCCGACAAAAACCAGGCCATCGCGATTGCGATGCAAAACGGTCCGGCGCTGATCTGTTTTGATATTTTCTGCGACAGCGGACGCTCCCTGTCGGCCATTATTAACGAGCTCGCCGATGAAAATACGTACCAGGCTATCCTCGGCTTTACCCCCAAAGAGAATCGGACCGGCGAGTATGAGAAAATCGAAGGCGAAGATATTCTGTTTATCTACGGACAAAAAGAAAATATCTTCAAAGAGAATAAGCTGATGTTCCCGCTTTTATCCCACGCCTGAGGCTGCGCTTAACGCGTCTACGGCCCGCGACCGGGCCTTATTGCGCCAATAACCACTGTTCAAACGCCTGTAGCGCCGATTCGTTGACGCCGTTTTCCAGCGGCCTCACCAGGCAAAAGCGCTTGCTCAGGCTGCGGGCCTGCGGCCAGGGCGCAGCCAGCGTCCCGTTTTCGAGCGCTTTTTCAACGTACACGTGCGGTACCAGCGCAACGCCCTGCCCGGCCAGCGCGGCGGCTATCGCCATCTCATGCAGATCGTAGCGCACGCCCCGCGCCGGATTATCCAGCGCGATCCCGCACTCTTCAGCATAGCGCTGCCAGGCGTCAGGATTCTGCCGTCGATGAATACGCGGCAGCGCGTTCAGCTGGCTGGCGAGATCTTCTCCCGTAAGTAGCCCGGCGTGGCATACCGGCACCAGTCTCTCTTCAAACAGAAACCGCAAGCGCATTCCTGCCCATGCGGGATGCTCGAAATGAACCGCCGCGTCAAAACCGCTGCCGGTGAGGATAAACGGGTCGGTTCTGACCGCGATATTCAGCGTGATATCCGGATTCCGGCGCTGAAAATCCCCCAGTCGGGGAATGAGCCAGCGGCTGGCAAAGGTCGGCGGCGCGGCGATTTCCAGGCTTCGGCTGCCGTCCGCAGCCCCCATCAGATACTGCGTATCTCGCTCAAGACGCTCCAGCGTCTCGCGGACATGGTGCGCATAGCGCGCGCCGTTGGGGTTCAGCCGCACCCGACTCCCCGTCCGCTCAAACAGCTTGCAGTTTAACAGCGATTCCAGGCGGGCGATTTGCCGGCTGATCGCGCCTTCGGTAAGCGACAGCTCTTCCGCCGCGCGGGCAAAGTTACCGTGCCTGGCGGCAGCCTCAAAGGCCTGCAGCGAGGTACTGCTGGGGAGTTTTTTTCGCACGAACGCCGCCTCTGCTGAAGGTTTATCAATGACGAAATGTCATTGAGTGGTGAAATAATATCGTTTTATAGCGCTTAGTGCCCAACGTAGCATGATCAAACGTCAATAACATCATTCCATCATGCAGAGGGCAGCCCATGTTATATATCGTTGAGTGCAGCTACGCCGACCCGCAAAGCGAAGCCGGCTGGAACAGGTTTTACAGCGAGGACAAGCTGCCTGCGCTGGTGTCCGTCAGCGGATTCCGCGCCTCGCAGCGCTTCAGGGCGCTCTCCTCCGGCTGCCCGGTCTATCTTGCTATTCATACCATCGAGCATGGCGATACGCTCGCCAGTGAAGCGTATCGCCAGAAAGGCGGCGGCAGCTTTTCCCACTGGCAGGCGCATATTCGCGACTGGCGGCGAAACCTGTATCGCTACGGCGGCGTCTTTCCTGCCGTCGCTGAGGGGGATGTATTGCTACTGAGCCCCGAGCCGCTGGACGTCGTTGAGTCGGAACTGGGATATCCGCCGACAAACCTTTCGGCCGCCGGGCTGGATAACAACCCGCCGCAGCGCGTGGCGTACGTTCTGCCGCGCCGGGAGGCCATGCTGCTGGCGGGACGGGAAAACGTCTCGATGTATGAGCCCATGGCCGGTCAGTTGCAAAGCCCGACTGAAATACAGCCCCCATCACGCTAAGAGGTTGATATGCACAAACCCGCTTTTCTCTCCCGCCAGATTGGCGATTTTCAGGTGACGCCCCTCAGCGACGGCAGCATGGCCGCTGGCCTGGCGCTGCTGTCGGGTATTAATATCGACGATGCCGCAGACATTCAGCGCAGCGCGGGCGTCATTGACCCCGGCAATATCGACATTAGTGGCTATCTTATTCGCGGTCGGGGAAGAACGATTCTGGTCGACGCGGGTACGGGAGGCGGCGTGCTGGAAACCAGTCTGCGAGCGGCGGGGAGTGCGCCAGACGACGTGGATACTGTCCTGCTGACCCACGCTCACCCGGATCATATCGGCGGCCTGCTGGATGCCAACGGCGCGCCGCGCTATCGCCACGCCCGTCTTTATCTGCACCCTCTGGAAGCCGAATACTGGCAGGACGACGCCATGCTAAACCGGGCCAATGCGCGGGGGCAGCGCAACTTCACGCTCGCCCGCCGCACCCTGGACGCCTATTCCCGCAGCCTCGGTTTTCTGGATGAGCGCGAGGCCGTCGCGGGTATCCGCCCGCTATGGCTACCCGGGCACACGCCAGGCCATAGCGGGTTTCGCATCGACGCCGCGGCGCAAAGCCTGCTGATCTGGGGCGACATCGTCCATTTTCCGCATATTCAGACCGCCCGACCCGCCGCCGCCGTTGCTTTTGATTGCGATCCCGCGCAGGCCAGAGCGACGCGGGAAGCGATCCTCGCCCAGGCCGTCAGCGAAAACCTGCTGATTGCCGGTATGCACCTTGGCGGGTCGGGATTTGCGCATATCGTACCGACCTCGCACGGCTATCGTATTCAATATTCCGCGCCGTAAAGAGAAAGCGGGCCGGAGGTTAACGCCCTGGCCGCCTTTTCTTATCCAACAACGCTTTATTTTTCACCTGCTGAAAGATTGAACTGACTCGCGTTTATTTTTTTCCATAAATATAAAATATCATTTTATTTTAAATGAATATGCATTTTGTTTTTTACAAGCGATATGACATTAAGGGAAATTTATGTGCAATACCTTTGGACCTTCACGCAGTATGCTGGCGCTGGCTATCGCGCTGGCTGGCCTCGCGGGCGGCTGTAATGACAGCGGCGCCCCACGCGACAATCAGCAGGATGCGCCCGCCTCCGCGCCGCAGAATGTCTTCGTTCCCGCGCTTTCTGCCGATGAAAATAGCCTGGTGCTGGTTTGGGAAAAGCCGGAATCAGAGACGCAGCAGGTGGTGGACTACGCGATTTACCGTCAGGGCGAGCGGCTGGGTCTGGCGCGCGAAAATCAAAACCATTTTTCACCGGCCAAACCCTATATTGATAACTTCTATCAGCGGGTCGCCAGCGACGGCTGGCAGCAGCCAATCGACTTGCGTACCTTTACGGTCACCCACCTGGAGCCGGATACGGAATACGCATTTACGGTACGTGCGGTCTACGCCAATGGCAAAGAGTCGCCGGATAGCGCGGTGATTAAAGCGCGGACCAGCAAAACGCCGCACATCATCGAAGCCAGAACCTTTGGCGCGAAGGGTGACGGCACCACGCTGAATACCCAGGCGCTGCAGCAGGCGATCGATAGCTGCACCGTCGCGCACTATCCTCAGGGCTGTAAGGTGCTGATTTCCGACGGCGAATTCAAAACCGGCGCGCTGTTTCTGCACAGCGATATGACCCTGGAGATTGCCGCTGGCGCCACCCTGCTGGGTTCGGACGATCCGGCCCAGTATCCGCTGGAAAAAGGCTATTACCTCTATCCCTACAGCGATCATCCGCAGCCCCGCCGCCCGCCGTCATTAATTAACGTGCTGGAAGCGGACGATAAGGGCGAGTCTCCGGCCGGAACGTTTCGCAATATTCGCATCGTCGGTCAAGGCACGATTGACGGCAACGGCTGGACCCGGGGCGTCAAAAGCGGCGGCGAGGCCACCATCATCGACGAAATGGGGAACGCGCTGCCGCAATACCGGGCCAGCAGTGCGGCAAAAGTCAGCGCGGACGGCATTCTGGCAAAGCATCAGACCGAAGCTGCTATTGCGGAAGGCATCGAAAGCAATAGCGCCTATAAAAATCGCCGCTCCAGCCTGATGACCCTGCGCGGTGTGCAGAACCTCTATCTTGCCGGGCTGACAATCCGCAACCCCGCGTTCCACGGGGTAATGGCGCTGGAGTCAAAAAATATCACCCTGAATGGCCTGGTCCACCAGACCTTTGACGGCAATAACGCCGACGGCGTCGAGTTCGGCAATAGCCAGAATGCGCTGGTCTTCAATAACTTCTTCGATACCGGAGATGATTGCGTCAATTTCGCCGCCGGGTTTGGTAAAGGCGCGGAAACTTTTCATCAACAGCCGCAAAGCGGGGCGTGGATCTTTAATAACTATTTCCGCAAAGGCCACGGCGCCGTGGTGACCGGTAGCCATACCGGCGCGTGGATCGAAAAAGTTCGCGCCGAGGATAACGTCATGTATATGACCGATGTCGGCCTGCGCATGAAAAGCCGCCCTTACTACGGCGGCGGCGTAAGGGATGTGCTGTTTCGCCATAATGCGATGAAAGATATCGCCAAAGAGCCGTTCGTTTTTACTATCAAATACAGCGCCGACGTGAATGATACGACCCCTGCCGACGAGCCCGCTCAGTTCCGCGACGTTCAGGTGCAGGACGTCACCGTCGATGGTGCTTCGGCTAAGCACAGCATCCTGATTGACGGCATGACGGTAGCCGAAATGGCGGAGTCGTTTGGTATTACCTATTCTCGCGATGCCTATCACCAGAATCTGCGTTTTTCCAACGTCAGCTTCCGTAACACCAAAGCGACCAGTATCTCCTTCCTGCACGACAGTCAGTTTGATGAGGTGACGTTCGCCAATACGCCGCAGGCCTGGGCTTTTTTCGCCGTCAATGACGTGACGCTCGCTGACAGCCTGCATCAGCAGAGCATCACCCGCGGAGAAAAGGACAAACTTATCCTTGAGGGGGCAATGAAGTAATGGCGTTCCCGGCGGCGTAAGGCGCCGGGTTTTATCAGCGCTTCTGGCCTCGACAGATATCTGTCGCTCAGTGGTCCAAAGTAAAGACGCAGGTCATAACCGGCGTATTCAGCGTTCCCCGGACGATATAATTCCATTACATCCCAAATGTGCTCGCCAGCTTAGTGTTCAAGAGCGAGCGCGCAGACATGATCAACATGAGACAGATCGTGGTATAAGTCAGGTAAGGTCATTTTCTGGCGAATAACCATTTTCAAATTAACCTCAATCTTTCCCTTTTTAAGATCTCTAATCGTAATATTCTCAATAATATTTTTTTGCTGATGAATACGGCTTATCAGCTTTTCAAGGGCCCCTCGTTCATCAAGAACCACCCGTACTTTCACTTTTCCGGGGAACTGATTTTTAGTTTGCAGGAATATAATGAACGGGCTTAATTTTATCGCCAATAAGAACAAACCCGTGGCGAAAAAAGCATGAAAATAAAAACCGGCGCCGCAGGTAATTCCAACCCCGGCAGATGCCCAGACAATGGCCGCCGTCGTCAGGCCTGAAATAGCATCGTCGTGTCGATGCAGAATCACTCCCGCCCCCAGAAAACCGACGCCGCTGATAATCTGGGCCGCCAGGCGCATCGGATCGCTACGAATGTTCATCGAAATTTCAGCATAGTATTCCGCCGACTGTATTGAAACGATGGTTAACACACAGCTGGCGACAGACAAAATGACGCAGGTTTTGAATCCGACAGGTTTCCCTTTCGATTCTCTTTCCAGACCAATGATGCCTCCCAGAATAAACGCAATGCTGATTTTGACGATGGTCAATAACGGAAACCATCCGTGATCGACGATCGTGGCGGCCAGATTATTCATATTATTACCTTAATGAAAGATCCGTTATCAATCAGGAATTCGCTTTCTTCAATGCGAGATCCGTTTTGCGTTTTGACAGATCGTCGCGGAAGAAAATCAGGAAGAAGACGCTCACTACCGCGGCCACACCGGCTGAAACTAACCAGAATGTTTCCCATTGCGGTAATGCTTCCGGCCCTTGCTCTGTCACGGTATTGTTAAAAATCTGCCCGCAAACGGTAGAAGCAAACAGCAGCCCGACGCCGTTGGAGACGATAAACCTCAAGCTTTGCGCCTGCGCTTTGATCTCTGGCGCGGCTTTGCGGTCGACATAAATATCGCCGACGGTAAAGAAAAAGTCCCAGCAGAATCCCTGTAACATCAGGCCAATCAGCACAAACATCATGTTGGCATCCAGCGAGGCATGAGCAAACAATAGCGTGCGGATGATCCAGCAAACGGCCCCCAGCATCAGCGTGATTTTAAAGCCGGCTTTTAGTAAGAAGAACGACAGCAGGAACATGAAAATCACTTCGCAGGCAATCCCGATCTGCATCATTGATGCGGCATTATCGAACCCCAGCGCTTTCAAAAAGACCGGAATATAGGCGGAATATGCGGTTTTGGGGATCATTAAGACAAAGATACTCAGCATCAGCACGCTGAAGCTACGATCTTTGAAGAGTGCCAGAGCATCGAGACATAACAGATCGCGCAGCGCAAAAGCGTTTCCTTTTGCTTTTGGCGGCGTATTCGGCAATGTGAAGCAATATAAGCCCAGGACGACGCCGGAAGCTGCCGCAATATACCAGGTAACCGTGTTGCCGGAATATCCCATTTCACCAATGATAAAGCCGATTGCCATAAAGCCGAAGGTGCCAAAAACGCGGATGAATGGGAAATATTTAACCCCATTGATATGGCTAAAACTGATACTGTTAGCCAGCGCAGTTGTCGGATAAAACAGCAGACCAACGAGGAAAATCATGGTCAGCGTCATGCCGGTATTTTGTGCTTCAATAAATTGCGGAACAAACAGCAGAACGCCAGCATTGATTAAGTGCAGGATCGCCATGACCTTTTGTGATGCAAAGAAGCGATCGGCCACCATACCAATAAATAACGGTGAAATAATTGTCGCTAATCCGAGCAAGGCATAGGATGAGCCGATTATGGTCGCCATTCCATAGGTACTTAATACCAGCCCCATGGTCATATTCCAGGCACCCTGCATAAAGTACTGTATGAACATCATAATTAACAGGCGTGGTGTTTTATTAAGGTCCATATTGCATATCCTTTATTGGTTAATGCTCAGGTTAAGCCCGTCCCAGGCAACAAGAATGTTCTCTTTATCGCATGCTGCTACTAGCTCATCGTGCAGAAGACCGCCGCTGTGTGAAATATGCGAGACGACAAGCTGACTTGTTTTCTTCAGGCAGCCCAGTTCCGCCAGTCTGTCTCTGGCAGCGAACACCGTTTCCAGACTCATATGGTTATTGGTACGATTTTCTCCATTAAAGCCGTAGGTACACTCCAGAACGGCCAGATCGATTTTTTTTCCTTCCAGCCACTGCCAGGTGAGCTCAGGAAACCAGCCAGAGTCATGACCGTAAAATATTGACTGGCCCTCTTTTTCGATAAACCAGGTATAACAAAGCTCCCATTTAGCATGGTTAGCCAGCAGCGGAGTTATCCGATAACCACGGGTTTCTACGGTGACGAAGGGCACCAGGCAATGAAAGGCAAAGCGCTCTGCGCTATAGCCCGGCAAAACCTCTGCCGCACCGTTAATCGCACGATCGTTCCCAAAGATATTCAGCGGATGGGTAATCTCAAATCCGTAACCCTCCATTCGGCTGAAAAGATCGCCGACGTTGAAATGATCGGGATGAGTATGGGTAAACAGAAGCGACCTGATTTCAGTTGCGTCCATGCCGTCGCGCAGCAGCTGCTGGCTAAATTCCGGTGCGACGTCAATCAACAGTTCATCATCAATAATCGCGGAAGAGTGTGTACGAATGTCTTTTCCCTTACGTATACGGGCTTGCTGACAGTGCTCGCAGCGGCAAAACGGGTTAGGTATTCCTTCAGACGCTGCCGTTCCCAGAAAATGGATCTTCATGATTTCCTCTTATCACTAACAGGTTGCTGTTTTTATCATCAGAAATGCAATCAAAAGTAATTGGAACGTGTCAATTATGGTTCTGCCGTTTAACAGGAACAATGATCTTTTATCCCAGAAGTGATCACCTTCAAAAACTTATTTTATTTATGTTAAATTTCAACAAATTGTAATCTTTACTACATGGTTACTCGTCTCAAGCCGGAAAAGATTAATATTTTTAATGTCTATAAATCACACAAATTTATTTTGTAACGTTCAAATAACACCGGCAACGATAGTTTTCAGAGGTAGGCCGTGCTAGCATCAACGCATGAGGGTAAGGATTAAAATATGCCGACAATCAAAGACATAGCAAAGCTAGCCGGTGTGTCACACGGCACTGTCTCGAACGTACTTAATGGCAGAGGTAATGTCAGCGTTGAGAAGATTGAAGCGGTTCAACGAGCGGCTAAGGAAGTGGGCTATCAGTTAAATGCGCAGGCGCAATCGTTAAGAGCCAGTAAAAGCCAGGGGGTGGCGCTACTGCTGCCAGACATTAATGCGGAGCAGTATTACCAGCTTTACCGGGGCTTACATCAGGTCTGTCAGCCATCATTAAGCGAACCGCTGGATCTTTACCTGACCAACGATCTGCCCAGCCTGGAACTGGAGATTCTGCAAATGCTGGCGGCAAAATCTTACCAGACCATTGTTACCGTCAGCTGCCTGAGCAATAGCCAACCTTATTATGAAATGCTTAAGCTGCCCGCGGAACAGATCCTTTTTGCGTACCGGCAACCTGCCGGAGCTGACAACTATTTCAGCCTCGATTACGTCACTGCGGGTGAACACCTTGCGAGAAGAGCGCTCGCGCAGCGGCCGGGCCATATCGGTATCTTCTGCGAACCACTTGAATATGCTCATAGCGCATGTTTTATGCAGGCGATACAGGAGACCTGCCGGACAGTAAGTCCGCAGACTAAGCTCACCGTTTTATCCTCGCAGGCGGGCGAGTCTAACACCGTAGCGTTTGATTTTTTCCGCGGCGTTCCCCCCGATATTTTCATCACTCAGGATAGTGATAAAACGCGAGCCGTGACGCAGGCAGCCTGGTTTGGTAGCGTGCAGTCCTGTCCGCAGATACTGCAGTTGAGTGATAATCTTCCGGCAGCCTTCGACGGCGTCACAAACTACCAGATGGACTATGGTCGCCTGGGTACCGCCATCGCTTCCCATATTCGCCAGCCTAAAAAACAGGTAACGCATCGAATTCTGACAAATAGCGGATTTTCATTAGATGGCCAATCCGTCCAGCCGCCTGAGACTGAGGCGACGTTGAATATGTTAATTTTACCCAGCCCCTCAACCGATGCGCTGAAAAAGCTGTTACCTCACTTTTATCGTCAGACCGGTATCAAGGTAAATCTTGCGGTTTATCCTTATGATGAAGTGTTTGAAATTCTTTCCCATCTTCATCTGCATCCCTATTACGATCTCCTGCGCATCGATATGGCCTGTTTTCCCTGGTTTGCAGAAAAAGCGTTATTGCCGCTGGAGTCGATTTCCCCTGCGCTGCCGCAGCTGCTGACTCATTTTTCTGACCAGATTCAACAGCACTTCAGCATGGTGAATGGCACCGCGTGGGCCATCCCCTTTGATGCCAGTATGCAGCTCCTGTTTTACCGACGCGATCTCTTTGAAGATGCGACGATAAAACGGATGTTCTACGAAACGACGGGCAAAGAGTTAACGCTACCCGAAAACTTTGCGCAATTTGATGAGTTAGCGACTTTCTTCAGTCGCCAGCATCAGCCGGATAACAGGCTGCGCCCGATGGGCACGGCGGTGACCTTAGGCAGCTCAGGGCTTATCGCCACGGAATATCTGCTGCGTTACTACGCGCTCGGCGGACGTCTGGTTCGCGAAGGCGAACCAGTTCAACTGGAGACTTCGCTTGCCGCTACGGCGCTTGAACAATACCTGCAACAGCTCTCCGTCGCCGTGAATCTCTCAGGAGAATGGTGGAGTGACGCCGTTAAGCAGTTTGAGCGCGGCAACCTCGCCATGTTGATCATGTATCTCAATTTGTTCAACGACGTCGCGCATAGCCCTATCGCTCCCACTATCGGCTATGCTTCAGTCCCGGGACAGCTTCCACAGTTGGGAGGGGGATCCATTGGGATGTCCCGCTACAGCAAAAAGAAAAAGCAGGTTGAACAGTTCTTCAACTGGCTTTATTCCGATGAAATTGCGCGTCATCTGGTTCTGCTCGGAGGAAACTGCGCCTGGTCAGGGGTTTGTCACGATCAGAACGTCCTGAACCTCTATCCATGGTTTAATTTATTGAATGAAAAGGGCATGGTCGGGATAAGAGAGTCGCAGGGTACGCAGGGTAAGCCCTTCAACCTGCGCCAGGCAGAAATTATTATCGGCCAGGGCGTGACGAACGCGATAAATGGGATTATGGATGTCTCTCAGGCCGTGGAATACATTAACAGGCGAATAAAAAATGAAACCGGCGCCTGAGGCCAGGAAAACGAGCGTGCCTCTGCCCTTTTTCCAGAGAGTCTGCGTGTTGCTGGACTCTCTGAAACCAGGTTCCAGCGCAAACTATCGTTGAGTTTCCAGCGGAGATAAATATTTATATTTGTTGAGATTGACGCCAGCGTTTAATCATCTCTTGAGTGACTTCTTTCTTATAACAAACTGGCGCATAGCCTCCTGCTTTACTCCAGGCACTGCGCCTGCCGCAGGCACTGCCGTTTCTCGCCCGATTAAACGGACAAGCGCAAACGCCGGGGTAAGAAGCGATAGAAGCCTCAATAATTTGCTGCTTAACTTGATCATCAGTTAATTGCGGTGTTTTAGCAGCAGCAGCGCCGACGATAAAAGTGCACAGCAACACTAACACGGCGGTAACGGGTCGTTTAACGGCCATAATGATTGCTCTTGTGAGAGAGGACAACTCAAATTACGCGGCAGCAAGAAACAGCATATTGATCTTTCTCAATAGTGCCGAATATCTCTGAAAATATTTTTTGGTAACGTCACAAGAAATCGTTATACAGTCGATCTGCCTGCAGCTTGCACGCAGATCCTGTACTAAAAAGTGCCTCAAAGCCATGTGGGCTCGAATCTTATTCCGCGCCTATTCATGGCCTTTAGCTTGAATATATTCGCTAATCGTCATTTTCGAATCGCGAATCCGATCGGAAATTTTACGGAAGCTATCTTTCCATTCTGCAGGTAATTTTTTTATCTGAGCTATCTTACAAGCTACGCTATAAGGAGTGCGCCCAAGCTTTTCAGCCAGCCAGAAGAGATGCTCTCCTATCTCCTCCTCCGGAATAGGCTCTAATACTTCCCGTAGCATGGACTCATCATTATCATTCCAGGGTATGCCAGCGTTTGGAAACCGTGGATCGATAACCTTTTCTTTCTTTTCTCCACTCTTTTTTACCGACGAAGATTTTTGTGAAGACAGTATAGCAACACGTGCTTTCATCGCCCCGATGGCGGCAACAGCCCGGACCAAATCAAGGCGTTCCGTGCGTGTTAACAAATTTTCATCGCAAATTAAATCATTCAGCAAATCAATTGTTTCATTGAGATTATCTTCAGTTATATTCATATACTGTCCTTAGCGGCATGTTCCATGATTGAATGCTATAGCATCCTCATAGTTTCATATATTTCATCCGACCCGGCATATTATGTGATTCAATGGCGAATATACTAACTCAAATATTTTAGACTGTATCTGCCTATATTACTACGCATCCCTCAATCAACGAAAGACCTACTGCTGTAACCAACCGATGCAATTCGCCACCATTAATGAGTTGGTATTATCTCTCATTTGGCTCTGCCGTTCCTTTTATTGGTGGATTGAGGGCGCCCCTATTCGCCTGAATGAAATAAGCCCGTAAAAGTCTTCTGCGCCGCCCTGATTCGTTTACACCTGCGTAGGCTTCGATAAAGCCAGTCATAGAAAAAGACTCATTCCAGGGAGTAAAAGGTAAGGGAAGAGGATTTGGCAGAGGATTCTTAACAAAAAAATGGTACGCCCTACAGGGTTCGAACCTGTGACCTACGGCTTAGAAGGCCGTTGCTCTATCCAGCTGAGCTAAGGGCGCATTGAGAAGCGAGCTTCATGATGTGCAATCGCCGGAATTATACGGTCCACGCCTGATGAGTCAATGTATTTTGCCGCGAAACTGCGCTTGCCTGTGCAGGCTGGCGGCTTATGCCGCAAAAGCAGTATAAAGTTTATCCAACCTTATGTTTCTGCACGTTAACTTTTCTTCGGCTCCCGGCTCCTTTTTGCGCCATTCGCAGCGCGGTCAGGCCCGTTTTTCAGCCGCCGTAACGCCAAAGAAAGATAAAATCTTAAACGAAGACTGACAGCGGGGCTGGCTTCTGACAAAATATCGCCATCCCCCTTTCGTAAAGATACAGATGGAATCCTCTCTCTGATGGCAGCAAAAATTATTGACGGTAAAACGATTGCGCAGCAGGTACGCTCTGAGGTTGCGGAAAAAGTGAAGGCGCGCGTTGCGGCCGGATTTCGTGCTCCAGGGTTAGCCGTCGTGCTGGTCGGCAGCAACCCGGCATCGCAGATTTATGTCGGCAGCAAGCGCAAAGCGTGTGAAGAGGTAGGCTTCGTCTCCCGCTCGTACGATCTCCCGGAAACCACCAGCGAAGCGGAGCTGCTGGAACTCATCGACACCCTGAATGCGGATAGCGCCATCGACGGCATCCTGGTTCAGCTGCCGCTGCCCGCCGGCATTGATAATGTCAAAGTGCTGGAGCGCATTTCGCCGGACAAAGACGTTGACGGTTTCCACCCGTATAACGTGGGCCGTCTGTGCCAGCGCGCGCCGCGTCTGCGTCCGTGCACGCCGCGTGGGATCGTCACGCTGCTTGAGCGTTACAACATTGATACCTACGGCCTGAACGCGGTGGTCATTGGCGCCTCCAATATTGTCGGACGCCCGATGAGCATGGAGCTGCTGCTGGCAGGCTGCACCACCACCGTCACCCACCGTTTTACCAAAAACCTGCGTCATCACGTCGAAAATGCCGACCTGCTGATCGTGGCTGTCGGTAAACCGGGCTTTATTCCGGGCGAATGGATTAAAGAAGGCGCGATCGTGATCGATGTCGGGATTAACCGCCTGGAAAGCGGCAAAGTGGTTGGCGATGTGGTCTATGAAGATGCCGCCGCGCGCGCGTCGTACATCACGCCGGTTCCCGGCGGCGTCGGCCCGATGACCGTAGCCACCCTCATTCAGAACACGCTGCAGGCGTGCGAAGAGTATCACGACATTCAGGAGGCCTGAGATGGCGAATTTTTCTTTAGGCAAACACCCGCACGTTGAACTGTGCGACCTGCTGAAGCTGGAAGGCTGGAGCGAAAGCGGCGCGCAGGCGAAAATCGCTATTGCCGACGGCCTGGTCAACGTTGACGGCGTGGTGGAAACCCGCAAGCGCTGCAAAATCGTCGCCGGTCAAACGGTGAGCTTTGAAGGTCAGAGCGTTACCGTTACCGAGTAAAACGTTCAGGCGCCGCAACCGGCGCCTGTCCCCCCACCCCGACAGATGATCTCTCGTTTTTCTGCACTTCAGTCAGCGCCGCCATCTTCCGATATCACGTCCTGTGTAGCACAGCCGCTCCCCTGGCTGCCTCCGGCAACCTGCACTTCCGCCTGATACCTCTTCTTCCCAACGAACGCTGCAGCCGCTGGCCGGGAACGTACGAAGGCGAAATCAGGACCGCGCTTCGTTTCTTAGCCTGAGTCGGGGCAAAAAAATGCCGGGGATGGCCCCGGCTAAAAAGAGAGAATGAGACTACTTACGGCGCCAGGTGGTGCCCTGCGGGCCATCTTCCAGCACGATGCCCATCTCGTTGAGACGGTCACGCGCGGCATCCGCCGCCGCCCAGTCTTTCGCTTTACGCGCGTCCAGACGCTGCTGGATCAACGACTCAATTTCCGCCACTTCCCCGTCGTCCGCCTGCGCGCCGCTCTGCAGGAAAGCATCCGGCTCCTGTTCCAGCAGCCCCAGCACAGAAGAGAGCTTGCGCATATGCGCCGCCATCGCGTTGGCCGCGGCGGCATCTTCGGTTTTCAGGCGGTTAACCTCACGCGCCATATCGAACAGCACGGAATAGGCTTCCGGAGTATTAAAATCGTCGTCCATCGCTTCGATAAAGCGCGCCTCAAACGCCTCGCCGCCGGCCGGCTCTGCGGTTTTGTCGGTTCCGCGCAGCGCGGTATACAGACGCTCCAGCGCGGAACGCGCCTGCTTTAAGTTCTCTTCGCTGTAGTTCAGCTGGCTGCGATAGTGGCCGGACATCAGGAAGTAGCGAATGGTTTCCGCGTCGTAGAACTTCAGCACGTCGCGCACGGTAAAGAAGTTGCCCAGCGATTTTGACATCTTCTCGCGGTCAACCATCACCATTCCGGAGTGCATCCAGTAATTGACGTACTCGCCGTCGTGGGCGCAGGTGGACTGGGCGATTTCGTTTTCATGGTGCGGGAACATCAGATCCGAACCGCCGCCGTGAATATCAAAATGGTTGCCCAGCTGTTTGCAGTTCATCGCTGAACACTCAATGTGCCAGCCTGGACGGCCCGCGCCCCACGGCGACGGCCAGCTTGGCTCGCCCTCTTTCGACATCTTCCACAGCACAAAGTCCATCGGGTTATGCTTGACGTCAACGACATCAACCCGCGCGCCGGCCTGCAGCTGATCGAGATCCTGACGCGACAGCTGACCGTAGTTCGGATCGGTCGGCACATCGAACATGACGTCGCCGTTGTCGGCGACATACGCGTGGCCTTTGGCGATCAGCTGCTCGGTAATCTCAATGATTTCCGCGATATGGTGGGTGGCCCGCGGCTCCATATCCGGGCGCAGGATATTCAGCGCGTCGAAGTCTTTGTGCATCTCGGCAATCATGCGATCCACCAGCGCAACAAAGCTTTCGCCGTTTTCATTAGCACGCTTAATGATTTTGTCGTCGATATCGGTGATATTGCGCACGTACTTTAGCTTATAGCCCAGGAAACGCAGGTAGCGCGCGACCACATCGAATGAGACGAAGGTACGGCCATGGCCGATGTGACAGAGGTCATAAACGGTAATACCACACACGTACATGCCAACTTCCCCGGCATGGATAGGTTTAAATTCTTCTTTTTGGCGCGTCAGTGTATTAAAAATTTTTAACATCGAAGATTCCGTGTAGACGTGTGTGGATATAAGTCGCGTATTCTAACCTTAATTCAACCCCGAAGCAGCACACATTGCAAGGTGATCCAACCCCGCGGTTATGCTATAACAGCCCCCTATATCTCACCCGACTCCGGGTGCAGGCACCACAATCATCGGAACAGGATGCAAAAATGGTTACTTTCCACACCAATCATGGCGATATCGTAATCAAGACGTTTGACGACAAAGCGCCGGAAACAGTTAAAAACTTCCTGGACTACTGTCGTGAAGGTTTCTACGACAACACTATTTTCCACCGTGTAATCAACGGCTTTATGATTCAGGGCGGCGGTTTTGAGCCGGGCATGAATCAGAAAACCACCAAATCTCCTATTCAGAACGAAGCGAACAACGGTCTGAAAAACACCCGCGGTACGCTGGCGATGGCCCGTACTCAGGCGCCCCACTCCGCCACCGCGCAGTTCTTCATCAACGTCGCCGATAACGACTTCCTGAACTTCTCCGGCGAAAGCCTGCAGGGTTGGGGCTACTGCGTATTCGCAGAAGTCGTTGAAGGGATGGACGTGGTCGACAAAATCAAAGCGGTCGCCACCGGCCGCAGCGGCATGCACCAGGATGTGCCGAAAGAAGATGTTGTGATCAAAAGCGTCACCGTTAGCGAATAATTCGTGGCGACACTTTTTATTGCGGATTTGCATCTGCAAACGGAAGAACCGGCGATTACCGCCGGTTTTCTGCGCTTTTTACAGGGGGAAGCCCGCAGGGCGGACGCCCTGTATATCCTCGGCGATCTCTTTGAAGCCTGGGTCGGCGATGACGATCCTAACCCGCTGCATCGGCAAATCGCCGCAGCGCTCAAAGCGCTGGCCGATTCCGGCGTCCCCTGCTACTTCCTTCACGGCAACCGCGACTTTCTCGTCGGCAAGCGCTTTGCCCACGAAAGCGCGATGACCCTGCTGCCGGAAGAGAAGCTTCTCGACCTCTACGGGCGCAAGGTGCTGATTATGCACGGCGACACCCTCTGCACCGACGATGCAGGCTATCTGGCGTTTCGCGCGAAAGTTCACAATCCCTGGATCCAGCGCCTGTTTCTGGCCCTGCCGCTGTTTATCCGCCGCCGTATCGCCGCCAGAATGCGCGCCGACAGCAAAGCGGCCAACAGCAGCAAGTCGATGGAAATTATGGATGTGAATCCCCAGGCGGTCGTTGACGTCATGGAGAAACATCGCGTTCAGTGGCTGATTCACGGGCATACGCACCGCCCCGCCGTCCACCCGCTAGAAGCCAACGGCCAGACCGCGTACCGCGTGGTGCTCGGCGCCTGGCATAGCCAGGGCTCTATGGTCAAAGTGACGCCAGAAGACGTTGAGCTGATTCATTTTCCTTTCTAGCCCCCGGCAAGGGCTGATTCTTTATTTTCCGCGATTTATCCGGGCCGCACGATGAGCGCGTTGTGCAAATCTACCTGCTGGTGATGGGCATTCTTATGATGACCCGGTGACGGGGGCTGGTTTTACTTTTTGCCCGCTCATAACCGGCGCGTTTCATCGAATACCGACAACACAAAGGCGGCTGGCCATGCGCACGCAACCGTTTTCCTTGCCGGGAGTTCATGCTATTCTCTGTGGCCTCTAAAGCAGTGTGAAACACACCCACAGGAGTTTTAAGACGCATGTCTTCCCGCAATAATTCGGCGCGTATCGCCATCGTGATGGGGTCCAAAAGCGACTGGGCTACCATGCAGTTTACCGCAGAAATCCTTGATGCCCTGAACGTTCCGTACCATGTCGAAGTGGTCTCCGCCCACCGCACGCCCGATAAACTGTTCAGCTTCGCCGAAGGCGCGGAAGAAAACGGTTTTCAGGTGATTATTGCCGGTGCCGGCGGCGCGGCGCACCTGCCGGGCATGATTGCGGCGAAAACGCTGGTGCCGGTGTTAGGCGTGCCGGTTCAGAGCGCGGCACTGAGCGGCGTAGACAGCCTCTACTCCATCGTCCAGATGCCGCGCGGCATCCCGGTGGGTACGCTGGCCATCGGCAAAGCCGGGGCCGCCAACGCCGCCCTGCTGGCGGCGCAGATCCTCGCCCAGCACGATGCGGAACTGCACCAGCGCCTCAGCGCCTGGCGTCAGGCGCAAACCGATGAAGTGCTGGATAACCCGGATCCGCGGGGTGCGGCATGAAGCAGGTTTGCGTTCTCGGCAACGGTCAGCTAGGCCGGATGCTGCGCCAGGCCGGCGAGCCGCTGGGTATTGCGGTCTGGCCGGTCGGTCTGGAAGCCGACCCGGAAGCGGTGCCGGTACAGCAAAGCGTGATTACCGCAGAGATTGAACGCTGGCCGGAAACGGCGCTGACCCGCGAGCTGGCGCGTCATTCCGCCTTCGTTAACCGCGACGTTTTCCCGATAATCGCCGACCGCCTGACGCAAAAGCAGCTGTTCGATAAGCTAGCGCTCGCCACCGCGCCGTGGCAGCTTCTGGCGGATAAAAGCGAATGGCCTGCGGTATTCGCCCGCCTCGGGGAGCTGGCTATCGTTAAGCGCCGCGTCGGCGGCTACGATGGCCGCGGCCAGTGGCGTTTGCGGGAAAATGAAACCGCGCAGCTGCCGGAGGATAACTACGGCGAGTGTATCGTTGAGAAGGGCATTAACTTCTCCGGCGAGGTGTCGCTGGTCGGCGCTCGCGCCCGGGACGGCAGCACGGTCTTCTATCCTCTGACCCGCAACCTGCATCAGGACGGTATTTTACGCGCCAGCGTCGCTTTTCCGCAGGCCAATGCCCGCCAGCAGGCGCAGGCGGAGCAGATGCTGTCGGCGATCATGCATGAGCTGGGCTACGTTGGCGTGATGGCGATGGAGTGTTTCGTCACCGCTGATGGCCTGCTGATTAACGAACTGGCGCCGCGCGTGCACAACAGCGGCCACTGGACGCAAAACGGCGCCTCCATTAGCCAGTTCGAGCTGCATCTGCGGGCGATTACCGATCTGCCGCTGCCGCCGCCGGTGGTGAACAGCCCGTCGGTGATGATCAACCTGATCGGTACCGATCTGAACTATGACTGGCTGAAGCTGCCGCTGGTGCATCTGCACTGGTACGACAAAGAGGTACGTCCGGGTCGTAAAGTCGGCCACCTGAACCTGACCGACAGCGATACCGACCGCCTGAGCGCGACGCTGGAAGCGCTGAAGCCGCTGCTGCCGCCGGAATATGCCAGCGGTATCTTCTGGGCGCAGGCGCAGCTGGCGTAATCCTCTCTCCTTTATCCCGGCTTGCGGCGCGCTGCGCCTTAGCCGGGCTACCCAACTTGCCAGCCCCACGGATGCTTAAATCCAGCCATTCCTGACGCTATTCAGCGATACACCGTGAAAAATCAATTCAGCAGGGCGCTCACCGCGTACAATAGAGGAATTATCGCGTCGAGCGACGCGTCTGAATGACTTAACGGTTTAAATGATGGAATTAGTCCCACAGAATATTCGGCAGATTCTCGCCAGCGATACGCCGCTGATTGACGTACGCGCCCCGGTTGAATTCAGGCAAAGCGCCATGCCCGCGGCGATCAACCTGCCGCTGATGAACGATGACGAGCGTGCCGCCGTCGGCACCTGCTATAAGCGTCAGGGGCCGGACGCCGCCCTCGCGCTGGGCCATCAGCTGGTCAACGGCGAGATTCGCGCCCGCCGCCTCGCCGCCTGGAAAGAGGCCTGCGCGCGCTATCCCGAGGGCTACCTGTGCTGCGCTCGCGGCGGCCAGCGTTCGCATATCGTCCAGCAGTGGCTGAAGGAAGCGGGCGTGGATTACCCGCTGATCGTCGGCGGCTATAAGGCGCTGCGCCAGGCGGCGATACAGCTTACCGAAGAGCTGGTGCAGCGCCCTATCGTGCTGATCGGCGGCTGTACCGGTAACGGTAAAACCCAGTTGGTCGGCGCTCAACCGGACGGTATCGATCTCGAAGGGCTCGCCCATCATCGCGGCTCTTCATTTGGCCGAACCCTACAGGAGCAGCATCAGCAGGCAACCTTTGAAAATCACCTGGCCGTGGCAATGCTCAAAAAGTCAGGGCAGCAGACGCGCTGGGTGCTGGAGGATGAGGGGCATATGATTGGCGCCAATCACCTGCCGGAGTGCATGCGTCTTCGCATGGCGCAGTCGCCGCTGGCGGTGGTGGAAGATCCGTTCGCTGTCCGTCTTGAACGGCTGCGGGAAGAGTATTTTGCGCGCATGCATCATGATTTCCTGGCGGCCTACGGCGAAGAGCAAGGCTGGCAGGCGTATAGCGAATATCTGCATCATGGTCTGTTCGCAATCCGCCGCCGCCTCGGGTTACAGCGTTTTGCCCAGCTCACCGCCCGGCTTGATGAAGCCCTGCTTGAGCAGCAGCGAACCGCCAGCACCGAAGCCCACTTCAGCTGGCTGGTTCCCCTGCTGAACGAGTATTACGATCCGATGTACCGCTACCAGCTCGGCAAAAAAGCGGAGAAGATTATTTTTCGCGGCAGCTGGCAGGACGTCGCCGCCTGGCTGGCGGAGTAATCACATCCTCTCTTGTCCCGGCTTGCGGCGTAAATGCCTTAGCCGGGCTACGGGTCCGCAGACTGCGGTGAACCTGTAGCCCCGCTAAGCGCAGCGTCACCGGGGAAGTGTCAGCGCTTAGAAGTCGTAGCGCAGACGCACCAGGTTCATATCGCCCAGGTTGTCGGTGCTCGACGTGAAGACGTGTTCATAGTCAACGCGGAAACCATAATCCAGCTGGAAGCTCACGCCGACGCCGTTATCAATCCGCTGATAGTTGCGGCCGTTCACGTACTGCAGGCGGTCGCCCATAAAGTACGGCTGAATGGATTTCACCGCATACTGACCAATCGGGAATTTATAACCGGCAAAGTACTCAATACCCCAGGCATCGCCCGCGAAGTAGTTATGAACATCGGTTTTTTTGGTGGTCAGGAAGTTCTGATACCAGCCGCCGCCGAAGGAGAAGGTCCAGTTATCCGGCGTCCAGCTTAGCGCGGTACCGACGATATTCTGATCGTATAATTTGCTGTCTGAACTGGAGGGGTTACGCATATCGGCGCGGGTATAGTTCCACGCTGCGCCCCAGGTCAAATCCTTCATGATGTGGTAATCGGCGCCGATGGAGCCGCCGCCTTTACGCTTGTAGCGCAGGCCGTTTCCCGGCAGATATTCGCTGTCCTCAAACAGATAAGAGGCGTAAAGATCGACATCGCCAACGGTTTTCTTATATTTCAGCATATTGCGTGAGCGATAGGAGCCATCGTAGTCGCCGTTGATGCCGTTACCCGGCGCCTGGCCTATCATGTCGTAATCCCAGATATCGGTTTTTACCCCAACCACGTCGTAATAAACGCTGTTCTGCTGACCGTAGGTTAACGTCCCCCAGGTATCGCTTTTCAGGCCGGTATAGAGCATACGGCGGCTGGTGTTATTCGCGCCTTCGGCGTAGTGGTTATCCCAGTCGAAAAGCGCCGGAATATTGACGCCCAGCTCGTAGTAGCTGATCCAGCTAATATCATCGAACAGATAGTAGTCGGCGGCGAAGCGGAAACGGGTACCGCCATCGAAACCGTTACGTTTATAAGAGCCTTTGTCTCCGTCGCCGGACATCATGTTGAACTGGGGACGGATGCTCCCGCCGACGGTGAAATTAAGCCGGCTTAACGGATCGCCCGCCTGCGGATCTTGTTTTAAAAGCGTAATTTCCGCCTGGGATGCAAAAGAGGTTAACGCCAGGGCTGCGCCGATCGTTATCGCCAGCGCTTTTATTTTATGTGCCATACTTTTTCCTTGATTAATAAGCAACCTTATATTTGCCAGTTGAATATTAACTGCGATCGAGTATGGCGTGTTGTTGAGTTTTTAATGTTTCGTGCGGTTAAAAATCAGTGACTTACCATTTTGTGCCGTTAAAAAAACTGTGGTTATCTTTTCATCGCCATGTCATTAAAATGGTCTATTACCGCGCAAACATCATCCATGGAGGAAGTATGTCGAAAAAACTACTGCAGCTGCACTTTGCCTTTAACGGTCCCTTCGGCAGCGAGATGTCCCGTCAGCTCGTGGAGCTGGCCGAGTCCATCAATCAGGAGCCGGGTTTTATCTGGAAGGTCTGGACGGAAAGCGAAAAAAATCAGGAGGCGGGCGGGATCTATCTTTTTGCGAATGAAGAAACCGCGCTCGCTTATCTCAACAAGCACACCGCGCGTCTGAAATCTCTCGGCGTAAACGAGGTTATCTGCAAAATTTTCGATGTTAATGAGCCGCTCACCGCGCTAAACCACGGTCATCTGCAATAGCAACGCGCATCCGTACCGGGTAACCCCCCGGGTTGCGGCTGACGCCTTACCCGGGCTACTTTCCCGCATACAGTGAACCCCCCGGGTGGCGGATAACGCCTTACCCGGGCTACATAGCTAACCCTATCCCTGACTAAACTGGCGGAACAGCGCCTTACCTTTCAGCAGACGCAGCCCCAGCCAGCCGCCGCACAGCGACAGCAGTATCGCCCCGCACAGCGGCAGCATCACCCACAGCCGCCAGTCCGGAGACCACGGGAAGTCAAAGATTTTGCTTTGCAGCAGCGCCAGCGCCACCTCAGCGCCAATCGCCGCCACGACGCCGGACACCACGCCCAGCAGCGCGAACTCCGCCCACAGCGTGGTGCGCAGCAGAGACTTCCCGGCCCCCAGCGTGCGCCAGACCACCAGCTCCTGATAACGCTGACGCATCCCGACCTGTACCTGCGCCAGCAGCAGCAAAACGCCGCAGGCGGTGACCAGAATCACCATTACCTCAAGCGCGCGGCTTACCTGGGTCAGCACCTGGCCAATCTGCTGCAAAATCGCGCCGATATCCAGCAGGCTGACGGTGGGGAATTCGCGGTTGAGCTGCGTGAGCATCCCGTTGCCGTTATCCCAGCGGAAGCTGGTCAGCCAGCTTTGCGGCTGGCCGTCGAGCGCCCCCTGCGGGAAGATAAAGAAGAAGTTCGGCCGCAGGCTCTCCCAGTCGACTTTACGCACGCTGGACACCTTCGCGCTAAAGTCCTGAGTATCCCCGGTAAAGATCACGCTATCGCCGAGCTTGACGCCCAGACGCTGCGCCAGCCCCTCTTCAATCGACACCTCGCCCGACTTCGGCGGCCAGCTACCGGCAACCAGCGGATTATGATCCGGACGCTCGCGGCTCCAGGTGAGGTTAAGCTCCCGGTTCAGGGCTTCATCTTTATTGCCCTCCGTCACCTGACCGTTAATTTGCGTCAGGCGGGCGCGCACGATGGGGTAGAACTCGGTGGCGCGGGTCTGATGTTCGGCGAGGAAGGTTTTCACCGGCACCACCTGCTCCGGCGCAATGTTAATCAGGAAATAGTTAGGACTTTCCGGCGGCAGCTGCTGCTGCCAGCGGTCAAGCAGATCGCCGCGCAGCACCAGCAGCAGCGCCAGCAGCATAAACGACAGCGAAAAGGCCGCCAGCTGGCTCAGGGTCGACCACGGCTGGCGCAGCAGACGGTTCACCGCCAGGCGCAGCGGCAGCGCTTTTAACGTCAAACGCTTCAGTAGCCACAGAACGCCCCATCCCGCCAGGCCGCACAGCAGCGCCAGCACCACGGCGCCCGCCAGCACCGCCCATAGCAGGGGGCTGCCGCCCATCAGCAGCGCCAGCAGGGCTACCACCACCGCGCACACCACTGGAATATAGATCGTCAGCGGCCAGACGTTGGCGACGACATCCTGGCGCAGCACCCGCAGCGGCAGCGTCGCCAGCAGCAGTCTATAAGGACGCAGCCCGACCAGCAGGGAAATCACCACCATCGCGCCGATCGCCCACAGCCACGGCCAGCCGCTCGCCGCCGGCAGCGCCGCCGGGAGCACCGGCTTAAGCATCAGCAGCAGAATATGCTCCAGCCCGACGCCCATCGCCCCGCCGGCAACCACCGCCAGCGCCAGCAGCATCAGCCACTGGCCGACAATCAGCTTGCGCAGCTGCGCCCGCCCGGCGCCGAGGGTTTTAAGGATCGCCACCAGATCGTAACGACTGCGGCAGTAATGACTCATCGCCACCGCCACCGCGGCGACCGCCAGCAGCAGCGTTAACAGCGCCGACAGCAGCAAAAACTGCTGCGAACGTTGCAGCGATTTACCCAGCGCGCTGTCATCCTGCTCCAGGCCGATCCAGCGATGTTCAGGCCCCAGCTTCGGCAGCAGCCACTTTTCGTAGTCCGCCAGCTGCTGCGGGGTTCCGGCATACTTATAGCGCCAGGAGACGCGGCTCCCGGGCTGCACCGCGCCGGTTTTCGCCACGTCTGCGGTATTCATCATCAGCCGCGGCGCCATCTGGAAGGGGTTAAATCCGGCATCCGGCTCCTGTATCACCTCGCCGGCAATGCGCAGCGTGGCGTCGCCCACGTCGATGGTGTCGTCGGTTTTCAGATTCAGCAGCGCCATTAATCGCGGCGCCAGCAGCACGGTGCCGGCGTGCGGCTTCAGCCCCGGCGGCTGGGTCTGCAGCTGACCATATAGCGGATAGGTGTCGTCAACCGCTTTGACGTCCGCCAGCTGCGGCGTATCGCCGGAAAACGTCATAGTGGCGAAGCTCAGCTGTTCGCCGACGGTTAAACCAAGGCGACGCGCTTCGTCAATCCATGCGCCTGGGACTTCGCGCGAGCTGCGCAGCGTGCGGTCGCCGGCCATAAATTCCCGGCTCTGCTGGCTGAGTCCTTTCTCCATGCGGTCGCTTATCGAGCCCAGCGCCAGCACGCAGGCCACCGCCAGGCTCAGCGCCAGCCAGACGATCAGCAGCGACGGCGAGCGCCATTCGCGCCAGAACCAGCGGGCGATCATGCTTCCTCCTGCAGCTGGCCATCCACCAGCCTCAGCCGTCGGTCGCAGCGCGCCGCCAGCAGCGGGTCGTGGGTGACGAGGATCAGCGTGGTGCCGTGCTCGCGGTTCAGCGAGAACAGCAGGTCGGCGATTTTATCCCCGGTGTGACGGTCGAGGTTGCCGGTGGGTTCATCGGCGAACAGCAGCTCCGGGCGGCCGTTAAACGCGCGCGCCAGCGCGACCCGCTGCTGCTCGCCGCCGGAGAGCTGTACCGGCAGGTGATGCAGGCGTTTGCCCAGCCCCAGCTGCTCCAGCAGCGCCCGGGCGCTGCCGCGGCTCTGGCTATCGCTTTCGCCGCGCAGCAGCGCCGGAAGCTCGACGTTTTCCAGCGCATTGAGGGTGGGTATCAGCATAAAGGATTGAAACACAAAGCCGACGTGCTTTGCGCGCAGCTTCGCCCGCGCCTCTTCGTCCATCTGATGCAGCGGTTGTCCGAGCAGCGAGACCTCCCCGCTGCTGCCATCGTCCAGCCCGGCGAGGATCGCCAGCAGCGTTGATTTACCGGACCCCGACTCGCCAATCAGGGCGATGGTCTGCCCCTGTTTGACAACCAGCTCAACTCCGGTAAGGATGGAAAGCTGATGCTCACCCTGACCGACGGATTTCTTAAGATGATGAACTTCAAGTATGTTTTCCGCTGGCATTTGCCTTTCCTGTTTCTGGTCCTGTTTACCTGCCGCGCGATGGCGGCCGACACGCTGTTGGTTCTCGGCGACAGTCTGAGCGCCGGTTATCGCATGGCGGGCAATACCGCCTGGCCTGCGCTGCTTAACGATAAGTGGCAGACCAAAACGCCGGTGGTTAACGCCAGCATCAGCGGCGATACCTCGCAGCAGGGGCTGGCAAGGCTGCCGGCTCTGCTTAAGCAGCATCAGCCGCGCTGGGTGCTGGTAGAGCTGGGCGGTAACGACGGGCTGCGCGGTTTCCCGCCGCAGCAGACGGAGCAGGCGCTGCGTACCATTATTGAGCATATCAAAGCGGCGAACGCCCAGCCGCTGCTGATGCAAATTCGCCTGCCCGCCAACTATGGCCGCCGTTATAATGAAGCCTTTAGCGCAATTTATCCGGCACTGGCCAAAGAGTTTGATATTCCTCTGCTGCCCTTTTTTATGGAAGAGGTTTATCTGAAACCGCAGTGGATGCAGGACGATGGAATTCACCCTAATCGCGACGCCCAGCCGTTTATCGCCGACTGGATGGCGACGCGTTTGGCTCCCTTAGTTAATCATGACTCCTGATAACAGCGAGTCATTTGCAGGTAAAGTTATGCAAAAATCGGTTTTAGTTACAGGATGTTCCAGCGGAATTGGTCTTGAAAGCGCCCTTGATTTAAAGCGCCAGGGCTTTAACGTGCTGGCCGCCTGCCGCAAAGCGGAAGATGTCGCACGGATGCAGGAGCTGGGGCTGACCGGTGTGTTGCTGGATCTTGACGATCCGCAGAGCGTTGAACGCGCCGCCGCCGAGGTGATTGCCCTGACCGACAACCGCCTGTACGGCCTGTTTAACAACGCGGGCTACGGCGTCTACGGCCCGCTGCCGACCATCAGCCGCCAGCAGATGGAGCAGCAGTTTTCCGCCAACTTTTTCGGCGTCCATCAGCTAACGATGCTGCTGCTTCCGGCAATGGAGCCGCACGGCGAAGGGCGTATTGTGATGACCTCGTCGGTGATGGGAATTATCTCCAGCCCCGGCCGCGGCGCCTATGCCGCCAGCAAATTCGCGCTGGAAGCCTGGTCAGACGCGCTGCGCATGGAGCTGCGCCACAGCGGAATTAAGGTCATCCTGATTGAGCCGGGCCCGATCCACACCCGCTTCACCAACAACGTCAACCAGACCCAGACCGATAAGCCGGTGGAAAACCCCGGCATCGCCGCCCGCTTTACTCTCGGGCCGGAAGCGGTGGTGGAAAAAGTGCGCCATGCTTTTGTCAGCGATAAACCGAAGCTGCGCTACCGGGTCACTCTGGTGGCGCATGCGGTCGCCCTGCTGAAACGCCTGCTGCCGACCCGCGCGATGGACAAAATTATCCAGGGCTAAGTTGAAGCGCCTGCCGTCGCCCCCATATATCTATACAAATATCGATTAAAGAGACTTGCTCATGTCCGCACAGAATATTGTCAATATTACCGAAGCTAACCTACACCAGACGCTACAGCAGTCCGCGACAACGCCGGTGCTGTTCTATTTCTGGTCCGCGCGCAGCCAACATTGCGAGCAGTTGACGCCGGTACTGGAGAGCCTCGCCGCCCAGTACAACGGCCTGTTTACCCTCGCTAAAGTTGACTGCGATGCCGAACAAATGCTGGCTTCGCAGTTTGGCCTGCGCGCAATCCCTACGGTTTACCTGTTCCAGAACGGTCAGCCGGTCGACGGCTTCGAAGGCCCGCAGCCGGAAGAAGCGGTGCGCGCGCTGCTGGATAAGTTCCTGCCGCGCGAAGAGGAGCTCAAAGCGCAGCAGGCGCTGGCGCTGATGGAGGAAGAGAACTACGCCGAAGCGCTGCCGCTGCTGAAAGACGCCTGGCAACTGTCGAACCAGGAGAGCCAGATTGGCCTGCTGCTGGCGGAAACGCTGATTGCCCTCCACCGTTCCGATGAAGCGGAAACGGTGCTGAAAACCGTGCCGCTGCAGGATCAGGATACCCGCTATCAGGGACTGGTGGCGCAGATCGAACTGCTGAAAAAAGCCGCCGACACGCCGGAAATTCAGCAGCTGCAGCAGCAGGTAGAGCAGAACCCGGAAGACGCGGCGCTGGCCTCCCAGTTGGCATTACAGCTGCATCAGGTTGGGCGTAACGAAGAGGCGCTGGCGCTGCTGTTCAGCCATCTGCAAAAAGATTTAGGCGCCGGAAACGGCGAGGTTCGCAAGCTGCTGCAGGAGATCCTCTCCGCCCTCGGCACCGGTGACGCGCTGGCCGCGAAGTACCGCCGCCAGCTCTACTCTCTGCTTTATTAACCGTAAAAAACCCGGCTCGCGCTGCGCTTAGCCGGGCTACAGGTTCCCCGCCGTCTGCGGGACGGTAGATACTGTGAACGCCTGCAACCATTTTTAGTTGCCGATACTTTCTCCGGCTC